>DASXLC010000113.1:0-62203 GCA_036496445.1 Pseudolabrys sp. | reverse complement strand
GTATCGAGTGCACGACTCCGATCGACGATACTCAGGTATTGATGCGGCTCACGCCGACGGAGTGGCTTGCACCGGCCGCATCCTGCAGCGTTGCCGTGATTTCCGACGGCGGAGGTGGAAATTTCGCGGCCCGGCTCGGCTCTCACATGGTCAACGCGCTGCTGCCGGGCGAGGCTGAGGTGCATCATCTGACCTTCCACACACTCAACGAGGCGCGCGCCAACTATGACCTGGTCATTCTCGGGGTCGGCAGCGGGCTGTTTCCGCCGCTTCTTGGAGAGGAAGTGTTCGATGTCGTTTCGCGCTCCCGGGCGGCGATTGGAATTTTCGGCACGCAGCGCCGGGAATTGATCTCGCGTCCGGCCGTCGATCGTCTGATCGACCGGCTCGATACATGGTTCGCGCGCTATGAGGACGACGTGCTGATGTACGGACGCGGGCGCAACAACGTCGTTCACATCGGTGACTGGCTGATCGACCAATTTCCCCTGACGCGGGCAATCAATGACGAGCCGTTGGTCATCAGCAACGAACTCGGCCAGGAGCTCGCGCTGGACCGCGCTATTCATACCATCCAGCAACACAAACAGGTCTACTCGACCGAACCGACGGCGCTGCTTTGCGCTCTGCCTTCGGCAGAACTTGCGGCTTACGCGGAAATGCCGGCTCGGCAACCCGATCTCGCGGCCGGCCAATTTCGCAGCATGTTGATCGATGTTTTTGGCCGGTCCTATCCGGAACAGAAATTCTTCCTGATCGACCGGGACGCCGTGACCCGGTACAAGGCGCGCGTCCATCGCAATGTGGCCAAAGTCGGCGCGCGGATCGAATCGATCCTGCGCAACGTTGCGGTCGCGGCAGCCTGACCTCCACAATCATTCCGGGGCGCGTCGAAGGCGCCGGAATAACAGAGCTTGCATGTTTATTTTCCCGCGCAGGCAGCCTATATAGCCGCCGGAATCAACAGACGTCGCAAAACTTCCTATGGCCGGTCATTCCCAATTCAAGAACATCATGCACAAGAAGGGGCGTGCGGATAAGGCGCGCTCCAAGCTGTTCGGCAAGCTCGCTCGCGAAATCACGGTCTCGGCCAAGCTCGGTATGCCGGATCCCGCGTTCAATCCGCGCCTGCGCGCAGCGATCCTGGCGGCCCGCGCCGAGAACATGCCGAAGGACAATATCGAACGCGCAATCAAGAAGTCGCAAGGCTCGGATACCGAGAGCTATGATGAGATCCGCTACGAGGGCTATGGGCCAGGCGGGGTGGCGGTGATCGTGGAGGCCTTGACCGACAACCACAACCGCACCGCCGGCGAAGTGCGCGCGATTTTCGCCAAGAACGGCGGCAACCTGGCCACCACCGGTGCGGTGTCGTTCATGTTCAACCATGTCGGTGTCGTTGAATACGACGCCAAGGCTGCGAGCGCCGATGCCATGCTGGATGCGGCAATCGAAGCCGGCGCAGACGACGTGACGTCAAACGACGACGGTCATCAGGTTATCGCGAGTTCGGAAACATTGAACGACGTGGCCAAGGCGCTCGAAGCCAAATTCGGGGAGCCGCGCAAATCATCGATGCTGTGGAAACCGCAGAACACCATCGCGCTCGATGACGAAGCCGGCGAAAAAATTCTCAAGCTCATCGAGTCGCTCGATGACAGCGACGACGTTCAGAATGTCTATGCCAATTTCGAAGTGTCGGACGCGTTGATGCAGAAGATGAGCGCGTAGCGCCTCTTCCCTCATGCCGGCACAAGGCCGGGCATGACGTCGCTTAGCCCTTGAACTCCAGAATATAAAGCCCCGCATTGTAGTCGGTCGCGTAGATCAGCCCCTTGGCATCCACGAACACGTCGGCTGACTGAATCACACGCGCGCGGTTCGGTCGTGTGTCGGCAAGAGTCGATGGCTGCGGTGGCACCAGCGCGCCAACTTCTTTCGGAATGAACGCGTCGGACATATCGAACACGCGGACGCCAGCGTTCTGGTAAGTCGCGAAGATCAGCTGCGAGCTGACGAAGCTGCCGGGCCTGTTCTCGTGGATATTGTGCGGACCGAAATGGCCACCTTTGCTTTTATAGTCAGCGTCCGCCGGCGTCGGGAATGTCGAGATGCTCACCGGATTTTGCGGTACGCGGTTGTCGAACACCCAGATGACCTTGAGCCCGTCTTCCTGGTGATCGAGCACGGCCTCGTCGAGAACAACGAGAAGATCGCGATCCGGAAGCGGCAGACAATTGTGCGTGCCTCCGCCGAACGGCGGTGACCAGTTTCTGTGCACGATCAGCTTCGGTCTGGAGCGGTCGGAGATATCGAGCACCACCATGCCGGCATCGCGCCAGGCGGCATAGGCAGTATCGCCATGAATGATCGCGTGATGCAGTCCGTATCGTCGGGCGGGAGCCCATGATGGCGTTTCGCCGGCTGCCAGATTCATGCCGGGGATCCACCAGCGCCCCGCCTCTCGCGGTTGTGCGGGGTCGCTCATGTCGACGGTCATGAAGATGTAATCGGTAAATCCATCAAGCAGCACCGACGCAAAGGCCCAGCGTCCGCCGGTGTACCAGACGCGGTGGATACCGCCGCCTTCAACCGGCATGAAGCCGATGCGGCGTGGCGTCTCCGGCTTCGAGATGTCGTAGACGGCAAGACCCGCGTTCCAGTCGCGCTTTCGCCTGGTTTCCGCCGTACCGACGGTCTTGCCGAGGGCGCCGCTGTAATAGGCGCGCTCGTCGGCAAATTCGGCAGCCGCGAACATGTCCTTGGCGTGGATCACCAGCAACAGGTCGTCATGCACCTGCAGGTGGATGTTCCAGGTGTTCGGCGGGGCGGCGACATAGTTCACCGCGCGCGGATTTTTGGCGTCGCGCACGTCGATGACGGAAAAGCCCTTCGAGAACATATGCCCGATATAGGCGAAGCCGCGATGCACCATGACCTGCACGCCGTCGGGCCGGCCGCCCTGGTCGCTGTGACCGACGATGCGCATGTTGCGCGCGTAGTCCGGCTTCGGCAGCTCGGTCATCTCAAAATCCGCTCATTCCCGCGTAAGCGGGAACCCAGTTCTTTGGCCACCCCCTCGGCCGTTCTGGGTCCCTGCTTTCGCGGGGACGAACGGAAGTGAAGTGCCCACGTCATCTGTAAGCGTCGAGGAAATTCGGGACGGCAATCCAGTCCAGCATGGCGCCATCGCTCTGAAGCAACCCGTGCATTCGTCGGTCTTCCTCGGTCTTCAAGTTCACGCCGAGATGGGTGCCGAGCTTGCGCCCGTGCAGCACGATATTGTTGCCGATCGGCTGACGCTCGGCGTTGTAGGCCTTGAGCGCAGAGTCGATGTTGTCATGGTCGCGCAGATGCTTTGCGAGCGCTTGCGCATCGGTGCCTGCCTTGGCCATGCCGAAGCCCATATGCGGCCGTGCATTTGCGGCCGCGTCGCCCACCATGGCGACACGGCCGAATACGATCGCGGGCGCGGTAAAGTCGTAGATCGGTGTGATGAAGGGCTGCTTGATTTTCATCAGCGCGTCGAGCAGGGCAGGTGGCAGGGTCTCACGCGCATCCTTGTACATGCCCGCGATGAGATCCTTTCGGATCAGCGGCGGCGGTACGGAGTATTCGTGCTGCACGCCGTTCTCGTCCACATTCATGTCGCGCAGTTTTGCGGCGTCGGCAACACGATACCAGATGAAATTGAATCGGCGTTTGCCCGGCCGCAGGTCGTTGTCGAAGCCGGAGATCGGGTAGGTGATGACCTGCTGCTGTTTGGGCAAATAGAACGTGAACAGCGGGTAGATACTGTTGAGGGTCTCCGGCGCGAGATCGGCTTCGTTCGGTGCGCCACGCCAGATGTAATAGCCGGCATAGACGGGCTGCACGTCCGGCGCCATTTGCGCGCGCACGCTGGAACGGATGCCGTCGCCTCCGACAAGAATGTCAGCATGCTCAACGCGGCCGCCGGAAAATTGCACCCTTACACCGCGCTCATCCTGGTCGACGCGCTCGAAATTCCAGCCAAGATGGTAGCGTGACTCGTCGATGGTCGCGCGCAGGAGCCGTTGCAGGCGATCCCATGAGGTGAGGATTTGCCGGAGCGGCCGCTCATCGGTAACGCGCCCTTCGCGGTTGACGGCAATGCGTTTCGGTACCTCGATGCCGAGGTCCTTGGTTCCGGCACCGCTCGCTTCCAGCGCTTCCAGCAACTCCGGGTGACCGGTGATGCCGGCACCGCGGCCGACCAGTTCGACGCTCGATCGCTCGTAAACATCGACGTCCCAGCCGATCTGGCGCAGGAACGCCGCGGTGAACAGGCCTGACATCGAGCCGCCAATGATGACGGCCCGGCGATTCCGACGATCGGGGGAGGCAGACGACCCGGGCATTGCACCGCAATTGTAATGCAAAGCCGCGTTGAATTCCGAGTCCGCTACGGTTGTGATGGCCCACTTGCATGGGCAGGGCGGTCAAACCGACCTAGGCGGGCGCGGGCTGCGGGGTTATCAACGAGCCATGACCCGGCGTCCGATTCGCATTCTCGGCATCGATCCGGGGCTCCGCCGCACCGGCTGGGGCCTGATCGAATCCGACGGCAACCGGCTGATCCACGTCGCCTGCGGCTCTCTGGAAACCAGCGACCGTGCCGATCTCGGCACCCGACTGCTGGCGATCCATGACGGACTGATTGCGGTGATCGAGCGCTATCAGCCCCACGAAGCGGCGGTCGAGGCGACCTTCGTCAATTCAAATGCGGCGGCAACGCTCAAGCTCGGCCAGGCGCGCGGTATCGCCATGCTGGTGCCCGCCAGGGCCGGGCTGACCATTGCCGAATACGCGCCCAATGTCGTGAAGAAAACGGTTGTTGGCGCCGGCCATGGCGAGAAGGCGCAGATTCGCATGATGATTGGCGTGCTGTTGCCGAAGGCCGATCCACAAAGCGAAGATGCCGCCGACGCGCTGGCGATCGCGGTCTGCCACGCGCATCACCGGACGAGCGCGGTGCTCAGGGTCGCGGTGTCATGATCGGCAAGCTCAAGGGCATCATCGACAGCTACGGCGAGGACTACATCATCCTGGATGTCGGCGGTGTCGGTTATCAGGTGCAGTGCTCGGCGCGCACGCTGCAGGCGCTTCCGTCGCCCGGCGAAGCCGCCACGCTGTCGATCGAAACCTATGTGCGCGAGGATCAGATCAAGCTGTTCGGCTTCGCGAGCGATATCGAGCGCGAGTGGTTCCGTCTGCTGCAGACCGTGCAGGGCGTCGGCGCCAAGGTCGCAATGTCGGTGCTCGGCACGCTCAAGGCATCCGAGCTCGCGTCAGCTGTCGCCATGCGCGACAAGGCCATGGTGGCGCGCTCGCCCGGCGTCGGTCAAAAAGTGGCCGAGCGCATCGTCACCGAACTGAAGGACAAGGTGCCGGCCTTCGCCAGTATCGATCCAGCCGTGGTGCATCTGGCCGGTGCTCTCGACGAGAACCGCGCGCCAAAGCCGATGGCGGACGCTGTTTCTGCACTGGTCAACCTTGGTTACGGACATCCGCAGGCCGCTGCCGCCATCGCGGCCGCGGCGCGAAGCGCGGGTGAAGGAGCCGATACCGCGACGCTGATCCGGCAGGGCCTGAAGGAATTGGCGAAATGAACAGCCCGCGCCGCCTCGTGGCCGCCGACAAGCGTGACGATGACGTCGACGCATCGCTGCGTCCGCAACGCCTCTCGGAATTCATCGGCCAGGAACAGGCGCGCGCGAACTTGAGCGTGTTCATCGAGGCGGCGCGTGCGCGCAAGGAAGCGCTCGACCACGTGCTGTTCGTTGGCCCGCCCGGTCTCGGCAAGACCACGCTGGCACAGATCGTCGCCCGTGAACTGGGCGTCAGCTTCCGAGCCACCTCCGGCCCGGTCATCGCGAAGGCGGGAGATCTTGCGGCGCTGCTCACCAATCTCGAGCCGCGCGATGTATTGTTCATTGATGAGATTCACCGGCTCAATCCGGCGGTCGAGGAAATCCTCTATCCGGCGATGGAGGATTTCCAGCTCGACCTGATCATTGGCGAGGGCCCGGCGGCGCGTTCGGTGAAGATTGATCTGTCGCCATTCACGCTGGTCGGTGCGACAACGCGCGCGGGCCTGCTGACAAATCCGCTGCGCGACCGCTTCGGCATTCCGGTGCGGCTTAATTTCTATACCGAGAAAGAGCTCGAAGAGATCGTCAACCGTGGTGCGCGCGTGCTCGGGATCGGCATTGCGCCCGATGGCGCCAACGAAATTGCGCGCCGCGCACGTGGCACACCGCGCATTGCCGGCCGTCTGCTGCGCCGTGTGCGTGACTTCGCGCACGTTGACGGCGCCAAAACCATCGACCGCAACGCGGCCGACCGCGCGCTCTCCGCGCTTGAGGTCGATGCCGCCGGTCTCGACGCCATGGACCGGCGCTATCTTTCGACCATTGCGTCGAGTTATGCCGGGGGTCCGGTCGGTGTGGATACGCTTGCGGCGGCGCTGTCGGAGCCGCGCGATGCGATCGAGGATATCATCGAGCCTTTCCTGATCCAGAAAGGGTTCCTGCAAAGGACGCCGCGCGGACGTCTGCTCACAGTGCTCGCGTTTCAACATCTCGGCTTGCCCGAGCCTGCGCGCGACCCCAGCCAGTTCGGCCTGTTTTCCGGTGATGAAGAATGAGTGAAAGAATAATCAGTGTCGTCGCCGCGCTGATTCGCGACAATGACGGTCGCGTGCTGCTGGTTCGCAAGCGCGGGACGTCGGCTTTCATGCAACCTGGCGGCAAACGCGATGTCGACGAAAGCGATGTGGCTGCGCTCTCGCGCGAGATTGCTGAGGAGTTGGGCTGCCAGGTTGTTGCGGAGACGGCGCGCCCGCTCGGGGTGTTCGATTGCGCAGCGGCGAACGAACCCGGATATCGGGTGCAGGCCGCCGTATACGCGGTCGATGTCGAGGGGATGGTAGAGCCGAAAGCCGAGATCGACGAGGTTGTCTGGGTCGATCCTGTCGCGTTACCCGACCTGCCATTTGCGCCGCTGACGCGAGACCATGTTCTCCCGCTGGCAGTAAGTCAGGCGCAGTTGTTTGGACAGATCGAAGGCGAATAGTATTCCGTCATGCCCGGTCATAGCCGTCCAGGGACGGCGTGCTTGGGCACGCCTTTGTGCCGGGCATCCAAGTCTTGAATCATCTCGACACCGTAAGGCGAGGATGGCCGGGACAAGCCCGACCAACCCCGGTCATGACGATGGAAAGGATCGACGATGAATGCCCTCGACGGCGAAATTCGCGAAGGACGGCATCATCAGGCCGTGCGCGTCTATTACGAGGACACGGATTTTTCCGGCATCGTCTATCACGCGAGTTATCTGCGCTTCATGGAGCGTGGGCGCACCAACTATCTGCGGCTGATCGGTGCCGATCACCGCGTGCTGTTCGAGCAGGCCGAAAAGGAGGCGCCCGGATTTGCGTTCGTGGTGCGTCACATGAGTATCGATTTCAAGAAACCGGCCTATATGGATGACGTGCTCTCGATCGTCACAACGCCGGAAGAAGTGAAGGGCGCCTCGGTCACCCTCAATCAGAAGGTGATGCGCGGCGAGGATCTTCTGGTCGAGGCGCACGTGCAGGTCGCCTTCGTTTCCGGCGGCCGCGCCCGGCCGATCCCGAAGCCGCTGCGGGTGGCCATGAAGGCGGACCAGGAATCGGGCGGCGGTGCCTGACGGCTCGTGGTAACGTTCAAGCCATGACGACCCGCAACTTTTCCATATTCGACACGGCGTTGGGTGCCTGCGGCATCGTCTGGACCGAACGCGGCGTTGCCGGCGTGCAGGTCCATGACGGGAGCGAGCATGCGACCCGCGCACGCATGTTGCGCCGCTTCCCCGGCGCGCAGGAGGCGCCGCCTCCTGTGGATGTGCAGCACGCAATCGATGGCATCGTCGCGTTGCTGCGTGGCGAGCAGCGAGACTTGAACGACGTGTCCATCGATGCCGACGACCTGCCGGCCTTTAATCGCAAGGTTTATGACATCACGCGCGCGATCCCACCGGGTACCACGCTGACTTACGGCGAAATTGCCGAGCGGCTGGGCGATAAACTGCTGGCGCGCGACGTGGGTCAGGCGCTTGGGCAAAATCCGATCCCGTTGATCGTCCCCTGTCATCGCGTGCTGGCTGCCAGCGGCAAGACCGGTGGTTTCTCGGCTCCCGGAGGTGTCGCCAGCAAGCTCCGGCTGCTCACAATCGAAGGCGCGCAGCCCAACGGGCCGACGCTCTTCGATCATTTACCTTTGGTCGCGAAACGCCGCCGGCGCTCGTGACGCCCGCATCGACGCCGCCGCCGCCTTAATGTAAAAGCGATTCACATGAGATGGGGCAAGCGTGGCCATGCGGCTCGCGGCTATCACCACGGCAACCTGAAGGAAGCCCTGGTGCGCGCCGCGCTCGAACTGATCGCCGAGAAGGGGCCGGCCGGCTTCACGTTTGCCGATGCCGCGCGCTGGGCGGGCGTGAGTCCGGCTGCGCCCTACCGGCACTACCGCGACCGCGACGCGCTGCTCGCCGATGTGGCGCGGCGTGGCTTCGAGCTCTTTGCAGCTGCGCTGGCGCAAGCCTGGGACGACGGCAGACCGGATGTGATGACGGCATTCGACCGCCTCGGCAAAACCTATCTCGCCTTTGCCAAGCGCGAGCCGGCCTACTACTCGGCGATGTTCGAGGCCGGCGTTCCACTTGATACTGATCGCGAGTTGCGCGAGGCGAGCGAGAACGCCTTTGCAGTGTTGCGCGCCGCCGCCGAGAAACTGGTCATGCTGATGCCGCCGCAAGGACGTCCGCCGGCGTTGATGGTTGCGCTGCATGTCTGGGCGATGACGCACGGCATTGCGTCCTTGTTCGGACGCGGCGACGCGGCAAGGCGCACCTTGCCGATGCAGCCGGAGGAATTGCTGGAAGCTGCGGTGCTGATTTACCTGCGCGGACTCGGCCTTACCATGGCAGCGGCAAACCGTCGCTGAAGCCAAGAGAAATCCCGCCGCAGGACTAGCGCGGCGCCCATGGCTTCCCAATTTAATCTTCGCGCTTCTTGACAGAGGCCTTGCCCCGGCCTAGGTATGTAAATGTTATTTACATTCACGCGAGGCCGACAATGCCCATCACCGCGCAACTCGACTCACTTGGAAAACCCGCCTGGATCGCGCTGATCGTCCTTGGCTTTATGGTCTGGTGGCCCCTTGGGCTTTCCGTCCTCGCTTTCACTGTTGGGAGCGGAAGAATGGGATGCGGACACCAAGGCCACTGGCAGAACAAAATGGATCGCATGCAGAGCAAGATGGACTGGATGCGGTCCCGCGTGAGCGGCGGTCCCTGGAATTATGCGCCGTCCAGCGGAAACCGTGCATTCGACGAATACCGCACTGAGACGCTGCGCCGTCTCGAAGAAGAGCAGCGGGAATTCCGTGAGTTCCTCGACCGCCTGCGCGTCGCCAAAGATAAAACCGAGTTCGACGCGTTCATGGCAGAGCGCCGCAACCGGCCTTCGCCCGACACAGGTCAGTCGCACGGTTAAATTCTGTTACGCGCCAAGCAAGGCCGCCCGAACAGGGCGGCCTTTGCGTTTGGGCGCGGCCCTTTTCCGGTAACGACTCCTTAACCACAATCACGCTGGTATGGGTCGATAAGCCCGCTTCCGCGCCCAAGTTTGGCCAAGTTTCGCGGGGATTTCGTACGCCACCGTTACGGGACGAACGATTTTCGCGAGACATTCGGTCTTGGCTTGGCGCGTAGGGGGGCATCGTCGCGCGCGCTCGTTGATTTCGGATATTGCGCCGCGCCGGTTCGTCCGACGGAACCGGATTGAGCGGAAAGGACGTGCCCATGAATCCTGCCGACGTGGCACAGTCGGTGCTGCCGCTGACGTCTTCCGACCTTTCGCTGTTCACGCTGTTCTGGAACGCCCATTGGGTCGTCAAAACAGTCATGATTGGACTATTGGTCTGTTCGGTCTGGGTTTGGGCGATCGCGATCGACAAGACCGTGCTCTATACGCGTACACGCCGCGCAATGGACCGTTTCGAGCAGGCATTCTGGTCGGGCCAGTCGCTGGACGAGCTTTATCGGGCGTTATCGTCGCGTCCGGCACACTCGATGGCGGCATTGTTCGTGGCTGCAATGCGCGAATGGAAGCGCAGTTTCGAAGGCAGCAGCACACGCAGCTTCGCCGGGCTGCAAATGCGCATCGAAAAGGTCATGGAGGTGACGATTGCGCGCGAGGTCGAGCGGCTTGAAAAACGCCTCCTCGTGCTTGCCACGGTTGGTTCGGCGGGGCCATTTGTCGGATTGTTCGGGACCGTTTGGGGCATCATGACGAGCTTCCAGTCGATCGCCGCCTCCAAGAATACGTCCCTGGCGGTCGTTGCCCCGGGCATCGCGGAAGCGCTCTTTGCGACCGCACTCGGCCTTGTCGCTGCCATACCAGCGACCATTTTCTATAACAAGTTCGCGGCCGAAGTTAACCGACAGGCCCAGCGGCTGGAGGGGTTCGCCGACGAATTCGCCGCCATCCTGTCGCGCCAGATTGACGAGCGCGGGTAGGGGACCACCTCATGGCTGCCAATGCCGGCACGCCGGTTATCGGGAGACGCAAGCATCACCGCCGCAGGGTGATGAGTGAGATCAACGTCACCCCGATGGTCGACGTCATGCTTGTGCTGCTGATCATCTTTATGGTGTCGGCGCCGCTGCTCACGGTCGGCGTGCCGATTGATCTGCCGCAGAGCCAGGCCAAGAGCATCGAGCAGGACAAGGAACCGCTGACTATTTCCGTGAACGACAAGGGTCAGGTTTTTCTGCAGAATAGCGAGATTACGGTGGAGGACCTGGTCCCCAAGATGCAGGCAGTAGCTCAGGCGCGTGGCGGCACCGAAGCTCGGGTCTACGTGCGTGGGGACAGGAAGGTCGATTACGGGACCATGATGCAGGTGATGGGACGGCTGTCATCGGCCGGGTTCCATCGTGTAGCCTTGGTCACTGAGTTCGAGCAGGGCGCGAAAGCGCGGTGATGAGAAAAGCGACAGCGATCTCGACCGGTCTGCATGCGGCGGTGCTGCTGTGGGCGACGCTATCGTTTTCCGGAAAGACTTTCGAAGTCACCCCGGCGGAATCGCTGCCGGTCGACATGATCAGCGAGAAGGATTTCTCGCAGCTGACCAAGGGCGCAAAAGACGCGCCGAAGCTCGATATGCCGAAGCCGCTTGTCGAAAAGAAAGCAGAAGAGCCGCCAAAGCCGCTTGAGGACTCGAAACCGAAAGTCACCGAGAAGAAAGAAGTGCAGGTGGCCAAGGAAGCGTCGCCGCCGCCCGATCCGGCGCCACCCAAGCCCGATCCCATCGCGGAAAAGATCAAGCAGAAGGACGAGCCGAAACAGGAAACCAAGGTCGATCAGCCGCTGCCGCCGAAGAAGCCGCCGCCGCCGAAGCCGCAGCCGAAATTCGACGCGGACAAGATCGCAGCGCTGCTCGACAAGCGTGATCCACAGCGCAATGCGGCGATGGGCGCGGAACTCAACAATGTGGCTTCGCTGGGCGCGCCCGCAGGCATGGCAGCCCAATTGTCGCAGTCTGAAATCGATGCGTTGCGCGCCCGGTTAATGGCCCTCTGGAGCCCGCCGGTCGGGGTGCAGGATCCGAACGAGCTGATCGTCAACGTCACGGTCAAGCTTCGCCGCGACGGCCGGCTGGCGGCGCCACCGTTCGCCCGCGTCAATGGCCGGAGCGTCGCCGCGATGGCGTCGCGTGACAGCGCCGTACGCGCAGTGCTGACCGGCCAGCCGTTCGACATGCTCAAGCCCGAGCACTATGACAACTGGAAAGAAATCGAGTTGACCTTCGACCCCAAAGACATGCTCCGGTCCAATTAAATTCACTCATTGAAATGATTCACCCCAATCATCGTCCTGTCCTCCCGCTATCGCTCTCGCGCCGCCGGCTGCTCGCCGGTGCCGGTGCCGGTGCGATCGCTATGCTCGGTTCCGGCCCCGCGAATGCGGTGCTCAAGCTCGACATCACACAGGGCAACGTGCAGCCGATGCCGATCGCGCTGCCCGACTTCATTTCCGACGCAGACACCGGCCGTAACGTCACCGCCGTTATCACCAATAACCTTCAGCGCAGCGGCCTGTTCGTGCCGGTCAATCCGGCCGCCTTCATTGAAAAGATCACCAACAGCGATAACGTGCCGCGCTTTCCCGATTGGCGCGCGATCAATGCGCAGGCGCTGGTCACCGGCCGCATCACGCGCCAGGGCGACGGACGGCTGAAGGCCGAGTTCCGTCTCTGGGATGTGTTTGCCGGCCAGCAGCTCGACGGCAAACAATATTTTACGACACCCGACAACTGGCGGCGCATCGCGCACATTATTTCGGATGCGATCTATGAGCGCCTGACAGGCGAGAGAGGTTACTTCGACAGCCGCATCGTGTTCGTCGACGAGACCGGGCCGAAGGAGCGGCGCGTGAAGCGCCTTGCCATCATGGATCAGGACGGGGCCGGCGTCCGCTATCTGACGCGCGGCGATGATCTTGTGCTGACGCCGCGCTTCAACCCGTCGACGCAAGAGATCACCTACATGTCGTACGGACAGGGCGATCCGCGTGTCTATCTGCTCAACATCGAGACCGGACAGCGGGAGATCGTCGGCAATTTCCCGGGCATGACATTCGCCCCGAGATTCTCACCCGACGGCCAACGCGTCATCATGAGCCTGCAGCAGGGTGGCAATGCCAACCTGTTTGTGATGGACCTGCGGTCGAAGCAGACCACGCGTCTCACCGATACGCCGGCGATTGACACCGCACCCTGTTATTCGCCCGATGGTAGTCGCATCTGCTTCGAGAGCGACCGCGGCGGCTCGCAGCAAGTTTACGTGATGCCGGCAACCGGCGGACCGGCAGCACGAATCAGCTTTGGCGAGGGACATCACTCGACGCCGGTGTGGTCGCCACGCGGCGACTACATCGCGTTTACCGGACAGGCGCGGGGTAATTTTGCGATCGGCGTTCTCAAGCCCGACGGCTCTGGCGAACGCCTGCTCACCGAGGGATTCCACAACGAGGGACCGACATTCGCGCCGAACGGACGTGTGCTGATGTTTTTCCGCGATGTCGGGCAGGGGCCCGCGCTTTACACGATTGACATCAGCGGCCGCAACGAATTGAAAGTTCCCACACCCAGCTACGCCTCGGATCCGGCCTGGTCACCGCTTTTGTCGTAATGGTCGTAAACCGGCCTTATTTTCACACTGTCTTAACCATCAGAAATGGTTTAAGGGGCTCCAACAGTTTTATTGGTTCTGCGCAAGGTTCCATCAAGGTTGATGGAACGTTCGTTTAACGAACGACCTGCTAGACCCACGCGCATGCTCCGGTCTGTACGCGTGAAATGGAGGCACCGGAAATGATCGATATGAAGAAGATGATGCACATCACCCGGCTCGCTGCGGTTCTCGCCGCGGCTCTGACAATCTCAGCCTGTGCCAACAGGACGGGTGAGGATGCACAGGCGAATGCTGCAGGCCAGGCGACGCCCGGCAGTCAGCAGGACTTCGTCGTCAATGTTGGCGACCGCGTGTTTTTCGAAACCGACTCGTCCGAGCTTACGCCGCAGTCGCGCGCGACGCTCGACAAGCAGGCGCAGTGGCTTACGACCTACAGCAACTACAGCCAGTTCACGATCGAGGGCCACGCCGACGAACGCGGCACGCGCGAGTACAATATCGCGCTCGGCGCACGGCGCGCGCAGGCTGTCCGTGACTATCTGACGTCACGCGGGATCCAGGGGCAGCGCATGCGGACCATTTCGTACGGCAAGGAGCGCCCGGTGGCAGTCTGTAACGACATCTCATGCTGGTCGCAGAACCGCCGCGCCGTCACCGTACTGGGCGTGAGCTCGTAAGGGACCTGGTTCAAGCCTCAAGGGCCGTCGCCGGGGTATGGCGCGGCCGTCTACGCCGTGTTTACGCGAAGGCGCGTGAACGATAGTGCCCGCGGGGCATGCCAGTCACAATTTCGACGCAGCGCGCCGTATGTTACCCATCGTGGGCAAACGGCCGTTGCCGGTTTCATCTGACATGACACGTTTACGATCAACATCCAAAACTGCGGGACTTGCCGCCGCTTTTTCCCTGGTGCTGCTGGCCGGCTCTGCGCTGGCGCAGGAGGAGCGCGGGTCCGGCAATTTTCTCGACAACCTGTTCAGTCGCGGTGAGCCACCGGCGCAATCGCGCCAGTCAGCGCAGCCGGCTCCGTCGGGCAGGGTGGCGCAATCCGACCCGGGCGATCTTTCCGTCCGGCTCGATCGGATGGAAAACGCACTGCGCCAGCTCACAGGCACCATCGAACAGCTTCAGTATCGCAACCAGCAGCTCGAAATGCAGATCCAGCAATTGGGGGCTAGGGGTGGAAGCGTGCTGCCGCCGCAGGCCGCGCCCGCCGGCCCGGGGAATGCGCCGCCTGCAACAAATCCCGGCCGGCGCTCCGATGTTTTCGATCCGTCGCAAAATCCGGGTGCGCCAGGCGCGCCGCGAACGCTGGGCAATCAGGCGGTCATCGCCGCGCCCGAACGCCAGGACAACGCATCACCGGTCGGTGCCCCCGGCGGACGCGCAGCTGGTGCGCCGCTCGATCTGTCGACGATGGCCGACAACGGTGCACAGCCACCGCAGCAGGCCGCAGTGCCGCCCAGGGCGGTTGCTTCAGCCAGCGGCACGCCAGTGCCGGTATCACCGCCGATGCCGGCACCGATGCCGCCGCCGCAAGTCCGGAATGTGGCCCCGGCCCCTGCCGGCGCGCAGCTTGCAACCTTGCCGCCCTCGGCCTCGCCGCAGGACGAATACGACATGGCGTACGGCTACGTGCTGCATAAGGATTATTCGCTCGCCGAACAGTCTTTCCGCGATTTCCTCAAGAAATATCCGAACGAGCGTCTCGTGCCGGAGGCGCAATATTGGCTCGGCGAGAGCCTGTTCCAGCAACAGCGCTACCGCGACGCTGCGGAATCGTTCCTGGGGGTTTCGACCAAGTTCGAGCGTACCGGCAAGGCGCCTGACGCCCTGCTGCGCCTCGGGCAGTCGCTCGCCGCGATGAATCAGAAGGAAGCCGCCTGCGCCACGCTGGCGGAAGTCGGACGCAAGTATCCGCGCGCTTCGGCCGGGGTGAAGCGCGGTGTCGAGCAGGAACTCAAGCGTGCGCATTGCTGAGGCAGGAGCTGTCTCGGCATCGGAAGCAAAAACTCTTTTTTCCTGTCTGCAGACTTTTCCGGCGCTCGTGCTGGCGGTATCGGGCGGTCCGGATTCGACCGCCCTCATGCTGCTCGCCGCGCGCTGGCGGGATTCACTCGACACTAAACCGAAGCTGGTCGCCGTCACGGTTGATCACGGCCTGCGCAAGGAATCCAGACGCGAAGCTGCGGCCGTCGCGCGGCTTGCGCGCAAACTTAAAATCGCCCACCGCACGCTGCGCTGGAACGGACGCAAGCCTGCGACGGGCTTGCAGGAGGCGGCGCGCGCCGCGCGTTACCGTTTGCTCGGGGACGCCGCGCGCAAGGCGGGAGCGGCTCACATTGTCACGGCGCACACGCTCGACGATCAGGCCGAAACAGTGCTGATCCGCATGACGCGCGGCAGCGGGGTCACCGGTCTGGGGGCGATGGCGCGATTGGCACCGCTGCCTTCCGGCGCGGATGGCACGATCACGCTCGTGCGCCCGCTGCTCGATATTCCGAAGTCCCGGCTGATCGCGACGCTGCGCGCAGCGAAAATTCCTTATGCCGACGACCCCTCCAATCGCGACCCGCGTTTCACGCGCGTGCGATTGCGCACGCTGATGCGCGCGCTCGCACAGGAAGGCCTCGACGCACGCCGGCTTGCGCAGCTCGCGCGGCGGCTCAAGCGGGCTGAGGCCGCTATCGAGGCGGCGGTCGACCGTGCCATGGCCGAATTGACGGCGGATTTGCCGTCCGGGGCGGTTGCGCTGGAGGCGCGCCGTTTTGACGAACTGCCTGCCGAAATTGCGCTCCGGCTGCTCGGCCGCGCAGTGGCCAGGGCGGGCGACGAGGGCCCGGTGGAGCTGGGAAAGCTCGAGGCCCTCAAATCGGCCCTTGAAGTGGCCCAAAACACCGGTGACAGGCGCTTTCGCCGGACACTGGCCGGCGCGGCCGTCACAATGAGGGGCCATCAACTCGTTGTCGAACGGGCGCCGCCGCGCCGTCGCAGCCTCTTAACCAAAGGCCGACCACGTCGGGCAAGGCATGCGAAAACACGCTAGAATATTAAGATTCGAGGCCTTTTCTTGCGGACCTGCGCTGCCTACATTGGCGGCTTGGGTCCGACGTGAAGTCGCCACGAAATGATGCATAAACACATTGCCGCGGGGCTCGTGCGCGGCGGGGTCAGGACGCCTGATGAACGCTAATCTCCGCAATTTCGCCCTCTGGGTAATCATTGTCCTGCTGCTGCTGGCGCTTTTCACGCTTTTCCAGAATCCGGGTCAGCGCACCACCGCGCAGGACATCTCGTTCTCGCAGCTGCTTACCGAGGTCGATCAGGGGCGCGTGCGCGACGTGGTCATCCAGGGGCCGGAAATCCACGGCACTTTCTCCAATGGCACCAGCTTCCAGACCTATGCGCCAAGTGATCCCGGTCTGGTGCAGAAGCTCTATACCAAAGGCGTGACGATCACCGCGCGACCGCAGCAGGACAATGTCCCGTGGTTCGTGTCGCTGCTGGTGTCGTGGTTGCCGTTTATTGCGCTCATCGGCGTGTGGATCTTCCTGTCGCGCCAGATGCAAGGCGCCGGCGGCAAGGCGCTCGGTTTCGGCAAGTCGCGCGCAAAGCTTCTGGCCGAAGCGCATGGCCGCGTCACCTTCGAAGACGTTGCGGGAGTCGATGAGGCCAAACAGGATCTTCAGGAGATCGTTGAATTCCTGCGCGACCCCGGCAAATTCCAGCGCCTGGGCGGACGCATTCCGCGTGGCGTTCTGCTGGTCGGCCCGCCCGGCACCGGCAAGACGCTGATCGCGCGCGCCGTCGCCGGCGAAGCCAACGTGCCGTTCTTCACTATTTCCGGCTCCGACTTCGTCGAGATGTTCGTCGGCGTCGGTGCGAGCCGCGTGCGCGACATGTTCGAGCAGGCCAAGAAGAACGCGCCCTGCATCATCTTCATTGACGAAATCGATGCGGTCGGCCGTCATCGCGGCGCCGGTCTCGGCGGAGGCAATGACGAGCGCGAACAAACGCTCAACCAGTTGCTGGTCGAGATGGACGGCTTCGAGGCCAACGAGGGCATTATTCTCATCGCCGCAACCAACCGGCCCGACGTACTCGACCCGGCGCTGCTGCGCCCTGGCCGTTTCGACCGGCAGGTGGTCGTACCGAATCCCGACGTCGTCGGCCGCGAGAGCATTTTGAAAGTGCATGTGCGCAAGGTGCCGCTGGCTCCTGATGTGAACCTCAAGACCATCGCGCGCGGCACGCCCGGCTTCTCCGGCGCCGATCTGATGAACCTGGTGAACGAGGCGGCACTGATGGCCGCGCGGCGCAACAAGCGCATGGTCACGCAGGCCGAGTTCGAGGACGCCAAGGACAAGGTGATGATGGGCGCCGAGCGAAAGTCGCTCGTGATGACCGACGAGGAGAAGATGCTGACCGCTTACCACGAAGGCGGCCATGCCATCGTCGCGTTCAACGTCATAGCCACCGACCCCGTGCACAAGGCCACTATCATTCCGCGCGGTCGTGCGCTCGGCATGGTCATGCAGCTGCCCGAGCGCGACAAGCTCTCGATGAGCCGCGAGCAGATGACCTCACGCCTCGCCATCATGATGGGCGGGCGCGTCGCCGAGGAAATGGTGTTCGGCAAGGAGAAAGTTACCTCCGGCGCCGCCTCCGACATCGAACAGGCGACCAAGCTTGCGCGCATGATGGTGACGCGTTGGGGGCTGTCCGACGAGCTTGGCACCGTGGCCTATGGCGAGAACCAGGACGAGGTTTTCCTTGGCTACCAGGTGTCGCGGCAGCAGAACATCTCCGAAGAGACGTCACGCAAGATCGACGGCGAAATCCGCCGGCTGGTCGAGGCCGGCTACGCCGAAGCGACGCAGATCCTTACCGACAAGCGCGCCGATCTCGAAGTGCTCGCCAAGGGCCTTCTCGAGTTCGAAACGCTGACCGGCGACGAGATCAAGGACTTGCTCGAAGGCCGGCGACCGGTGCGCGAGTCGGTGATCGAACCGACCACGCCGCGCTCCTCCGCCGTGCCGCCCGCTGGCAAGCAACGTCCACGGCCTGAGTCGCCGTCGGGCGAGGTCGCCCCGCAGCCACAGGGCTGAAGCTCAGCCACCGATGTTGCGTCATGCCCGGCCATAGCCGTCCGAAAGGACGCCGTGCTTTGCACGCCCGTGCACCGGGCATCCACGTCTTTGAGGCAATGGGATAAGACGTGGATGGCCGGGACGAGCCCGGCCATGACGGGCGCTTCGACCACCATGACCTCACTCGAAACAGTGCCTGACAAACCCCGTTGGTCCGGCTTCAGGCGTGGAGTGCGCCTCGGGCTTCCGGTAGCGCCCGGCATCATGGCGTTCGGGCTCGTTGTCGGCGCCGCCGCCGCCCACCAGGGCCTTTCGTTCTTCCAAAGCACGATGATGAATTTCCTGGTGTGCTCCGGCATCGCCCAGCTCGTTGCACTGGAAATCTGGCCGCACGTTCTGACCTGGAGTGCGATCGTTACGATCGCCCTGCTGACCGCCGTCGTCGGTGCACGGCTCTTCTTGATGAGCGTCGCGATGCGTCCCTGGTTCGATCA
This sequence comes from Pseudolabrys sp., assembly GCA_036496445.1. Lineage (GTDB taxonomy): Bacteria > Pseudomonadota > Alphaproteobacteria > Rhizobiales > Xanthobacteraceae > Pseudolabrys. Next base: position 43,359 of record DASXLC010000113.1, on the reverse strand, counting down.
GGTGCCGGCATGGCAGGCCTATACGGGTCTGTTTTTTCTCACCGATGCGACCTGGCTGATTGCCATGCGCTATCGCTCAGATGGCGGCCGCGACATCGCAGTGTATTTCGGTGCAGCCAGTGCAATCATGACGGGTTGGCTGGCAGCCACGGGCATCGGGTATTTCATTGGCGGCTTCATTGTCGATCCTGCCCGATACGGATTCGACCTGGTGATGCCAGCATTTTTCGCCGCGATGCTGGTGCCGCTGTGGGCGGGTGCACGCCGTGCCTGGGGCTGGATCGTCGGCGGGATCGTTGCCGTTGCCGTCGAACGCCTGGTGCCGGGTTGGTGGTTCATCGTCGCAGGCTCGATTGCCGGCGCTGTCGCGGGCGGCTTCTTCGACGAGCAGGACGAATGAACCCCGAGCTGGACACATTCGGGACGTGGATGGCCATCCTCGCAATGGCCGCGGTGACTTACGCGATCCGCGCGGGCGGCTTCTGGCTGATGGGATATGTTCCGCTGACGCCGCGCGTCCGCAGCATTCTCAATGCGCTTCCGGGGTCGGTAGTCGTGGCGGTCATTTTGCCGCTTGCCGTCCGTGGCGGCAGCGCGGCCACCCTGGCTGTCCTGACCTCGCTCGTTGTGATGGCGTTGCGGCGCAATGACCTGCTGGCCGTCGTTTGCGGAATGGGCGCAGCAGCGTTGGTGCGGACTTTCTGAGGATCAGCGATGCCGCTGCCAAACCGGGTCAATCCGTTCGGTGACCTCTTTGCGACACCCGCGCGAGGCACTCTGTTCGGCAATCGCGGCGGAAAATTCCATCGCGACGACAAAACGCTCGGTTCGCGGCGCTGGGTGTCGCGCCAGTGGATCTGCTGCGTGCTGAAGTTCAAGGGCCGCCAGCGCAACGTGTGGGGCCGCTACTACACGGAGTTGTTCTTCCTCGACGAGGTCACGGCTTTCGCCGCCGGCCATCGGCCGTGTTTCGAGTGCCGCCGCCGGGATGCCGAACGATTTGCAGTCCTGTTTTCGGGCAAGAAGCAGCGCGCATCGGCGGACGCTATGGACAGAGTCCTCCATGCCGAGCGGTTGAACGGCCAGGCCAAGCGAGCTCATCGCCGCAGCCTCGACTCGCTGCCGGACGGTGCGATGGTTGCGCTCGGCGGCGAAGTCTTTGCCGTTCGCGACAAACACTTGTTGCGGTGGACACCTTCCGGCTATTCGGCATTGAAACCGCGTCCTCGCAATCTTGCGGTCGACGTGCTCACACCGCCATCGATCCTCTCCGTACTCGGACGGGGCTACACGCCACTCTGGCATCCGAGCGCAGGTTAAGGTGGTTCGATCGGCGGGATGCTGGTCGCAGCCGGGACGCGGCGGGCCCAGGCAAAAAACACGATGGCAGACATGATCGCCAGCATGGCGATGACAATAGCAACGCACGCCGGCCATCCGCCGATCGTCCAGGTCGCGCCACCGAGCGCCGCGCCAGAACTCCCGCCGATGTAAAAGCTGGTGACATAAAGTCCGACCGCCGACGAACGGCCGGCTTTGGCGGTGACCGTGACGTATCCGGTTGAAACCGCCTGGCATATCAGGCCGCAGGCGGCGGAAATCGCCAATCCGGCGATGATCAGCGCCAGCGAAGGGGCGAGAGTCAGCGCGATGCCCGCGGCCCAGACGGCGATCACGCGTACCATGAAGCGCCGTCGCCCGAACCGCCCGACAGCCCAGCCGGTCCACGGCGTGAGCACGGAGCCGGTGAGGTAAACAACGAAAATCGCGCCGAGCCAGCTCGCCGAGAGATTGTAGGGCGGTGCCGCAAGATAAAAACTGACATAAGTGAAGGTCGCGATGAAATTGAACAGCACGCCGAAGCCGACTGCGTAGGTCGCGATCAGTTGTCTGTTGCGCAGATGGGCAAGCATCTGCCTGTTCGAAGCGAGCAAGCCTTCCGACCGCACGAACTTGCGCTCGTGAGGCAAAAGAAACGCGACCGCGATCGCGCCGGCAAAGGTGATCGCCGCGAGCGCCATGAAGCCGGCTCGCCAGCTGATCAGATCGGCAAGCAAGCCGGTGAACAACCGGCCGCTGAAGCCGCCGAGGCTTGAGCCGGACGAGTAGATGCCCGCGACGGTGGTCGCCTCGTGCTGCGGCAATTCATCGCCGATATAGGCGACCACCGTCGCGAAAATGGGCGGCAAAACAAGGCCCTGCACGGCACGCCAGAAGATAAGGGACGTCAGGCTGGTCGAAAGGGCGACCATCACGGTCGGAATGACCAGCACAAACATCGCCACGATGATCACCCGCTTGCGGCCCAGAACATCGGCGACCGCCCCGGTGAAAGGCGCTGTAAGCGCCACGGCCAGCGTGCTCACGGTGATGATGGTCGAAACTTCGGCGGCGCTCGCGCCGAATTCTTTCGACAACAGCGGCAGGATTGACTGCGGCGAATATAGATTGATGAAGGCGCAATAGCCGGCGATTCCGGCCGCCAGGCGCAAGGCGAACGAGTGTCGAGCTGTCGCGGCAGTCATCCTCGGCAACCACGCGGGGCGTCTCTACCCAAGCTATGCATCAGTTCTGCATTGAATGTCACGGGGCCGCATCGCCGGACAGCAGGGGGCGCAATGCATGGCTCGGTCATTTGAGCCCGAGCATCGCCTCGGCACGCAGGAGCGTTTCGTCGGACGTGCCGGACGCATCGACCTTCGACCAGGCGATGTGGCCGAGATCGAAATCTTCCTGCTTGCGCGCAATCGCAGTGCCGGCGTCAGAAGCGTCGCCGCTGCGGCTGCTGACGCGCGCAATACGGGTCTCGAGACCGGCGGCGAGGAACAGGCCCTGGAACGGAACCCCGTCGGCGGATCTCGCGATCGCGGTCCGTTCGGCTGGCTCGGCGAAGACTGCGTCGACGATGACGGAATACCCGGCGGCCGTCACGCGCCGCGCCTTTTCCGCAAGCGAGGTGTAGACCCGGGCTGTCGTCTCGACGGAGTAACCCCGGTCCGGCAGCCGATCGGTTTCTCCGACCTTGAACAGCGCCTTGCGTTCGACATCGCTGCGCAGCACCACGGCGCCCGGCAATGGCGGAAAACCAGGCGCCAGGGCGCGCGCGAGCAGTGACTTTCCGGTGCCGGAGAGTCCGCCGATCGCAATCAGCTGCGGTTTGGCCGGTACCAGAAATTTTTGTGCCAGGACGGCATAGTCACGCGCGCCGTGCGTAAGCTCTGCTTGCGATCCGTGCTGTCTCAGCCGCGCGGCGACAACTTTGGCGCGGATCGCCGCGCGGACCGACATGAACAGGGGCAACGCGGCGAGGGCATCGAGATCGTGAATGCGATGCGTGTCGGTCAAATAACGATTGAATACAATATTCGCTGCATGATGAAGCCCGCGCTCAACAAGATCCATCAGGAGAAAGGCGAGGTCGTATAGAACATCGCCCGTGGCGATGCGGTCATCGAATTCAATTGCGTCGAACAGCACCGGCTTGCCGTCGATGAGGACGATGTTGCCCAGATGCAAATCGCCGTGACACCGCCGCACCAGCCCGGCGCGCTCACGCAGACGCAGCAACGGCTTCACGCGATCGAATGCTTTACGCGTTTCTGTGGCGAAGGCACGCAAGTCCTGCAACGAGAACAGATCCGGTTCGGATGCGAACTCGGCCTCGTTCTGCGCGATAATGTCGGCGAGCGTCTCGACGAAATGCGCGTCAGTTGCTGTCGGCACCAGCCGATGCGCCGCCGCCACGGCGTGCCCGAGTTCATCGGCGAGCGCCTCGTCAATTTTACCGACCTCAGCCAGATGGTCGAGAGTCTGGCTCTCGTCGAAACGACGCATCTCGACGACCCATTCGACCGGCTGGCCTTTTCCGTTGATCACGAGTCGGCCATTTGTCTCGCGTGCGATCGGGTACGCGCCACGGTAGATCGACGGGGCGTAAGCGCGATTGACAGCGATCTCGGCTTCACACGCGGCCCGCCGGTTTCGAAGGGTGGAAAAATCGAGAAACGGAAAGCGCACCGCGCGCTTGATCTTGAACGCCCGCTCGCCGGCCAGGAAAACCGAGGCGGCGTGGGTGTCGATACGCTTGACCGGCGCGCCACCATGGGTGGCCGGATTGCTCAAGAGGTCGATCACCGGCTGCTGTATGTCATCGCTCATGCCGCAGCCTTCTAGCCGTCTTGCGCACGTCCGCGCGAGAATATGCGCAAGTCGGGCGGATCCAACTCCCGATGGTAAACCCGCCAACGGCGAAAAGCGGTCAAATCAACGTGCCCGGTCAACACCAGTCAATACCCTTGCCGGAGCGCGGGAGGATGACCACAATTATAGCGGTTGCAGGAGACAGACCGTGGCGACTCTGCCGCGCAGTTTCAAACGTATCAGGCTCAACCTCGCCCGCTCCAAGGAGTTCCCGCAGGGCTCCTCGCGGTACGGCTATGAATTCGTCGCTCCGCTCGACGGTACAGGCCATATCGATACCGCCCTGTGGAAACAGCATCGCGATCTTTGCCGCGTGCGACGATTTGCGGAAGGCGAGGATGACCAGCACGGCTTTCTTCTGCATCGCCCCGGCGGTCCGGAACACGGTCGATGGGTCTTTGATTACGATCAGACGGCGGAATATGACGACGAAAGCGGGTACCGTTTCGGCGCGCATGTTTTCCGCCCTGGCGAGTATGTCTCCATTCGCGACGAAGACGGTGAGATGCATACTTATCAGGTAGCCACCGTGGAACCGGCGGCCTGAACGGCGCGTTGTTTGAGACAAGCTGCGGGGCGACGCTCGCAGCGTTACTTGTATGCGCGCCCTGACGGTCATTCCCGGCGAATCCAACTCGATCAGGCTAGACGAATTGGCGGCACCGCCGGCAAGCGACGGCGCTGTGCTGGTGCGCGCTCTGGCGCTGGGTATTTGCGGCACGGACCATGAAATCATCAACGGAGACTATGGCTGGGCGCCGCCGGGTAATGATCGCCTGACTATCGGTCACGAGTCACTCGGTGTGGTTGATTGCGCGCCCGAAGATTGTGGTTTCGAGCGGGGTGATCTGGTCGTCGGGATCGTGCGACGTCCTGATCCGATCCCCTGTGCGTGCTGCGCAATTGACGAATGGGACATGTGCCGCAATGGGCTCTACACCGAGCGCGGTATCAAGCAGCGTAACGGTTATGGCGCGGAGCTATTCCGCGTCGAACCGGAATTTCTCGTGAAGATCGATCCAATGCTCGACACGCGCGGCGTGCTGCTCGAACCCGCGAGCGTCGTCGCCAAAGCGTGGGAGCAAACACTCCGGGTGGGCGCGCGTAGCGCAGCCTGGCAGCCCCGCGTCGCACTTGTGACAGGCGCGGGCCCGGTCGGTTTGCTGGCGGCACTGATGGGCGTGCAGCAAAGCCTTGAGGTGCATGTATTCGATCGTGTGCGCGAAGGCATCAAGCCAGAGCTCGTCCGCGCATTGGGTGCCACCTATCACACCGGCGATCTCGGGAACCTTTGTCCGGATATTGTCATCGAATGTACAGGCGCTTCGTCGGTCCTGCTTGACGTCATCGCGCGCACGACGCCGAATGGCATCGTTTGCCTTACCGGTGTGTCTTCAGGTGGCAATGCGCTCGCGTTTGATGTCGGCGGGTTCAACCGCACGGTGGTGTTGGAAAACCACGTCGTATTCGGTTCGGTCAACGCCAATCGGCGTCACTACGCCGCCGCCGCAAGGGTTTTGACCAAGGCTGATCCGCATTGGCTTTCGCGCCTGATCACGCGGCGGGTACCTCTTGTACGCTGGCGCGAGGCATTCGAACGACGCGATGGTGACGTCAAAGTCGTTCTCGATTTTGGTAACTGAGGACCAGTCATGGCATCGCGCGTCGAAGATTACGCAATGGTCGGCGATCTCGGCTCGGCCGCGCTTGTCGGCCGCGATGGTTCGATCGACTGGCTTTGCTGGCCGCGCTTCGATTCCGATGCCTGTTTTGCCGCGCTCCTCGGCACGCCCGAACATGGTCGCTGGCAACTCGCGCCACAAGCGCAAGGAATCCGCGTGACCCGCCGCTATCGGCCGAACACACTGATCCTCGAGACCCGTTTTGAGACCGACGAAGGCGCGGCCACGCTGATCGATTTCATGCCGCCGCGTCGCCAGCATTCGCATCTCATCCGCATTGTCAAAGGCGAGCAAGGGAAGATCGCATTCCACAGCGAGCTGATCTTGCGCTTTGCCAATGGTGCGATCGTGCCTTGGGTGACACGCGTTGACGATGTCACTTTGCGCGGTATCGCCGGCCCCGACATGGCCGTCCTGCGCACACCAGCGCGCATGCGCGGCGAAAATTTCAAGACCGTCAGTGATTTTACTGTGCAGCCCGGAGAAGAGGTGCCATTCGCGCTATCCTTTGCGCGCTCGCACCAGGACCTGCCCGAGCCGATCGATGTCTTCGAGTCTCTGACGGCGACCGAGAGGTTCTGGACCGACTGGGCCGGCCGCAACAAGATCGAGGGCCCCTGGAATGAGGCGGTGACCCGATCGCTCATTGTGCTCAAGTCGCTCACCTACGCGCCAACGGGCGGAATGGCGGCAGCGCCAACGACCTCATTGCCTGAGTTCATCGGCGGCTCCCGCAACTGGGACTACCGCTTCTGCTGGCTGCGTGATGCGACGCTGACGCTGCTCGCGCTGATGAACGCGGGTTACTATGACGAAGCAAAAATGTGGCGCGAGTGGCTGTTACGGGCGGCCGCGGGCAGCCCGCGCCAGATCCAGATCATGTACGGCTTGCGGGGCGAGCGGCGTTTGACCGAATGGGAGGTGCCTTGGCTTCCCGGCTATGAGAATTCGCGGCCGGTGCGCATCGGCAATGCGGCTCATAACCAGCTTCAACTCGATATTTTCGGCGAGGTCATGGACGCGCTGCATCAGGCTCGGCAAGGCGGCCTTGGCGCTCACGCGGAAGGTTGGGCCATGCAGCGTGAATTTCTACTGCACCTTGCCCGCATCTGGCACGAACCGGATGAGGGACTGTGGGAAGTCCGCAGCGGCCGCGAGCATTTCACACATTCCAAGGTGATGGCGTGGCTCGCTTTCGACCGCGCGATCCGTAGCGCGGTCATGTTCAAGCTGGCCGGTCCGATTCAGGAATGGTGCGACCTCCGCGACCGCATCCATGCCGATGTCTGCGCGCGAGGTTTCGATCCCGATCTCGGTACGTTCGTGCGTGCCTATGGTTCGAAGGAACTGGACGCCAGCCTGCTGCTGTTGCCGGCCATCGGATTCCTTCCAGCGCACGATTCCCGGATCGTTGCGACCATTGCGGCCATCGAGCGCCGTCTGCTGGTAGACGGCCTGGTGCTGCGCTACGACAGCGCGACCGCAGCCGATGGTCTTCCCGCAGGCGAGGGTGTCTTTCTTGCCTGCAGCTTCTGGCTCGCCGATGCTTATCTCATGCTCGGCCGCCGCGACGAAGCATTGCGCCTGTTCAACCATGTTTTGTCGCTGCGCAATGATGTTGGATTGCTCAGCGAGCAATACGAACCGCGCACGGGCCGGCTGGTCGGCAATTTCCCACAGGCCTTCTCGCATCTCGCGCTGGTGAATACTGCGAGCAATCTCGCGCATTACCAGAAACCGGCCGAACAGCGCGCCGAGCACCGCGTTGTCGAGAAACCTCCCATGCAGCCGGCCTGAAGTCTATTGACCGGCACGCGCCTTGCCGGGAGAGTGCGCGCCTGACCGCCGGATCGGGCGGCATTTTCAAGGGAGAAAACTCAGTGCTCATCGACCATCGGATCTATCGGCTCCTTCCAGGCAGGGTACCGGCGCAACTCGACCTCTACAGCAAGCTCGCCTATCCGGTGCAACTCCGCCACATGGGCGAGCCGCACTACTACCTCGTCACCGAGACCGGGCAGCTCAACACGCTGGTGCATGGCTGGGTTTATGACAGCGCCGCCGATCGCGAACAGAAGCGCGCCAAGATGATGCAGGATCCGGAATGGAAGCACTTCCTGTCGGAGAACGCGAAAGCCGGCAACGTCATCGAGCAGTCGAACTGGTTGACGACGCCGGCTCCCTTCTCGCCGAAAATTCCACCGGCAAAAATTGTGAAGTGACTTCGATGCGCGGCAAAGACAACGCCCGGAGCGGCGGCGAAATCCTGATCGATCAGTTGTCGATTCACGGAGTGCGTCACGCCTTTTGCGTGCCCGGCGAAAGCTATCTTGCCGCGCTCGACGCTTTCTACGGCAGCGACATCCAGCTGACCGTCTGCCGTCACGAGAGCACCGCCGCCATCATGGCGGAGGCTGTCGGTAAGATAACCGGTCGGCCCGGCATCTGTTTTGTCACGCGCGGGCCCGGCGCCACCAATGGATCGGCAGGCATTCATATCGCGCGCCAGGATTCCTCGCCGATGATCATGTTTGTCGGTCAGGTCGGCCGCGAAATGCGCGGTCGTGAGGCTTTCCAGGAGCTCGACTATCGCGCGGTGTTCGGCACCATGGCGAAATGGGCAACGGAGATCGACGACCCCTCGCGCATCCCGGAGATCGTTTCGCGGGCCTTTCACACCGCATGTAACGGGCGTCCCGGGCCAGTGGTGATCGCGCTGCCGGAAGACATGCTGCGCGACCGAGTGTCGGTGGCCGATGCCGCCGCCTTCACGCCCGTGGAAATTTGGCCGGGCGCGGATGACATCAATCGACTGCAAAAACTGCTTGCCGAAGCGAAGCGTCCCGTCGTGCTGATTGGCGGCAGCCGCTGGACCGAGCAGGCGAGTGCTGCATTGATGCGTTTTGCCGAGCGCTTTGCGTTGCCGGTCGCAACGACCTTCCGACGCGGCCATCTGTTCGACGCAATGCATCGCTGTTACGCCGGCGATTTCGGCATCGGGCCAAATCCAAAGCTGCTCGCTCGCGTGAAGGGCGCCGACCTTGTGTTGCTGATCGGCGGGCGGTTCGGTGAAATGCCGTCGCAAAGTTACAGCGTCTTCGATATTCCCCAGCCGCAGACAAAGCTTGTGCACGTGCATCCGGGCGCCGAAGAACTCGGCCGCGTCTATCATGCGCATCTTGCCATCAATGCGGCGCCGACCCCATTTTGCGCGGCACTGGAAAACATGCAGCCGCCGAAGGAAATCGCCTGGCGCGGAGAAAGCGACACCGCGCATGCCGACTATCTTGCCTGGGGCGAGAAGGCGACACCTGTGCCGGGCGCCGTCAATCTCGGGGAGATCATGGTTTGGCTGCGCGAAAACCTGCCGGCCGACGCGATCGTCACGCAAGGTGCCGGCAATTTCTCCGGCTGGGTCCACCGCTTCTATCGCGTGCGCAAGTTCGGCGGACTTGTCGGGGCCACGTCAGGCTCCATGGGCTATGGGCTGCCGGCAGCGCTGGCGATGCAGACGCTCTATCGCGATCGTACGGTCGTTTGCGTTGCCGGTGATGGCGACTTCCTGATGACCGGACAGGATTTTGCAACGGCCGTGCAATATGAATTGCCGGTGATCGTGCTGGTCGCCGATAACGGGATCTACGGCACCATACGCATGCATCAGGAGCGCGACTACCCCGGCCGCGTGATTGCGACCAATTTGCGAAATCCCGATTTCGCCGCCTATGCGCTGGCGTTCGGTGGCTATGGTGCGCTGGTAGAGAAAAGCGCCGATTTCCCGGCGGCATTTGCCGCAGCCCGGGCATCGGGCAAACCGTCGATCCTCCATCTCAAGATCGATCCCGAGGCGATCACGCCGACCGCGACGCTGACGGGGATCAGGGAGAAGTCGCTGACGGGGAAAAGCAATTGAAACTGTCGTCCCCGCGGAGGCGGGGACCCATAACCACCTGCGCTCGTTGATGGCAGAGTATTTCGTCTACATTCTGGCGAGTGGTCGACACGGCACCTTGTACATTGGTGTCACGAACGACTTGTCCCGCCGCCTCGGTGAGCATCGTGCGGGCACTGCCGATGCATTCACGAAGAAATACCGAGTGTACCGACTTGTTCATGTGGAAAGGTTTGACACTGCGTATCAGGCGATTACCCGCGAAAAACATCTCAAGAAATGGAATCGCGACTGGAAGATTCGGTTGATTGAAGAAAACAACTTGGATTGGCGGGATCGGTCCGAATTGCTTGCTTGATAGGCTGCGGCGTATGGGTCCCTGCCTTCGCGGGGACGACGGGTTGAGGTACTGGTCCAAGTTCCCAGTGAAACGCCAGGTGCTCGCCCAAATACTGGCCCTTGCCAAATTTCGGTGAATCAGCATTCAGTCATTGCATGGCCTATCGTCGCACCGAGAACGTCGTCCGCCGCCTCGCGGAGCGTGAGCAGACGATCCTTGACGCAGCACAATCGATCGCCGGCGAAGACGGCATGGGTGCCGTGCAGATTGCGGCCGTGGCGCATCGCGCCGATATCGCCGCCGGCACGGTCTACCGTTACTTTCCGTCCAAAAGCGATCTTGTCGCCGAGCTGATCGCCGGTATGGCCGAACGCGAGCTCACCGCAATGCGGAGTGCCGCCGATGCAGCGCCCGGTCCGCTGTCGGCGCTCGCCGCCAGCATCGTCACCTTCGCTGCGCGTGCGTTGCAGGAGCGCCGGCTTGCGTGGGCGATGATGGCTGAACCGGTCGATGTCGATGTCGATGCCTCGCGTTTGAACTTCCGCCGCGCTCTCGCCAACGAACTGGAAAAGCGCATCACCACCGCGATCGCGGGCCGTCACTTGCCCGATCAGGACGCTCGGGTCGCAGCGCCCGCCGTCATCGGCGCGGTGCTGGAAGGGCTCGTCGGACCGTCGGCTCCATCGGGCAGCACGACACGCGAGGCCGTGCAGATGGTGACGCTGTTCGCGCTGCGCGCGCTTGGCGTTGTTGATGCGCGTGCGCGTGGTCTCGTCGCGCAATGCGCGCTGCCCTAAATCCTGTCAGTGGGCGGTGAGCGCCGGCAGCTCGTGCAGCTCCAGCGTGACGACCTTCATGCCGTGTTCCTCGGGGTCGTCGACGATGTGGAAGCCGAGCTCGCTACACATCTGCAACATGGTCGTGTTTTCCTCCAGCACCTGCCCATGCACGGTTTCAAGCCCTTTTTCCTGCGCGAATGCGATCATCTGCTTCATCATCAACCAGCCGAGCCCGTTACCTTTGAGATGTGAGCGCACCAGGATGGCGAATTCGCCACCATCGCCATCGGGATCATCGTGCAGGCGCACCACGCCCAGCATCCGGCCGCTCGCCTCGGCAATCGCGATGAATGCCATGGCGTGCTCGGGGTCATAGTGGATGAGCTTGTCGATCAATTCGGGACGGACTTCGCGCATCGGCAGGAAAAACCGCATCCGCAGGTCGTCTGCGGTTACTTCGGCGAGGTAGTCGGGGTAAAGCGCGGCATCCTCCGGCTTGAGAGGCCGGATCAGCACTTTTTCTCCGTCGAGGAGCGTGACGTGGAGTTCGAGCATTCCTGTATTTCCCGCGGGTTCCCTCGGGAGCCGGTCCCCCGCGCAGGCGAGGACGGGAATGAGGGAAATGAAGGCCTAATGTGACATCAGTACGGGCACCGTCATCGATTCAAGCAAGCCGCGTGTAGCGCCACCAAGCACGAACTCGCGCAAACGCGAGTGCCCGTAACCGCCCATGACGATCATATCGGCGGAGGAATCCGCAGCGTAAGAGAGGATCGTGGATGGTACGTCGATGTCGGGCGATGTGATGCGCTTGACGGCCACTTTAAGACCATGGCGGGCGAGGTGCTGACCAAGATCGGCACCGGGCACTTCGTCCTGCCTGGCCGGTTTGTCGGAGATGACGACGATCTCCACCTGCTTTGCTTTTTTCAAAAGTGGCATTGAATCGGCGACGGCACGGGCGGCGGCACGACTGCCGTCCCAGCAAATCATGGCGCGATCGAGCTTCATGCCGCCCTTTTGTATGAATGGCACGAAGATGACGGGACGGCCGGATTCGAACAGCACGCCTTCGCCGACCACTTCGTCGGGCAGGGACTTCTGCCGTTCCGGCTGCCCGACAACAATCAGATCGAAACGGCGGCCGATACGGCCGATCTGATCGGCGGCACCCGAAATGCTGGCGTTTATCGTGCGGCTCTCCGCCGAAATGCCGGCGCGTTTGGCCGCCTGTTCGAAACGGGTAATGGCGGTGCGTGCCTTCGTGCTGGATTCTGCGCGCTGACTTTCGATGATTTCAGGCGGAATGCCGCCCATCACGGTGCCGGGAATGACCGGCTCGTAGGACACAGCGATGCCAAGGACGTGCGCCTCGAAAGCCTCGCCCAAGGAAACCGCGTAATCACAGGCCGGATCATGGGCGCCCAAGCCCAGGTTGACGACAATGTCCTTGATCATGATGCAGACTCCTGACCGAACGAATGTGCCTGATGGTGTCACCCCCCTCGCGACCTTGACTAAGCCTTTCGTCTCCGTTGCCGCTGTGCCCCTTTGACAATTCTACTTCTTTTGGCCGTCCGGACCGTACTGTTTAAGATAGGCCCACAGGTCGCCGGCTTCCTTTTCATTTTTGATGCCAGGGAAGATCATCTTGGTGTTCGGAATCTTGGCGCGCGGATCCTTGATGTAGTCCTTGAAGGTCTCCTCGTTCCAGGTGATGCCGGAATTCTTGTTGGCGTCGGAATAATTGAAATCCGGCACAGTCCCGGAATGACGGCCGTCAAGACCGTTAAGGACCGGCCCCACCTTGTTCTTGGCGCCTTCACCGACGGAATGGCAGGGGAAGCACTTCTTGAAGGATTGTTCACCGGCCGCCACGTCCTGAGCCTGCGCGAACTGAATCATCGCGGCCATGACCACAGCCGCCGCAAGTACCGATTTCATCATGATGCTCCCGTTATGACACTTCGTGAAGTCGCCCCCGGGCCAACGCCTTTGGGCATGGCCGGGTTTCCGGTGGGTTTTGCCAGCCCTATGTGTAACGCGTCAAATGGCTGGTATCGTGGCCGCACGAATGGGAGTTTGCGGAATGTCTGTGCGGATGCCGGAACCGGATGGCGCGGTCCTCGATCGCCGTGAACGTATCGTTGCCGTCCTCCGGACCATCGTCCCAGGCGAGGGTGTCATCGCGGCTGAGCGCGAAATGCGCCCGTACGAGAGTGACGGGCTCACCGCCTACCGCCAGCTGCCCATGGTGGTGGTCCTGCCGGAAACCACCGAACAGGTCGCCGAAATCCTCCGCTATTGCCACAGCGAGGGCGTCAAGGTGGTCCCGCGAGGGGCGGGGACGTCGCTGTCCGGCGGTGCGCTGCCGCTCGCCGATGGTGTGCTGCTTGGCATGGCCAAATTCAATCGAATTCGTGAAATCGACTATGAGAATCGTGTCGTCGTGGCTGAGCCGGGCGTCACCAACCTTGCGGTCACCGGCGCCGTTGCCGATGCGGGCTTTTACTATGCTCCGGATCCATCGTCGCAGATTGCCTGCACGATCGGCGGCAATGTGGCGGAAAATTCCGGCGGCGTGCATTGCCTCAAATACGGGGTGACCACCAACAATGTTCTGGGCTGCGAAATTGTCCTGATGACCGGCGAAGTTCTGCGTCTCGGCGGCAAGCATCTCGATGCGACCGGCTACGATCTGCTCGGTATCATCAACGGGTCGGAAGGCCTGCTGGGCGTCGTCACAGAGGTGACGGTGCGTATCTTGAGAAAGCCGGAGACCGCGCGCGCGATGCTGGTCGGCTTTCCGACGTCAGAAGACGCCGGGGAATGCGTCTCACGGATTATCGGGGCCGGAATCATTCCGGGTGGCATGGAAATCATGGATGGCCCCGCGATCGCAGCGGCCGAGGAATTTGTCCACGCCGGCTATCCGCTCAATGTCGAAGCCTTGCTGATCGTTGAGCTCGACGGGCCCGCAGCCGAAGTCGAGTACCTGATCGAACGCGTTAACGTGATCGCGCGCGACTGCCGTGCGGTCTCGTGCAAGGCCTCGCGTTCTGAAGACGAGCGGGAACTGTTCTGGGCCGGACGCAAGGCGGCATTCCCGGCCGTCGGGCGCATCTCGCCCGACTATTACTGCATGGATGGAACGATCCCGCGCGCGCAGTTGCCGCTGGTGCTCAAGCGCATGCGAGAGATGTCCGTAAAATATGGGCTGCGCGTCGCGAACGTGTTTCATGCCGGCGACGGCAATCTGCACCCGCTCATTCTCTATGACGCCAATGTCCCCGGCGAGCTGGAGAAGACCGAGGAGTTTGGCGCAGAAATTCTCAAGCTCTGTGTCGAGGTCGGGGGCGTTCTGACCGGTGAGCATGGCGTCGGCGTGGAGAAGCGCGACCTGATGCCGACGATGTTCACGGAGATCGATCTCAACCAGCAGCAACGCGTGAAGTGCGCCTTTGACGCCAAGGGACTGCTCAATCCCGGCAAGGTCTTCCCGCAGCTGCACCGTTGCGCCGAACTGGGCCGCCTGCACGTGCACGCAGGCAAGCTGCCGTTCCCCGACATCCCAAGGTTTTAGTAATGCGTTTCGGTTTGTTCTGTTCACCCAAAGCCGATGTGCCAGGCTTCGGCCCCGAGACGGGGCGCGGCTTTTTTGACTACCTCGACTTTAACGTCGAAGCCGAAGCGCTCGGCTTCCACTCAAGCTTTTCGGTCGAACACCATTTCAGCGGCTGGAACCAGGTGTCCTCCACGCTGATGCTCCAGACCGCGCTGGCGATGCGTACGACGACGCTGCGGCTCGGCACGGCCGTGATCGTGCCGCCGTGGCACAATCCGGTGTTGCTGGCCGAAGAGGCGGCGACGCTCGATCTGCTTTCCCGTGGCCGCCTCGATCTCGGCATCGGCAAGGGCTACAGGCACAGCGAGTTCAAGGGATTCCAGATCGCGCCTGAAGAAGCCGAAGCGCGTTTCGAGGAAGCGGTCGACGTGATGTTGCGCGCGTGGACCACGCGCGAACGCTTCTCGCACAAGGGCCGTTTCTGGCACTTCGACGATATCGTCGTTGAGCCGCCACCGGCGCAAAGGCCGCATCCGCCGTTGTGGGTCGCCGCTGGCAACCCACATTCGATCAGGCGTGCCGCTGCCCGCGGGTTCAATCTCATTCTCGATCAGTACGCTTCGCCTGCGGCGCTCGGCGAGCGCATTGCCATCTACCGGGCTGAACGCGAAGCAAGCAGCGGCGTGTTCGATCCGATGCAGGTAACGGTCGCGCGCCAGCTCTACGTGGCGAAGGATAGTGCCGACAAGGAAGCCGCACTGGTGCGCCAGGCTGAATACACCAGACGTACCGTCAATGTTTCGCGCGATCCTTCGGCAAAAACCGGATCGCATGTGCTGGCTTACGCTGACAAAGCGGGCGGCACGGAAGAGAACGCGCTTTACGGCACGCCCGACGAGATTGTTCGCATGATCGAAGCATTGCGTGATGCCGGTGTTTCCTATCTGCTGCTCACGGTTGCCGGCGGTGTGGACCAACTGCGCCGTTTCGCGCGCGAAATCATGCCAGCCTTTGTTCGGGAGCCTACCGCGCGGGCGGCGGAATGATGTATTTGCGTAATGGCTGACACTCTGAAACCCCGTGACGCGAAAGAGGTCGGAGAGGCCGTGCGCTGGGCGCTCGGCAACGAAAAGGCGCTCGAGCTCGCCGGACAGGGGACCAAGCGTGCTGTTGGGCGGCCGAGCCAGACGGACTTCACCCTCGATCTTTCGGAACTGAGTGGCGTCACACTGTATGAGCCGGCCGAACTCGTGCTCTCGGCGCGCGCCGGCACGCCGCTCGCCGAAATCGAGGCGCTGCTTGAGAAGAACAACCAGGAACTCGCTTTCGAGCCCATCGACTACGGGCCACTGCTTGGTGGCGAGGCGAGCCGGGGCACCTTGGGCGGTACGATCGCCGGCAACCTGTCCGGTCCACGCCGGATTAAATCAGGCGCCGCACGCGATCATTTCCTGGGCGTCACCGCGGTTACTGGCCGTGGAGAAACGATCAAGTCCGGCGGGCGCGTCGTGAAAAACGTCACCGGCTACGACCTCTGCAAACTGCTGGCCGGTTCCTGGGGCACGCTCGCGGCCATGACAGACATCACCGTGAAGGTGCTGCCCAAATGCGAGACCGAGGCCACCGTGCTGATTGCGGGTCTTGACGACGCGCGCGCCTGCACCGCGATGGCTGCTGCAATGGGCTCATCGTGCGATGTTTCGGGTGCGGCGCACCTGCCCGATCACGTCGCCTCCTGGTTCGACGGTCTGCCCAGGCCGGAAGCATCGACGGTGCTGCGGCTCGAGGGTTTCGCGCCTTCGGTTGTGCATCGCAGGCACGCGCTTGCCGCACTCATGAAAAAGTTCGGGCAGGTGGAGCTTCTCGACGAACAGAAGTCGCGGGCCCTCTGGCGCAGCATCCGGAACGTCAAACCGTTTGCCATGGTTGGAGCGCGTGAGCGGCCGCTTTGGCGCATTTCAGTAGCGCCCAGCCGCGGCCACGAAATTGCTGCCGCCATCACGCCGGCGGCGCAAATGTTCTACGACTGGGCCGGCGGTCTTGTATGGGTCGCGATGCCCTTGGCAGATGAGCCCGATGCCGCCGCAATCCGCCGCGCCGTGGCCGCACTCGGCGGTCATGCCACGCTGGTACGCGCTCCGGCTGCGGTGCGAGCCGCGGTTGAGGTCTTCGCGCCGGAGGATGCCGCCACGCGCGCCTTGGGCAAGCGCGTGAAAGAAAGTTTCGATCCAACGGGCGTGCTCAATCCCGGGCGGATGTGGGCGGGTGTGTAGCTGATGCAAACTTCGTTCACTCTCGCGCAGTTGAAAGATCCGCAGGTCGCCGCCTCGGAAAAAATCCTGCGCGCTTGCGTGCATTGCGGCTTCTGCACCGCAACTTGTCCGACCTACGTATTGCTCGGCGACGAGCTCGATTCGCCGCGCGGGCGCATCTACCTGATCAAGGAGATGCTGGAGCAGGACAGACCGGCCACGCGAGAGGTGGTCAAACATGTCGATCGTTGCCTGTCATGTCTCGCCTGCATGACCACGTGTCCCTCCGGTGTCCACTACATGCATCTGGTGGACCACGCGCGGGAGCACATCGAAAAGACCTACAAGCGTCCGATCGTCGATCGCGCGTTGCGCGGGCTGCTTGTGCGCGTGTTGCCCGACGTGGGCCTTTTCCGCCTTGCTGTCGTGGCCGGTCTGATCGCGCGGCCTTTCGCGCCGGTGCTTGATCTCCTGGGCTTTCGCCGGGTCGCCGCCATGTTGCGGCTCACCCCGCGCCGAAAGCCGGCGCCGCCGGTCGACCGCATCGGCAAGGTCTATCCGGCGGAAGGAACGCGTCGCGGGCGGGTGGCGCTGTTGTCCGGATGCATCAATCCGGTGCTCGCGCCTTCGACCATCGAGGCCGCCATTCGCCTGCTCAATCGTCACGGGGTTGAAGTGGTGGTCGCCGCAGGCGAAGGCTGCTGCGGCTCGCTCGTGCACCACATGGGGCGCGAGGACGAAGCGTTGTCCCAGGCTCGCAACAATATTGATGCATGGACACGCGAGCTTGAAGGGGCAGGACTCGACGCCATCCTCGTCACCGTCTCCGGTTGCGGCACAACCATCAAGGATTACGGATTCATGCTGCGCAATGACCCGGCCTACGCCGACAAGGCCGCCCGCATTTCAGCACGCGCACGCGACATCACCGAATATCTGGCGACGCTCGATATACGGGAAGTGGCGGCTCCATTGCCGCTCACCATCGCCTATCATGCCGCTTGCTCCCTGCAGCACGGTCAGAAGGTATTGCGCGAACCCAAGGAGCTGCTTGGCAAGGTCGGTTTTGTGGTCAAGGACGTGCCTGAAGGTCACCTGTGCTGCGGTTCGGCCGGCACCTACAATATCCTCCAGCCGGCGCTGGCGGAGCAATTGCGTGCACGCAAGATTGCCAACATCGAGCGTCTCACACCCGATGTGATTGCGGCGGGCAATATCGGCTGCATCACGCAACTTGCTGGCGGTACTGCAGTCCCGGTCGTGCACACAATTGAATTGCTCGACTGGGCAACCGGGGGTCCGACGCCCGAGCTACTCGCCGCGCTGGCCAGGGGCGCGGCCTCCGGCGGGTTAGAACTGGGGCGCAAGCGGCTAGTATGAGATTGGCGTTTTTATAAACCGATCGGGAGAACGATCATGGCGAAGAAGCGGAAGAAGTCGAAGGCAAAGAGAACAAAGAGAGCCAAGCGTGCCAGCCCGGCACGCAAGAAAAAAATGAAAATGAAGAAGTCTGCGAGAAAGACCAAGGCGAGGAAGACCAAGGCCAGAAAGAAGGCAACGGTGAAAAAGCCCGAGGTGACCGCTCCCCCGGTGAATGAGCCAACCGAGAGCACTCCGCCTCAGACAATGTTTGCCGGCCTGTTCGGCAACGAAAAGACTGAAAATCCGTAGCGTTTCGACATCACTCGACCCTGTCCCCGCTTTGCGCGGGGGCAGGCGCCTCCGCTCATGCCCGCGCAAGCGAGCATCCACCACTGGATCCCCGCGTTCGCGGGGATGAGCGGAATATGTTGCACGATCGCGTACCGACTCTCATCCGTCATGGCCGGGCTATGTCCCGGCCATCCACGTCTCCTTCCATACCCGGCAAGACGTGGATGCCCGGCATACATGACGCCCGGGTGGGGACGGCTTCACAACATCCGCTCATGCCCGTACAGGCTGGCATCCAGCGAAGGATGCCGCTGGCGCGGGCATGAGCGGGTGTATCACCGCACCTTGGCGCAATTGACGGGGCGGCGTCCGGCCCGATTGCATCGATAGAACGGGCCGCATAGCATGCGGCCACGAGAAATTGGCCTTAAGGGCCGGAACTCTTTCGGGTTTTTACGAACAAACGATAAGGGAGGCCGCGATGTCGGCAACTTACAAAATTCTGATTATGGGCGCCTCTTATGGGTCGCTGCTTGCCTCCAAAATCCTGTACGGCGGCCATTCGGTTCATCTGGTGTGCCTGCCGGCGGAAGCGGATCTGATCAACGCCGAAGGGTTCCGCGTGCGATTGCCGGTGAAGGGGCGCAAGGACCAGGTCGAGATCGACTCGCGGAAATTGCCAGGCAAGGTCAGCGCCGGCGGCGCTGCAGGCGTCAATCCGAAAGATTACGACCTCGTCGGTCTTGCCATGCAGGAGCCGCAATATCGTTCGCCAGGCGTGCGCGAATTGCTTGATGCAGTGGCGAAATCGAAGGTGCCCTGCATGTCGATTATGAACATGCCGCCGCTTCCGTACGTGAAGCGCATTCCCGGCCTCAATTATGATGCGCTCAAGCCGGCGTATACCGACCCGAGCGTATGGGACAACTTCGATCCGGGTCTGCTGACTCTGTGCAGTCCCGATCCGCAGGCAATTCGTCCGCCCGACGAAAAGGTCAACGTGCTGCAGGTGACGCTGCCGACCAATTTCAAGGTCGCGAAGTTCGACAACGACATGTACACGGGCATTCTGCGGCAGCTCGAAAAGGATATCGATGCCGTTCGTTTCGACGCACCGGAAGGCAAGATTGAATTGCCGGTGAAGCTGCGCGTGCACGATTCGATTTTCGTACCGCTCGCGAAGTGGTCGATGCTGCTTGCCGGCAACTACCGCTGCATCACGAAGGACGGCATGCGCACCGCGCAGGAAGCAGTCCATTCGAACATCGAGGAGTCGCGCTCGGTCTACAACTTCGTGTTCGACCTCTGCGTCAAGCTTGGCGCATCGCCAGGCGACCTGGTGCCCTTCGAGAAATATGCCGCCGCGGCGCAAAGCCTGACTCGCCCCGCGTCTGCTGCGCGCGCTCTGCAGAACGGCGCGCCCAATATCGAACGCGCCGACAAGCTGGTGCAGCTGATCGCCAAGCAAAAGGGCCTCAGCCACCCCGTGATCGACGGCATCGTGGCGTTGGTCGACTCGCGGCTCGAGGCCAACCGCAAAAAGGCGGCCGCGGCCTGATCCGACACACGGGAGCTACAGAACCGCTCGCTGCTATTTGGACCGATGTGGAAAACTTTCGCGGCGAGCGGTCGATGCGGCTTTCCTTCAGCCTCAAAGATCGTCTGGCGGGATGAATTTGTGACATTCACGCAACAGGCAGCATCTTTCTGTCGATAGAGTTCGGATTCGCCTAAAAAGGCGGCAGTTGCCGCCGTTTTCGGCTTGCCGCCGTCGGCTGTCACAGGTCTAAATTTACCGCAATGCACGTCAAAACGCGCCGTATCGGGTCGTAACGGGGGACTTTTCCCGCTCCGCGCGCGAGGCAGGCAGAAGGGGATTGGTCAGGACCCTCGGACCGATCGAACTAAAAGGGGCAGATTCAATGAAGAAAGTTGTGTTCTCGGTTGTGGCGGCACTGGCGGTCTCGGCTGGGGCGCCCGCATTTGCGGCTGACATGCCGGCAAAAGCTCCCAACGTCGCTCCGGCTCCGCCGCCGAGCCCGTGGGA
The DNA here is from genome assembly GCA_036496445.1 of Pseudolabrys sp. GTDB lineage: Bacteria > Pseudomonadota > Alphaproteobacteria > Rhizobiales > Xanthobacteraceae > Pseudolabrys. The sequence goes on along the minus strand of DASXLC010000113.1, from coordinate 22,949 downwards.
CATCGCCTTCGGCAGCGCGTTGATGACCGATTATATTTTCCGCGGCGTGACGCAGTCTGCGCATCACCCATCGGTCGCGGCTTACATCGAGCCGCGGTACAACATCAACCCGAACTGGCAGCTCTACGTCGGCGTCGCCGGCGAGAGCATCAAGTTCGCAAACAACGCGGCCGCCGAGGTCGACTTCTACGGCGGTGTCCGCGCCACGTTCGGGCCTCTCGTGCTCGATGCTGGTCTTTGGGAATACTATTACCCGGGCGGCAACTGCTACGGCGGCGGCGTTCTTGGCCCGCCCGATCCGGCCTGTCTCGCGGCCTTGCCAAACGGAAACGTCGCCAAATCGGTTGCGAGCTTCTACGAAGTCTACGGCAAAGCGACCTACACCTGGACCGATTGGGCGTTCGGCGCCAACTTCTACTGGTCGCCGAACTTCCTCAATCTCGGCGCGGACGGCGAATATCTCTCCGGTACCATCAAGTTTACGGCGCCCGAGAAGATGGCCCTTGGCCCGTTCGGCTGGTACCTGTCGGGTGAATTCGGCCGCCAGTGGCTGGGAACCAGCGATGCCTTCTACGGCAACAATATCTATCCGAATGGCATCCCGGAGCCGAGCTACAACACCTGGAACGTTGGTCTCGGCTTCACCTGGAAGGTGTTCACGCTTGATCTGCGATACTCCGACACCGATCTGTCGAAGGCGGAGTGCAACGCTTTCACCAGCGATCCTCGGGCGCCGCTGAGCGCGTCCTTCGTCACGCCGATAAACCAAGGCCTTGGTACGTCGGCGGGTGGATCCAACTGGTGCGGCGCGCGCTTCGTCGCCAAGCTGTCGGCCGACCTCACGCTCGGCAGCCTGAAGTAAGAGCCGAGTTAACTCGATCTGTCCCGGAAGGGGCGGCGGCTGTAATCGGTCGCCGCCCCTTCTTTTTTTTGCGGGCCGTCCGAGTTTTCGCTTACGCGACCGGCTCGAGGCTCGCCTCCCGCACGGCGTAGTGGTCACCTTCGCGGTTGAACGCCAGCCGGCGTTTGTGGAACGCTGCAAGTGTTGCGCGGTGACCGATCGATACGATGGTGGCGTTGGCAAGCCTGCGATCCAGTAACTGATAGAGCGCAGCTTCGGCCGGCTCGTCGAGCGAGGCGGTCGCCTCATCCAGGAAGAGAAAGTCCGGTGCATAAAGCAGGGCGCGCGCGATGCCCAGCCGTTGTTGTTCGCCGAGCGACAGCATGCGGTTCCAATGGGCCTCTTCTTCGACTCGGCCGGCAAGTGCAGGCAGGCCGACAGCAGCGATGAGCTCCGCCACTTTGCCGGCATCGAAGGTCCCGGGCTCAGCCGGGTAAGCAACCGCGGCGGCGAGCGGTGCAATCGGGAAGTATGGCCGCTGCGGCAGGATCATCATGCGCGCATTTTTCGGCACGGTGATCGTGCCGCTGCCAAACGGCCAGACACCGGCCAGCGCACGGAACAGTGTCGACTTGCCGGCACCGGAAGGACCGCTCACCAACACGCGTTCGCCGAGCTTGATCGAAAGGCCGCTGGCCGTAACCAGCGGTGCGCTGTGTGGCAGCCGCACGGACAGGTCCTTGAAACTGACGATGCGTGCTTCGCTCGGCGCCAGCGTGATGACAGGCGGGTTGATGGCGGCTGCCTTCGCGTTGGCGATCGATTCATCGAAGCCTGCGAGCCGCTCGATCACAGCTCGCCACTCGGCGAGCGATCGATAGGCCGTGACGAAGAATGAAAGAGCACCTTGTACGCTGCCAAAGGCCGACGACGTCTGCATCAGGCCGCCGAGCTGGATCGCCCCGGCGAAGTAAGCCGGGCTCACGACGACAAACGGAAAAACTGAAGAGACCTGCCCGTAACCGGCAGTCAGAAAGGTGAGTTTCTTCTGGCGCGACATGATGGCGAGCCAGTTGCCGACGATATTGCCGAACCGGGTGAGCAACCGGTTACGTTCGGTCTGCTCGCCATCGAGCAGAGCGATCTGCTCGGAATTCTCGCGCACCCGCACCAGATTGAAGCGGAAGTCCGCTTCATAGCGCTGTTGTTGGAAATTGAGCGCGGTGAGCGCGCGGCCGACCAAATGAGTGAGCACCGTGCCGATAACGGCATAAATCAGCGCCGCCCAGAACAGATAGCCCGGAATTACCCACGTTGTACCGAACAAATGCAACGGTGCGGTTCCGGACAGGTTCCACAGGATCACCGCAAAGGAACCGAGTGTTACGACCGAGTTCAGCAGGCCGAGTCCGATCGGCAGGATACCGACTCCGGTCGTGCCGGAATCGATGAATTCCTTGACGTCCTCGGCAATGCGCTGGTCGGGGTTGTCCGCCGCGTCGCCAAGCAATTGCATTCGGTAGTGATTGGCGCTGGCCAGCCAGCGCTCGAGATAAGTCTGAGTGAGCCAGCGCCGCCAGCGGATCTGAAGCCATTGATTGAGATAGAGCTGATAAACGGCGAGCAGGATATAAATGGTCGCAAGCACACAAAAATAGCCGAGTTGATAGACGAACGCGTTCCAATCCTTGTCCTGCAGCGCGTTGTAAAAGGTGTTGTTCCAGGAATTGAGCAACACATTGATCCCGACAATCGACAACTCGATCACGATCACCGCAGCCAGCAAAATGCGGCCGGCGCGGCGATCTTCGGAATAGAAATACGGGCTGGCAATTCGCCACACGATGGCGAGCGTCGAGAATAAGCCTCTCACGGGAGGTCTCCTGTCGAACTGGAAGGCGATGGAGCTACATGGCCGGCACTATCTACTAATGGCTAGTGCCGCGTGGAATTGATCTTTTTTGCCGGATTTGCGCATAAAAAGGGCATATCGGGGGCGTTCTCACGTGCGGGCACGTTGGCACCCCAAAAGCTGCCCAATATTGCTTCCGGTCGCTACAGCCCGTACGATTAAGTTTCAAGGGTTTGCCAGATCCCCGGTCATAGGCCGGGTCATGGAATAAGACCCGGCGAAAAATGTTCACGGGGTAGTGATCCAAGGGAGGAAAAACACAATGCCCAATAATAAGCTGTCCGCGGCATCAACTCGCCGCAAATTTCTGACCGGCGCGGGTGTCGCCGGCGCGGCTGCTGTTGTCGCGCCGAGCGTCGTCAAGGCGCAGGGGCCGATTGCCATGCGGTTCCAGAGCACATGGCCGTCGAAGGATATCTTCCACGAATACGCTCAGGACTTCGGCAAGAAGGTCAACGATATGACCGGAGGCGACCTCAAGATCGAGGTGCTTCCGGCGGGCGCTGTTGTGCCGGCCTTCGGTCTGCTCGATGCCGTCTCCAAGGGCGTGCTCGACGGTGGACACGGCGTGCTCGTCTATCACTACGGCAAGAACACCGCGCTCGCGCTGTGGGGCTCGGGCCCGGGCTACGGAATGGACGCCAACATGCTGCTCGCCTGGCACAAGTACGGCGGCGGCAAGGCGCTGCTCGAAAAGATCTTCACGGGCATCGGCGCTGACGTAGTGTCATTCCCTTATGCGCCGCTCTACTCGCAGCCCCTGGGCTGGTACAAAAAGCCCATCCAGGCGGTCGATGATTTCAAAGGTCTCAAGTTCCGCACCGTCGGTATCTCGATTGACCTGTTCACGGCCATGGGCGCTGCGGTGAACGCGCTTCCAGGCGGCGAAATCGTGGCAGCCATGGACCGCGGTCTGCTCGACGCAGCCGAGTTCAACAATGCGTCGTCTGACCGCGCACTCGGCTTTGCCGACGTGTCCAAGGTCTGCATGTTGCAAAGCTACCACCAGAACGCCGAGCAGCTTGAGATCAGCTTCAATAAGACGAAGTTCAAGGCATTGTCGCCGAAACTCCAGGCGATCATTGAAGGTGCCGTCGAAGCCTGCTCTCAGGACATGCAGTGGAAAGCGATCGACCGCAACTCGCAGGACTACATCACCCTGCAAACCCAGGATAAGGTGAAGTTCTACAAGACACCTGACGCGGTTCTCAAGCGTCAGCTCGAGCTTTACGACGAGGTCGCCAAGAAGTACCTCGTGAGCAATCCGCTCTTCAAGGAAATCATCCAGTCGCAGCTTGCCTTCGCCAAGCGGGCAACCCAATGGGAACAAGACTACATCACCAACCGCAAGATGGCGCACGACCACTACTTCGGTCCAAACGCAAAATCGCCAATCTGACGGGTACTAAACCGGCAAAGCACCATTCCGCGGGGAACGGGATGGTGCTTTGTACTTGCTAAATCAGCTTCGCTTACGGGGGACTGCCATCTATGAACGTGCAAAACGTTCTTCACACCATTGACGGTATCAGCACGTGGGTGGGCAAGGCTGCGGCCTGGCTCATCATACTTCTCATGACTGTGGTCTGCATCGAGGTGTTCAAGCGCTACATTTTGAACGCCCCGACGGCATGGATTTTCGACGCCGACAACATGATGTACGGCACGTTGTTCATGCTGTGCGGCGCCTACACGCTCGCGCAAAATGCCCATGTCCGCGGCGACTTTCTCTACAGCTCGATGCGCCCGCGGACCCAGGCCGGGCTCGATCTCGTGCTGTATATCGTGTTCTTCATCCCGGGCATTGCCGCGCTGATTTACGCCGGCGCTGACTATGCGGCAGACTCCTGGCGCATCGCGGAACATTCCAATGTTACGTCGGACGGGCCGCCGGTCTACCATTTCAAGACGGTGATCCCCATCGCGGGCGCGCTCGTCATGCTGCAAGGCGTCGCCGAAATCATCCGCGCTGTCGTTTGCCTCAAGACCGGCGAATGGCCAAGCCGGCTCCACGATGTCGCCGAAACCGACGTGATCGAAGAGCAGCTTGCACATAGCGAATATGTCGACGAGGAGTCGCGCAAGATCGCCATCGAGCGCGCCAAAGCGATCGACGAAACCGCGCGTCAGCGCGGCATGGGCGGGGATCTGAACACATGAGCGACCCCGCACTCGGGCTGTTGATGCTCGCTCTCATCGTGGTTGTGATCATGATGGGATTCCCGACGGCCTTCACGCTGATGGGCCTCGGCATGTTCTTCGGTTTCATCGCCTTCTATGATCCGACCCATCTCTTCACCGACAACAAGGTCTTCGAGTTGATGGTCCAGCGCACCTACGGTGCGATGACCAATGACGTGCTGATCTCGATCCCGTTATTCGTCTTGATGGGTTACGTGATGGAGCGCGGTGCACTGGTCGACAAGATGTTCTACTCGATCCAGCTCGCGTTCCGGAAAGTGCCGGCATCACTTGCCGTCGCGACGCTCATCGTGTGTACCTTCTGGGGCATCGCGTCGGGGCTGGTGGGCGCGGTGGTCGTGCTGATGGGCGTCATCGCCTTTAATCCCATGCTCAAAGCGGGCTACGACGTCAAACTCGCTTCCGGCGTCATCACCGCGGGTGGCACGCTCGGTATTCTCATTCCACCGTCGGTGATGATTATCGTCTATGCCGCGGTCGCCGGGCAGTCCGTCGTGAAACTTTATGCGGCTGCGATGTTCCCCGGGTTCTTCCTGTCATTCCTCTATCTGGTCTACATCATCGGCTGGGCGATGATTGATCCAAAAATTGCTCCGCCGCTTCCGGAAGAGCAGCAGCGAGTGCCGGTCCCTGAGTGGATGCGCAAGTTTTCGGCGACGTATGGCAAGAATGCTTTTATAGGCACCTTGAAAGCGCTTGTGTCCCCGTCACGGGCTCTGGCGCTCGAGACCGGTAAGGGGCGTGTCTCTTACGGGATGCTGCTGACAAACTTCGCCGCGTTGTTGGTGCCTTTCCTGCTGGTCGGCGGCACGCTCTGGCTGACCTGGTGGTACGTTGTCATTCACCAGCAAGTCGGACCTGAAGCCGTGGTTACGGGCGTGCAGCAATTGGGCACGCCTGACCTTATCAAAGGCCCCGCGACCGCCGCCGAGCTCGGGCCGCCGGAGGGCTTCTACCTCTACTTCGGAATCATCGCAGTGATCTGCGCACTCTGGCAGCTCCGCTACTACTGGAGAGTGGATGCCGACCGGCTTGAAGTCATCAAGCTGCTGTCAACGTCGATCATGCCGCTCGGCATTCTCACGGTCGTCGTGCTGGCTGTCATCCTGTTCGGCATAACGACCGCGACCGAGTCGGCGGGTGTCGGCGCGGCAGGCGCGTTCCTGCTGGCCATTCAGGCGCGGACACTCGACTGGAAACGCACGAAGGAAGCGGTGTTTCTGACGGCGAAGACCACCGCCATGGTGTGCTGGCTGTTCGTCGGTTCGGCCCTGTTCTCCGGGGTGTTCGCGATCCTCGGCGGGCAGGCGCTGGTTGAACAATGGGTGCTGTCGCTCAATATGTCACCCATTCAGTTCATGATCCTCTCGCAGGCGATCATCTTTGTGCTCGGCTGGCCACTGGAATGGACCGAAATCATCGTCATTTTCGTGCCGATCTTCCTGCCGCTGCTCAAGCACTTCAATATTGATCCGGTGCTCTGGGGCACGCTGGTGTTCGTGAACCTGCAAGCGGCGTTCCTGTCGCCGCCGGTGGCGATGTCGGCGTTCTATCTGAAGGGAGTGTCTCCCAAGCACGTCACGCTCAATCAGATTTTCGCGGGCATGATGCCGTACATGCTGATCGTGATCGTCTGCATGATCATCATGTATTTCTGGCCGGGCATGACGCTGTGGCTGCCGAACTACCTCTATGGCGTCTGACATAACTGCGCTGACAGCGGTCGAGGCTGCATCGGAAATCGCGCGCGGCGCGATTTCCGCCGAGGACTATACGCGCGCCTGCCTGGAGCGGATTGCCGCTGTCGACAGCGAAGTCCACGCTTTCGTCCATCTGGATCCGGAGCACGCGTTGGCGCAGGCGCGTGCGCTCGATCGCCGCAAGGCCGGTGGCGAGCGCACCGGGCCGCTGCACGGCATTCCGGTCGGAATCAAGGACATCTTCGACACCGTGGACTATCCGACCGAATGCGGTTCGCCGATTTTTGCCGGGCGCCGGCCAGATGCCGACAGCGCCGCCGTCCGCAAACTGCGCGAGGCGGGAGCGGTCATCATCGGCAAGACGGTGACGACGGAATTTGCCTATTTCCATCCAGGCAAGACACGCAATCCGCGCGACCTGAAACGCACGCCCGGCGGCTCGTCGTCGGGGTCGGCTGCGGCAGTGGCGGCAGGCATGGTGCCGTTGGCGATCGGATCGCAGACCAATGGCTCGATGATCCGTCCAGCCGCATTTTGCGGCGTGTTCGGCATCAAGCCCAGCCATGGCATGATCTCGCGTGCCGGCGCGTTGACATTATCCCGCAAGCTCGATCACGTCGGTGCCTTCGCACGCTCGGTTGACGATCTCGCACTGATTCTCGATGTCCTCGCGGGTCAGGATCCCGCCGATCCCGACTCGCGGCCCTACGCCGCGCCGAGTTTCCGCGTTGGTGCGGCCGAGGCGCCGCCGATTTCTCCGGCCTTTGCCCTGGTGCGCACTCCGATGTGGGAGAAGGCCGACGCCGATGCGTGCGCCGCGCTTGAGGATCTCGCCAGGGATCTGCGCGCGCGTGAGGTCGAGCTGCCGGACCAGTATCGCGATGCCTGGAGCGGGTTACGGGCGATCATGGCCGTCGACATGGCTCACAATCTGGGTGCCTTCGTCGACAAGGGCGGGGAGGTGAGCAAGACCTTCCGTGCTCTCATCGAGGAAGGCCGCAAAGTGACGGCAACTGAATACCTGGCGGCGCTGCGCGACGCGGAACGCTATGCCGAAGGCATGATTGGCATTTTCGAGCAGTTTGCGGACGCGGTGATTACCCTGTCGGCCAAGGGTGTCGCTCCGCTGGGCATCGAGGCGACCGGCGATCCGGTATTTTGTTCGCTCTGGACCCTTGTCGGGTTTCCATCCCTCAATCTGCCGCTTTTGGCGAACACGGATGGTCTTCCGATTGGTGTTCAGCTCGTTGGAGCGCCTGGACGCGATGAACGGCTGCTGCGGACCGCGCGCGCTCTCGTGAAGCAACTCGCCGAGGCAGAATGACGAGACGCGTTCCTGTGCGCGGCGCCGTTGCCGCGATTCTCGTGTTGTGGGCGTGTGGCACGGGCATTGCGGCCGAGCCGTTTCCATTTGATCAGGACCTCTTGCTCGATGCCGCGCCGATGCGTCCGGGAAAGCGGATGCCGCTTCTGACCGTCGAGCCGAACGGCAATGCGCGAATTGATCTGTGGTGCAGGACCGTGCCAGGTCGGATAGAGATGTCCGATACGGCCATGAAAATCGAGACCGGACCTTTGCCTGAAGGCCAGCCCGAGATGATGAGCGCCGGCCAGTGCACGCCCGAGCGCATGCAGGCGGACGAGGAATTGCTCGCGGTGCTTTCGCAGGTCAGCGGTTGGCGCCGGGACGGCGAAGGCATCGTGCTGGAAGGACCGAAGACTCTCAGGTTCCGCGTCAGCGATCACTGATAGCGCAAATAAAAAGGGCGCGGCTTGTGCCGCGCCCTTCCTGTTCGATATCGGACGTTAGAAGCCCATTCCGCCACCCATGCCGCCGCCGGGCGGCATTGCCGGGGCCGGCTCTTTCGGCAGTTCGGCGACCATCGCTTCAGTAGTCACAAGCAAACCAGCAACCGAGCCCGCATCCTGCAGGGCCGTACGCACGACCTTGGCCGGATCGATGATGCCGGCATCAACCATGTCGACATACTTCTCGGTCTGGGCATCGAAGCCGTAGGTTTCCGACTTCTCTTCGGAAATTCTGCCGACCACGATAGAGCCTTCCACGCCGGCGTTCTCGGCGATCTGGCGGATCGGTGCCTCAAGGGCCTTGAGCACGATGTTGATGCCGGCCTGGACGTCCGGATTCTCATCGTGGATGCGCCCCACCGCCTTTTTTGCGCGCAGCAAGGCGACGCCGCCGCCCGGTACGATGCCTTCCTCGACCGCGGCGCGGGTGGCATTGAGCGCGTCTTCGACGCGATCCTTCTTTTCCTTGACCTCAATCTCGGTGGCTCCGCCGACACGGATCACCGCAACACCGCCGGCGAGCTTTGCCAGACGCTCCTGCAGCTTCTCACGGTCGTAGTCGGAGGTGGTTTCCTCGATCTGCGCCTTGATCTGGCCGACTCGGGCTTCGATGTCGGGCTTCTTGCCGGCGCCGTGGACGATGGTGGTCTTTTCCTTCTCGATGATGACCTTCTTGGCACGGCCAAGCATGGCGGTCGTCACGTTCTCAAGCTTGATGCCGAGGTCTTCGGAGATCAGCTGACCGCCCGTGAGGATTGCGATGTCCTCCAGCATGGCCTTGCGGCGATCGCCGAAGCCGGGAGCCTTTACCGCCGCGACCTTTAGTCCGCCGCGCAGCTTGTTGACCACCAGCGTGGCAATCGCTTCGCCCTCGACGTCCTCGGCGATGATGACGAGGGGCTTACCCGATTGCACCACCGCTTCCAGCACAGGAAGCATGGACTGCAAGCCGGAGAGCTTTTTCTCGTGCAGGAGGATGTAGGCATCCTCGAGCTCAGCCAGCATCTTCTCGGCGTTGGTGATGAAGTAGGGGGAGATATAGCCGCGGTCGAACTGCATTCCCTCGACGATTTCGACCTCGGTCTCCATGGCCTTGGCTTCCTCGACGGTGATGACACCCTCGTTGCCGACCTTTTGCATTGCCTTGGCGATCATGCTGCCGATGGTGGCGTCGCCGTTCGATGAGACGGTGCCAACCTGGGCGACTTCCGCCGAGGAGCTTACTTTCTTGGCGCGCTTCTCGATGTCCTTGACCACGGCGGTGACCGCGATATCGATGCCGCGCTTGAGATCCATCGGGTTCATGCCGGCGGCAACCGACTTGGCGCCTTCCTTCACGATCGCCTGCGCCAGCACCGTTGCAGTTGTTGTGCCGTCGCCAGCCAGATCATTGGTCTTCTGGGCGACTTCACGAACCATCTGCGCGCCCATGTTCTCGAACTTGTCTTCCAGCTCGATTTCTTTTGCGACCGTCACGCCGTCTTTGGTGATACGTGGCGCACCGAATGATTTGTCGAGCACGACGTTGCGGCCCTTCGGCCCAAGCGTCACTTTCACCGCATTGGCGAGGATGTCGACACCGCGAAGCATACGATCGCGCGCGTCGCCGGAAAATTTTACGTCTTTGGCAGCCATTTCAAACTACTCCGTTGAATTCTGATGAGATGTCAGGCGATGACGCCCATGATGTCGGACTCCTTCATGATCAGGAGTTCTTCGCCATCCAGCTTGACCTCGGTGCCCGACCACTTGCCGAACAGCACGCGGCTACCGGGTTTTACGTCGATGGGAATAAGCTTGCCGCTCTCGTCACGGCCGCCAGGTCCAACAGCGATGACCTCGCCTTCCTGCGGCTTTTCCTGAGCGGTGTCGGGAATGATGATGCCGCCTTTGGTCTTCTCTTCGGCACCGATGCGGCGCACGACAACGCGGTCGTGCAGGGGACGGAATTTAGTCTTGGCCATGGTCTTCCTCGTGCGCTAGCGCGCGTTTTTTGAAACAAAAAGTGTCGATTTTTCAGTTCTTTAGCACTCGCAAGAAAGGAGTGCCAATCGCTGCCCGGGAAATATTGCCTCTGCGTCCGGGTGTCAAGGTATGGATCCGCCAAATCCCGACGGGCGTCCCCAAAGTGCGCTTGCGCTGTCCGTTGATGCACTCCAAAGTCGTGAACTTGCCACGCTCAGGAGCCGGAATGCGCTACTCAAATCGTCCCTCATTGTCAGCTGTTTTCATTGTCGGGATCTTCGCGCTTGGGCTGTCCGGTTGCGCGACCGGGCCCACACTCGAGCAGCCGGCCGCGCCGTCAGGCGGACCCGCGCTGCCACCAGCTTTCCCGCCGCAGGATATCGTCGGACGCTGGGGGCTGGCCGCCTACCACAAGGACGAGGATCGTGCGCGTACGGAGGCTGCGGCCGCCGGGCAGTGCAAGCAGCCTTACGTGATCACGCTGGGTCCCAGTGGCGGCGTCATGATGCATCTTGCCGATGAGGCGACGCCAACCGAGCTGCGCTTGAGAGGCGGTCCCGGCGGGAAGACCTTCATCGGTCCGGCCGATGGCGAACCGGGCGGTGCTCAGGATCGGGAAGTCGTTTCCTTCAATGGCCGCATACTGATCCTGCGCTGGATGGATTCGGAAGTTCAAGGTCGCTACGGCACCATGGTCTATGTCCGCTGCGGTGGGGAGGGCGCCAGGCAGGCTGCGACCAAGCCAAAACCCAAGCCGAGAACGGCACCACCAAAGCCGCAATGACGATTGGCCCGTCCCGGCACGCATGAGCGCAATCGCGCCGGCATGCTAGAGGTACGGGCATCGTCATTCGCAACGGCTGCCCCATGATCGCTCGCCGTGACTTCATCGAGGGTCCCTGGCGCGCGGTGCCCGTGCTCGGGATCACCCAGATCCTGTCATGGGGCACCATCTTCTATACGCCGGTATTAATCGTGCCGTTGATCGCGGCCGAACGCGGTTGGTCGATCTCCTTCACCATGGGTGGATTCTCTGTCGGGCTCCTGGTCGCGGGACTGGTCGCGCCTTACGTCGGGCGATCGATCGATCGTCTCGGTGGGCATGTTGTTATGACCATCGGCTCGCTGATTGGTGCGCTTGGTCTGTTTCTGATCGTGTATGCGAGCCATCCGGCCGCCTACTACGCCGTCTGGATGGTGCTCGGCGTCGCCATGGCAGCAAACCTTTATGATTCTGCGTTCGCCACCCTGGGCCGCATATTCGGGCTGGGGGCGCGCCGACCGATTACCGCGCTGACGCTTGCCGGCGGCTTCGCGTCGACCGTGAGCTGGCCAGTCACCCACTTGCTGATTGAGCGTGTTGGCTGGACCGGCACCTATCTTGTCTATGCGGCGCTGCTCGCCTGTGTTGCCGCGCCTCTTCATGCGCTTGCGCTGCCGCGCAGCCGCTTCGAGGCCGATGTGCCGCTTCAGGACGGGCAAAAGGAGCCGGTCAAGGCGCTGCCGCCGCACGGCTTGCCATTCATCATGGTGGCGTCCGCATTCGCATCATACGCTTTCGTTCCTTCCGGCCTCTCAGCCCACCTGCTGGCGATTTTCGGACGTAGTGGCATCGATGCCGGCACGGTGGTGTGGATTGGCGCACTGTTTGGGCCGGCACAGGTCGGCGCGCGGCTGATCGAATTCACCTTTGGCCGCGATCTGCATCCGCTGTGGGTGGTCCGTTTTGCCTTGAGCAGTTTGTTGTGTGCCTTCGTCATGTTGGCGCTGTTGGGCGTATCGACGGGCACCGCGGCGGCCTTCGCGCTGATGTTCGGCGGCGCCAATGGCCTCGTCACGATTACCCGCGGCGCGGTCCCGCTCGCACTGTTCGGTGCGTCCGGCTACGGCCGTTTGATGGGACGTCTTGCTGCGCCATTCCTGGTGATGCAGTCAGCCGCGCCGCTGGTGATGGCGTTCGTCGTCGAACGCGCGTCTGATCCGGCGGCGCTGGCGCTTGCCGCCGGTTTTGCATCGATTGCGCTGATCTGTTTTACCGTGATCCGTCGGCCGGCCTAGGCAAACATCGCGTCGATGTCATGTTGGCTGGCGTGGCCGTCAGCGCCATCGAGCCGGGGTCCGTTGATAAGGCCGGTGGGCCTGCTCGCTTCGCCGGGTTGGGCGCCTGTGCCGCTGTTGCGTGCGATCATGGCGGCCAGTCTCTCCTCGATCATGATCAACAGCGTGATCACCTTGCCGATCCGCTGGCCGGCAAGATCCTGAAAATTGCAAGCTTCATAGATGCCGACCACATGGTCCTGCACATCTTCTGCCAGACCATGGTGGTAATCATCGCTCAATGCCGCGGCGAGGGCGCGTGCGCAATCGTCGATGACCTCGGCCGACGCAAGAATTTTCTGTGTCGCCTTTTCCATGCCCTCGATGGCGGCGCCGAGTTCGCCGGCCGCGCGTGCCATTCGCCGGTCATTCCCGTCGTTGATGAGGACTGAAAGTTCCTGCATGTTTCGCGCGATGGCCGAATGGATGGCTGAGAGGTCGTGCGCCATCGTCGATTCGGCCGCAGGCCGGGGGTGCGGATCGCCCGCATCACCACTCAGCCCGGGATCGTACTGTCCGCCGGCACTCGCAGCGCGACCGCCTCCGGCCAGCTCCTCGACGCGAAATACTTTGCGCTGCACGCCTGACGCCCCACGCATGACGGCGATGGTCTTAGCGAGACTGCATTAACGCTGGGTTGCAGGGGTAATGGAGGTTGATGGGAAATCGCCTGGAAACCGGGCGTTTACCATGTCGAATCGTGGTTTACGCCGATTTACCAATCGGTGTGCCTTTCGGCTTTTACTCGAAAACACGAGTGAAACTGGAAGGTATGTCGATGCGATGCTCGTTCCTGCTCGGTCTCGCAATAGTCTCTCTATCGGATCCCGTATTCGCGCAGTCGATATTTGCCGCACCTCCCGAGCCTGTCGAGGATGCGCCGGTGGTGGTCGCCCAGTCGCAGCCGCCGATGCAGGGCAACTTTGGCGGGGGCTTCATCGAATTCCTGTTTGGCGATTCGAACCAGCAGTACCGGCAAAGATCGCAGCAATGGTTCGGGCCGCCGCCGGAACAGAATTACTATCGCCGTGACGACGATCGCCAGGCGAATTACGAGCCCGTGGACCGCCAGGATCGACGGATCGATCCAAGGTTCATGCGCCAGGAAGTGGCGTATGACGGAAGGGAAGCACCGGGCACCATCGTCATCGATACGCCGAACCATTTTCTTTATCTGGTCGCGTCCGAAGGGCGCGCGATCCGTTACGGCATTGGCGTTGGCCGTCCGGGCTTTACCTGGTCAGGCCGTCATTCGGTGTCGGCGAAGAAAGAATGGCCCGACTGGATTCCGCCCGATGAGATGGTCAGGCGGCAGCCGTATCTGCCGCACTTCGTGGCCGGCGGTCCGAACAATCCCTTGGGCGCGCGCGCGATGTATCTCGGCTCGACGCTGTACCGCATCCACGGCTCCAACGAGCCCTGGACGATCGGTCAAAACGTGTCGTCCGGCTGCATCCGCATGCGCAATGCGGATGTCATCGATCTCTACGATCGTGTGAAGGTCGGCACAAAGGTCGTGGTGTTGTAGGCCGACTCAAGCGCTGTCGCCGCCGCCGAAATCTCCGCCGATGTCACCGTCAAGGTCGTCATCACCGAGGTCGGACTCATCACCGGAGTCGTTATCGCCGAAGAGCCCGGCCGATTGCGTGTCATTGCGCGCACTGCGTCCGACATCATTCAAGCCTGCGTCACGTGCGAGATCGCTGCCGGAGGCATCGCTGCCCCATGGTGAATCCGTCTGGGGTACCCCCGCGAACGCGCTGCCGCCGCCGTGATGACCGAACATCGAACTTATCGAATTGAGAAGCAGCGCGCCGCCGATCACGCCGGCCGCCGATGCTGCAGCGGTGCCGAGGAACGAACCGCCGGGCGCGCCCGGCGGCGGCGCTGCGGCTGTTGTGGCAAGAGCACCGCCGCTGTTCCAGCGTGGGTCCGGTTCGGCTGACGCGTTCGGACGCACGCGTGGCACAGATGTCGGCGTTGCACGGCCCGTCACCACCTCGCGCATGCTGTCGAGAAAGCCGCCGCTTGCAGGTTCGCCGGCATCCTCGCCGGTGAGTTCACGGATGCGGGCGTCCGCGCGCTTGAGCGCCTCATCCTGCACCAGCACCGTCTGGACGAGCGGATAAATCGCGTGCGGTGAGCGGGCAAGGCCGTCCGCGATCGCGCGTTCGGCCGCTGCATCGCGCGGCGCCGTTTCCAGGCGCGCGAGCCGGTCGAACAGATCGTCAACCATCTGGCGTTCTTGCGGGGTCATGGTGTCCTCCCAGGACTGTTGGCGCCCTATCTAGGCGGCGCTGGCGTTTTCGCCAGAGGGGGATGCAAGGGTGAAACCTTGCTCGGCCAACACATGCGGAAAAGCATTGGAACTGAAGTAGGCGAATTCCTGCTCACGCAGGGTCGTCAATGAATCGAGCGCTTCCAGCTCGGCATCGACGAAACCCGGATGACACATGATCAGGGCCCCATCAGGCAGGCCCGGCAGGAACCGGGGAAAGATCTCGGAAAATTTCGTTTTTGCGTGAAAAGCGTAGGTGCCGGCAAAAGCCGGGTCGAAGGCAATTCCCAGGCGTCTGGCCTTGCGACGAAAGGCCACGCTCAGGACGTCGAGCACCAGGGCCTTGCGGTCCAGTGTGTGTCCGCGCGTGTGTCGGCGGCCGCACTGTCTTACCCAGGCGTTTGGCGCTCCCTCCGCGACCACCTTGAGAAAAGCGTCACGGATTTGCGGAAACAGGTGCACGTGCTGATGGCCGTCCACGAAATCGGGCGGACGGCCGAAAATGTCGATAAAGGCCTGCAGCTGTGCGGCGATCTCAATCACCAGCACTTCGGAATGCAGGCGGCGTGCGATTGCCGCCCGCAAAATGTCGTTGAGGGACAGGAACCGGCCTTTGCGCAGCGGTGAAAAATTCGTGCTCAACGGACTGAACGGCGCGGTCAGCGTGACATGCAAGCCGATAGCGGCGCGTTTCTTGCCCGAATTGAGTGTGTCGAGCGCGGCAGCCTCTTCGCCGCTGAAGTGCGGCGACGCCACCATGACCGACGTCGCATTGATGCGTTCGCGCGCGATCAATTCACGGATGGCGGCGCTGACGCCTGGGGAAATTCCATAGTCATCGGCACACAGCCAGATGCGGCGATGTGCCGTGGACATGGCGCGCGCCGGACTATTCAGCGGCGCGCGATGTGACCGGCCGGGTCTTGGCCGAGTCCGCGCGCTTCACGCTGTGCTCGGCAACGAAATAGACCGGGCGGCCTTTGATCTCCGAAAGCAACTTGCCGATATATTCGCCCAGAACGCCGATCAGTATGAGTTGCACACCGCCGATCACCATGACGCTGACCACCAGCGATGGATAGCCGGGCACGCTCTTACCGTAGAGAAGCGTTTCCAACACGATCCAGCTGCCGAAAAAGAGGGCGGTCAACGCCATCAGCAGGCCCAGCAGGCTCGCGACACGCAGCGGCGCTACCGAGAAGGACGTCAGCCCCTCGATCGACAATCCGATCAGTGTCCATGCGTTCCAGGTGGTAGCGCCATGCCGGCGCGGGGCGGGCTCGTAGTCGACCCGTACCTGGCGAAAGCCGATCCAGCTCGACAGCCCTTTGAAGAAACGATTGCGTTCCGGCATCTGTCGCATTGCCGCAGCGGCGCGCGCAGATAACAGACGAAAATCGCCGGCGTCTTCCGGAATTTTGTGGCGTGCGCCCCAGTTGAGCAACGCGTAGAACGAGCGAACACCGGTCCGCCGCAGCCAGGATTCATTTTCGCGATGCGCCTTCGCGGTGTAGACCACGTCGTAGCCATCATCGAGCCAGCGGGTGATCAGCGTGTCGATCAAGTCCGGCGAATGCTGTCCATCTCCGTCCATGAAGAGCACGGCGCCAGGACGGGCATGGTCCAGGCCGGCGAGCAAGGCGGCCTCCTTGCCGAAGTTTCGCGACAACGTCACGACCTGGATATCGAGCGGCATGGCGGGCAGCGATCTGGCGACATCGCTGGTACCATCGCTGCTGCCGTCGTCGACATAGATGACTTCCAGGTTCAGTCCGCGCTTGACCTGCAAGTATCGCGCGACTTCGGCAATGCGTTCATGCAGATCGGGCAGGCCCGTGGCCTCGTTGAACAGGGGAATGACAACGGACAACATCGATGCAGAGGATGACGTCCGCGCACGCGCGCCCGGTTTGGTCGGTTTCACCGCCATCTTTGGTTAGCCTGTCGCTCCCGTTATCCGGGCGATCTATACCGCACCGGAAGGGCGCTGTCGCGCCCGGCCTACCGGGACATGATTTACCGTGCTAATCGAAAGCGGACGATGACCCCGGCGCCCCTGCGAAACATCTTCGACCGTCTCACAGTCGCCTGGCACGAGCGCGCCATAGCCCTGAAAGCGATCAGCTTTGCGCTGGTTGGTGTCGTTAATACAGCGATTGATTTCGGTATTTTCTGGACAACCGCTACATATCTGTATTGGCCATTGATACCGGCCAACGTGCTGGCCTGGCTTGCGGCCGTGACTTGTTCCTACGCAATGAATTCCTTCATCACCTTCGGCCCGGAATCCGGACGCATTTTGCGCTGGCGCGACTATGCGAGCTTCGTCACCTCGGGAGTTGCCGGGATGGTTTCGAGCACGGCGACCTTGTTTGCGCTTTCCTTTTTTGTCCCGATATTGCTTGCGAAGTTGCTGTCGATCGTCGTGAGCTTTGCGGTTAACTTCTCGCTCTCCCATTTCGTGGTGTTCCGCGTACGTCAGCCGCGTGATGACGCCGGATGATGACAACCAGGTTCTGACTATGCCGCACGATGACAATCTGAAAGCCAGGCTTCCGAGTTTTGTGACGCATCTCGAATGCGCGATGACCGGCGAGCGCCATGAGGCCGATCAGGTGCACAACTTGTCGCGCGCCGGCAAACCACTCCTGGTGCGTTACGATCTCGCAGGGGTTCGCAAGGCGCTCAGCAAGCAGACGCTCGCAGCCCGCCCGCCCGATCTCTGGCGCTATCGAGAGTTGCTGCCGGTTCGCAATGCAGAGGACATCATCAGTCTTGGCGAGACAATGACTCCGATTGTGCGCATGCAGCGCCTTTCCGCAAAGTTAGGCGGCGGCGAAATCCTCGTGAAGGACGAAGGCCGATTGCCGACCGGCTCGTTCAAGGCGCGCGGACTGGTGATGGCGGTCTCGATGGCCAAAGCGCTTGGCATCAGACACATGGCGATGCCGACAAACGGCAATGCCGGCGCCGCGCTTGCCGCCTACGCGTCGCGTGCCGGCATCAAGACCACTGTTTTCTGCCCGGAAGACACGCCGGAAGTGAATGTCAGCGAGATCGCGTTGCAGGGGGCGGCTGTCTATCGCGTCAATGGTTTGATCGACGACTGCGGCAAGATTGTCGGCGAAGGAAAGGCGAAAGTAGGCTGGTTCGACACGTCAACCTTGAAAGAGCCGTACCGGATCGAGGGCAAGAAGACGATGGGCCTGGAGTTGGCGGAGCAGTTCGGCTGGCAAGTGCCCGACGTGATCTTTTATCCCACCGGTGGCGGTACGGGGCTGATCGGTATGTGGAAGGCCTTCGCCGAGCTGGAAGCCATCGGCTTTATCGGCAAGAAACGCCCGCGCATGGTCGCCGTGCAGGCCGCCGGCTGTGCGCCGATGGTCAAAGCGTTCGATGCAGGCGAAGAGCACGCGCCACGCTGGGAGAATGCGCACACCATCGCGTCAGGCATTCGCGTGCCGCAGGCGATCGGGGACTTTCTGATCCTGCGTGCCGTGCGCGAGAGCGGCGGCTTCGCAATCGCCGTGACTGATGCGGCGATCAGTGCAGCGCTCGATGAAATGGCCCGCGAGGAAGGTTTTCTGTTGTGCCCTGAGGGTGCGGCAACTTATGCAGCGTACAAGGAAAGCCTCGCGGATGGCCGTGTGACGCGCACGGATCAGGTGGTGCTGTTTAACTGTGCGAGCGGCTTGAAATATCCGCTGCCGCCCGCGCGACGCACGCTTGATCGGCATAAGCCGATTGATTTTGCCTCGCTATGAGGGGATGATTTCCGCCGCGCAAAAGAAGGCACGGGGGAAGCAATGAAGCAGATCGTCGCCGCAATAATTGCGGCGCTGGCAGCCGTCACGTCAGCCAGCGCAGAAAACTACCCCTCGCGAGCCATCACGTTCATTGTGCCCTTCTCGGCCGGCGGTCCAACCGACGCACTGGCGCGCATCCTCGGGGAACGCATGCGCCAATCGCTGGGGCAGCCAATCCTGGTTGAGAACGTTACCGGGGCAGGCGGAACGATCGGCGTTGGCCGCGCCGTACATGCGGCACCGGATGGCTACACGTTGAGCATCGGCCATCTCGGAACGCATGTGGTCAATGGGGCGATCTATCCTCTGAACTTTGATCTGGTGAAGGACCTTGAACCGGTTGCCAAGATCGCAAGCAACCCGATGATGGTCATTTCCAAGAACGGTATTCCGGCAAAAAATCTGAAGGAGCTGATCGCCTGGCTCAAAGCCAATGATGGCAAAGTGACGGCGGGGACAGCCGGTGTAGGATCCGGCTCGCATTTTTCAGGCGTTTATTTCGGCCAGCAGATCGGCGCGAAACTTCAGTTCGTCCCTTATCGCGGCACGGGCCCCGCGTTGCTCGATCTCGTCGCCGGGCAAATTGATATCATTGTCGATCAGGCCTCCAATTCGTTGTCGCAAGTAAAGTCCGGTAAAATTCGCGCCTATGCCATCATGGCGGACAAGCGCCTTGCTGCCGCCCCCGAGTTACCGACAGTCGATGAAGCGGGACTTCCCGGATTTTACGTCGAGCTCTGGTCGGGAATTTGGGTTCCCAGGGGAACGCCCAGGGACATTATCGGAAAGCTCAACGCGGCCGTGACTGATGCGCTTTCTGATCCGGCGGTGCGCAAGCGGCTGGAAGAGGCGGGCCTGGACATTCCGCCGCGCGAGCAGCAGACGCCGGAAGCACTCGGCGCGTATCAACAGGCCGAAGTGAAGAAATGGTGGCCGATGATCAAGGCCGCCAACATCAAGGTCGAATAGAAGTCAGCCAAGGCCTGCTTCGAGCTTCGCGTACAATGGATTGTCGCGCGAAAACACGTAGCCGAGATCGGCCACCGCCACGGCCTCTGCGCCATTCTCGCGAAGAAAATTCGTAAGCGCGTAGACCTGATCCGGTGGACAGTGCAACGTCAACATGCCCGATCCGCTCGGGCCGCCGAATGGCGTTTCGATGTTGAATTTGCTCCTGGCGTTTTCGACCAACATATCGGTGCCGGTGGCAAAACGTGCCCGGACCTCACGGAAGGCCCGTGCGCGTGCCTGCGCCGCCACGCGGTCAAGAATCACCCGGGCGAGATCGCGTTCGTCCTTGCCCCAGGCGGCAGTGCGCGCCGCGACAAGATTTGCCTGTGAGCGCAGGATAGTGCCGTCCTCCACGACCTTCAGGCCGTTGGCCGCAAGCGTCGTGCCGGTGGTCGTAATGTCGACGATCATCTCCGCGGTACCGGCGGCGGGCGCGCCTTCGGTCGCGCCAGAGCTCTCGACGATGCGATAGTCGATGATGCCGTGCGAAGAGAAAAAGTCGCGGGTCAGATTGATGTATTTCGTCGCCACGCGCATCTTGCGGTCGTGGTGTTGACGGAAGGACGTGGCGACGTCGTCAATGTCCGCCATCGTGCGTACGTCGATCCACGCCTGCGGCACTGCAACAACGACGTTGGCAAAACCGAACCCAAGCCCTTCGATGAACACGACGCGTTTGTCCGCGTGGGGAATCATCTCCCGAACCAGGTCCTCTCCGGTGACACCGAGATGCACCGCGCCGGCCGCAAGCTGGCTCGTAATTTCGGATGCCGACAGATAGGCGACTTCAACGCCGTCGAGGCCGGTGAGGGCGCCCCGGTAGTCGCGCGCACCGCGTGGCTTGACGAGTGCGAGACCGGCACGCGCAAAGAACGCTTCCGCATTCTCCTGCAGGCGGCCTTTGGCCGGGACGGCGAGCACCAAAGGCGCGCTCATGAGGTGCCCCCGTAGATCGCCAGTCGCTCGATCCAGACCGCGAAACCGACGGCGGGAATGGGTTCCACCGCGCCGAGGCGGGTGAGCAACTCGTCGTAACGACCACCGGCGATGAGCGGATCGCCGGTGCGTTCGGGATCGGTCAATTCAAAGACCAGGCCGCTGTAGTAGTCGAAGCCGCGGCTGAATGCGGTCGAGAAGTGCACGCGCTTCACGTCGATGCCGCGGACCTCCAGAAATCCGGTGCGGCTTTCGAATTGATCGAGAGCAGGACCCAGCGTCGGCATCAGCTTCGCGTCATGCGCCAGCGCGCGCAAAGCGCCCGCGGCTTCGTCGGGATTGCCCTGAATGGCGAGAAAGCGCTCGATCAGTCCCCGTACCTCGCGCGGCAACCTGGCGCTGGCGCCAAGCGCGGATTGTTCGAGGAACCGGTCCGCGATTTCACCAACCGAGCGGCCGCCCACGGCATTGATGCCCGCAATCGACAAAAGATCAGTGACGAGTGCATGCGCGCCCTTCGGATCGGAGCCAGCGAGCGCCGCCAGCACGCCCTGATATTCAGGCCGCGCATTGTTGCCGCCGAGCACAAGCCGGTCGAGGTCCTGCGCCAGATTGGTCTTGCGGTTGAAATCCTTGATCAGCCGGCGCTTCCAGGCCGGCGGCAGATCAAGTCCCGCAACGAGGCTTGCGAACAGCGCGACGTCGCCGATTTGAACATGCGGTGCGGAGACACCGTAGTGTGCGGTCGCATCCAGGCCAAGCGACAGCATCTCTGCATCGGCGGCTGCCTTGTCGGCGCGCCCGAACGATTCGATGCCGGCTTGCAGAAATTCGGCGGGTGCATCGCGACGATGGCGAAAGACCGGACCGAGATAGCAGTAGCCCGCGGGCTTTCCGGCGACTGCGGATGCGAGATAGTCGCGCGACACAGGAATGGTGAGATCCGGTCGCAGGCAGAACTCATCGCCGTCGGGCGCAGTGGTGAGGTACATGCGCCGGCGGATGTCCTCGCCCGAGAGATCGAGGAATGGCTCCGCCGGTTGCAGCATCGCGGGCGCAACACGAGCGTAGCCGGCGCGCTCATAGGAGGCGACCAGCGCTTCCGCCCGCGCGTCGGGCTTATGCTTCTGCGTTGTCACGCTCGCGTCCATTCGCATTCCAAAAACAGTTGCAAATCCGGGGTTGGGGCGGCCTTTAGCATGGCCGCCTTAAGGATTCGACGATGTTTGGCCGCTGGCCTTAACGGTCAGGACAGCCAAATGTTTGTCGTCGTTAACAAATTTTGCCGTGCGGGGCGGCCTGCGCCGCTGCGGGCCCGGCTTATAGCGGACCACCCATATGTCTTTGGACGGGTAAGGGAATTTCAATACAACCGGAGTTCACTGGTATCCGGAGGCGAAGGCCAATGAGCGGTCCAGTCCGGCGCGCAGTCGTTGAGGCATTTTATGATGCCCTGTCGAACCGCGACATGGTCACCCTCGCGACCTTTCTCGATGACGACGTGGTGTGGACCATCAGCGGTCCCGTCGACATTCTGCCGTTCTGCGGCCGGCGTGTCGGCAAGGATGTCGTGATGGACCTGCTCGTGCGCGAGGTCCCCACCTTTCTGTCAGGACGGCGCTTCGTTGCGAAGACAATGCTGGTGGACCGCGATCGCACCGCGGTGCTCGGCAAACTGACCGCGACCAAGCGTGATGGCGGTCGCGCCATCAGCTATCGCATCGCGCATTTCATTCAATTTCGTGATGAGAAAGTTATCGACTACGTTTCGATCATCGATAGTTTCGATGCCGCCGAGCAAATACTCGGTTACAGCCTCGACGCATATGACGGCTACCGGGTTGACGGAAACATAGTTACGGTATGAAGACGAACGTGCTCGAACTGCAGAAAGCGGCCGGCGCGCCGCCGCGGCGGCCGTAGGCCGGCGGCCTTACGCCAGTCTGTGACGCGCGAGCAGCGTCTGTACGGCTTCGACTAGCGCGGCTTCCTTGACAGCAAACTGCGCCTCGGCCTGTTTTTTCAAATATTCGTCTCGATCCTTGGTGGCGGCCAATGCTGCACCGAGGATCAGGTCCTTGATCTGGATTTCGCCGCGCGCCTTCTCGTCGCCGCCCTGGATGATGGCGCAAGGTGAGCCACGCTTGTCGGCATATTTGAGCTGCGCGCCGATATTGTTCTTCGGATTGCCAAGATAGAGCTCGGCGCGGATGTTGGCCGCGCGCAGCGCCGACACCATACGCTGATAGTCGGCGACACGGTCACGGTCGAACACGGTCACCACAACAGGACCGGACGCTGGTTTCTCACCGGCCTTGCCGAGAGCGGCGAGCGCGGCCTGCAAGCGCGAGACCCCGATGGAAAATCCGGTTGCCGGCACCGGCTCGCCACG
>DASXLC010000112.1:0-17935 GCA_036496445.1 Pseudolabrys sp. | reverse complement strand
ACACTGCGCGTGCAGGCGCAGCCCGTCGGGCGCTGTGATGAAGGTGCTGGAGGCGCCATTCTGCATGGCGCTGGTTATAACATACCGCTCGGCGGTCATGGGTGCGCAAGGACGTGCGGATCAAGCCAGCGCATATGGGCGCAGGATCCTAGTGCGCGCCGCCTTTCCTGATATCGGCTTCGATCACCAGTTTGGTGCCGCCGCCGAAGCGTGCGCGATAGACCTGCAGGTTTTCCATGATGCGCGCGACGTAGTTGCGCGTTTCGGAGATCGGGATGCGCTCGACCCAGTCGACCGGGTCGACGCGCGGGTCACGCGGGTCGCCATAAGCCGCGATCCACTGCTTCACGCGTCCACGTCCCGCGTTGTAGCCGGCGAAGGTCAGGATGTAGGAGCCATTATAACCGCTGAACAGATTGGAGAGTTCAGCGGCTCCCATCTGCATGTTGTACACAGGGTCCTTGAGCAGGCGGTCGCGGTTATAGGTGACCTTGTATTTGGCGGCGGTGTCGATGCCGGCCGCCGGTGTTACCTGCATCAGGCCCATGGCATAGGCCGTCGACACGACCTTCTGGTTGAAGTGACTCTCCTGGCGCGCGATCGAATAGGCGACCGCGGGCTCGATCGGCGGCGCGATCGGCTGATAGTCGGGCAGGCCGACCGTCGGATAGGCGTAATAGTCGAGCGGCAGTCCGCGCGCATAGGCGTATTCGCCGAGCAGCAGCATCGCGCGGCCGTCGCCATTCTTGCCGGCAAGTTCGCCCAGCATGGCCATGCCGGCGATGTCGGTCCCGCTCTCGCCAATCTCGGCGTAGATCGAGGCGAGCATATCGCGCTCGCCGAGCGTGTAGAGGATTTGCGCCGCGCGCACGACCTCGAGGTTGCTCAGGACGTTGTGTTCTTGCGGCGAGAAGGCCGGCGGGCCGCGCAGGCCGAGATCCCTGAGCCCGAGCCGCGCTCGCGCCAGCTGGCCGTAATAGGCGGCCGTGTATTGCGCGGCGGTCTCGTAGAACGCCTTGGCCTGTTCGTGCTGACCCATCGCCTCCGCGGCGCGCCCCTGCCAATAGCCTGCGCGCGAGAGGGCGTGCGGATTTTCCGTTCCCTCCGGAATATGCGCAAAATGCGCGGCAGCGGCCTTCGGATCGTGCAGGTAGCGCAGCGCCACCCAGCCGGCAGTGAAATGCGCATCGACCCGGAAGAAACCTTTCATGGGCGGGGCGGCATCACGCGCCACACTATAGGCGGCATGCGCGTCGCGGTCGTCGAGCAGCTTGCGCACCAGCAGGCGGCGCTCCATCCACCACTGATCGAGGTTGACCAGTGCTTCGGGATTCTTCGGCGCGGTGAGGACCAGCTTGCCGGCTTCTTCCGGCTTGTTGTTCAGACGCAGCCACTGGACACGCGCGAAAATATAGCCAGCGTCGCTCTGCGCTGAGGCCGGCACCGCGTCGAGCAGCGCCTTGGCATTGCCCGCCCGGCGCAGCACGGCGGCGCGAGCCTTTCCGATTGCGATCTGGTCGCCGCCGAGGCGCTCGGAGGCACGCAAGCCGGCAGCGACATCGTCGGCATAGAAGCGCTGCTCCATGCGCGTTTTATGGTCGGCGGCGCTGAGCATGCTGCCGAACATTTCCAGGACGCGTTTTTCGACTTCGGCACTGGCGTCGTCCTGACGCCAGGCATGGCGCACCAGCCTGGCCGCGCCGTCGCGATCACCCTGCGCAAGCAAGGTGCGCGCAAGCATATAGCGGCCCTTGGCTGTGGCGGGTTGCTGCTTCGCGAAGAATGCACGCACCGTGCGATCGTCGACGCCGTCGTTCCACAACGCATTCTCAGCGCGGCGGCGAAACAGCGGCGCGTGCGGCCAACTCGGATTTGCCTCGACGAAGGCCGCGTAACGCTGGAAAGAGGGATTGGTATTGTCGGAACGCAGGATCACCCATTCGGCAAGCTTGCGCGCGACAGGATCGCCGATGCTCGCCTCGGCGGCATTGGCTTCGGCTTCCTTGCCCTTGCGGGAAGCCTCGATCACGCGTTTCACAGCCGCAATGTCGGCTTCCGAAGTTGCTGCCGTCGGCGCAATTGCGAACGGGCCGGATGTCGGACGTGCGAGCGGCTTGAAGTAGGCGCGGCTCTCGAAAATCGTACCGTGCAAGCCGACATTGGCCTGCGCGAAAGATGAGAGGCCCCCGTTTTTCGAAGTGGTCGCCGGCGGCCGTTTCTGCGGGAGCGGGGAAGGCGCGGATGGTGCCGGTATCGCGACTGCCGCTTGCTTCTGGATCGCCGGCCGCGGTCTTGGCAAGGGAACTTTTTGTGCTTCGGCCGTCACCGTTTCAGCCGACAGCACACAGGCGGCCGTCAACGTCAAATAAATGCCCAAGCGGCTGCGGTTAGTCGCCTTCATTCAACCCCGTTGCTTCCGGACCCGGCGGCCCCTGATTCGGGCAAGGCCGCAAACGCTTGGCTAGCTAGGCCAATTTCGTTGACAAATGATACCAAAAATTTGGGTCGCGGCCTTCCTAAGAGGCGAGCGGGGCAAAAGCGGGGCAAGAGTTACCTATCATCCCAATTCATTGACCTATTTACGGCTGGGGCTTTCATCGATGCTCACGACCCGATATTGATGGGGTCCAAGTGCCGCGTCCAAAGTGCCGCATCCCTGTGGAGAAGTCGTGCCATGACCGCCAAGACGAGCTTTCGAGGCTCCTTTACCGCGCTGGTCACGCCGTTCAAAAACGGTTCGGTCGACGAAAAGGCGTTCCGCGACATTGTGGACTGGCAGATTTCAGAGGGAACCAACGGCCTGGTTCCCGTTGGAACCACCGGCGAAAGCCCGACTCTGTCGCATGACGAACACAAGCAGGTCGTGGAATGGTGCATCGACCAGGCCGATGGACGCGTTCCGGTGATCGCTGGCTCCGGCTCGAATTCGACTGCTGAAGCCATTGAATTGTCGCGCCATGCCGAGGAGGCTGGCGCCGATGCCGTGCTGATCGTCACTCCTTATTACAACAAGCCGACGCAGGAAGGTCTCTATCAGCACTACAAGGCGATCAACGACGCTATCGGCATTCCGATCATTATCTACAACATTCCAGGCCGTTCCATTGTCGACATGTCCATCGAGACAATGGCGCGTCTTTATGAGTTGAAGAACATCGCCGGCGTGAAGGATGCGACTGCGAACATGGCGCGCGTCTCACAGCAGCGCGCAGCGATGGGGCCGGAGTTCAACCAACTCTCGGGCGAAGACATCACCGCGCTCGGCTTCATGGTGCACGGCGGCCACGGCTGTATCTCGGTAACGTCGAACGTCGCGCCGCGCCTGTGCGCCGAATTCCAGGCGGCATGTCTCAAGGGAAATTTTGCGGCCGCGCTCAAGCTGCAGGACAAGCTGACGCCTTTACACATTAATTTGTTTGTCGAAACGAGTCCGGCGCCGATCAAGTATGCGATGTCGCTCATCGGCAAGTGCGCCAATACCGTGCGGTTGCCGATGGTGCCGGCGAGCGAGAAGGCGCAGACCACTGTGCGCCAGGCGATGGTGCACGCCGGCCTGATCAATTAGTGGATGTCTCGGCGCGGTGAGCAATCTATTCCGCGTCATGGCCGGGACATAGGCGTGCGAAAGCACGCCGTCCTTTGGACGGCTGGGCCCGGCCATGACGAAGAGGAGGCGACATAGCCATGCTCGAGGAATTCAAAAAGTTTGCACTCCGCGGCAATGTCGTCGATCTTGCCATCGGCGTGATCATTGGCGCCGCGTTTTCCGGCATCGTGAATTCACTGGTCGGCGACGTCATCATGCCAATGATCGGCGCAGTCACCGGGGGCATCGATTTTTCGAACTACTATATTCCGCTGTCATCGAAAGTGACGGCCACAACGCTCGTCGAAGCGAAAAAACAAGGAGCAGTACTGGCTTGGGGAAATTTTCTTACAATCACGCTTAACTTTATCATCATCGCTTTCGTGCTGTTTCTTGTGATTCGCGCAATCAACCAGTTCTCGCGCAAGGAAGCAGAGAAGGCCGCGACGCCCACGAAGACCGAAGAGCTTCTCACCGAAATACGTGACCAGCTCAAGTCACGCTAGACGTCAATCACAAGACCATGGCCGCAAAACCCGAGCGCCGCTTCAAGGTGGTCGCCGACAATCGCAAGGCGCGCTTCAACTATGCGATTGGTGAGACGTTCGAGGCCGGGATCGTACTCACCGGGAGCGAAGTGAAGTCGTTGCGCGCCGGCAAGGCGACGATTGCGGAATCCTATGCCGATGCGCGCGGCGGCGAACTTTGGCTGATCAATTCGAACATTCCGGAATATTTGCAGGCCAGCCGGTTCAATCATACCCCGAAGCGGGCGCGCAAACTGCTGATGCAGAAGCGGGAGATCAGCCGCCTGGTCGGGGCGGTCGAACGCGAGGGAATGACCATTGTACCGTTAAAGCTCTACTTTAACGAGAAGGGGCGGGCGAAGGTCGAGATCGCGCTGGCCCGCGGCAAGAAGCTGCACGACAAGCGTGAAACCATGAAGAAGCGCTCCTGGGAGCGCGAACGCGGGCGGCTGATGCGGATGAAGGGGTGAAATTGTGGGAGTGCCGACAAAGCTTGATCATTGCGTGATTCACGTCACCGATTGGGACCGATCGAACAAGTTCTACAGCGAGGTCATGGGTGGCGAACTGGTGCAGCGACCGGCCGGCTGGGCCTATCGTTTCGGCGACAAGCAGCTCAACGTTCACGGACCGGGCGTGAAGCCCGCTGAAGTTGCGCGCCTGCCGGTGCAGCCCGGCAATAGCGATCTTTGCTTCGAATGGCAGGGTCCGATCGAGGGTGCAGTCGCGCATCTTAAGGCGCAGGGTATAGCTATCGAGCGCGGACCGATGCAGCGTTTTGGCGCGAAAGGTCCGGGCACGTCGGTCTATTTCCGTGATCCCGACGGCTCGCTCATGGAATTTATGAGCTATGGAGATCGGAAATGACCGAAGCGCCGGGTGCACATAATCCGCAATTTCTGCCGCCGGGAATTCCTGTGCCGCAGGATGACGGCGCGGCGCGTCATCTGGCGGGCACGAAAATAACCGATGTGGCGCTGCCGGCGACCGAAGGTGCGCCGGTCAATCTGTCGAAGCTCAAGGGTCGTACCGTCGTCTATGTCTATCCGCGAACGGGCGTGCCGGGTGTCGATCCACCCGACGGCTGGGACCAGATCCCCGGCGCGAGAGGCTGTACGCCGCAGTCCTGCTCATTCCGCGATCATTTCGGCGAGCTCAAGCGGCTGGGAGTGGCGCAGCTTTATGGCCTCTCGACGCAAGACACCGCCTACCAGCGCGAGGCAGCAACGCGCCTGCATCTGCCGTTTGCCATTTTATCGGATGAGAAGCTGGCGCTGACCAAGGCACTCAAGCTGCCAACATTCTCTGCGGCCGGAATGACTCTGCTCAAGCGCATGGCACTTGTCATTGATGACGGCACGATTACCAAGGCGTTCTATCCGGTTTTCCCGCCCGACAAGAACGCCGAGGAAGTGATCGCCTGGCTTCAGGCGTCTGACGCATGATCCCGAAAAGCATGTCCTCGGCCCTGACCGGGGATGGGAACCGAAAAAATCATGCTCTGTCTAACGCATGATCCCGAAAAGTGGGAACCGGTTTTCGGAAAAGATCATGCTCTGTCTAAATGTCGCCGGACGTTCGCAAAGACGTTACGAAACATTTCCGGCGTCAGCACGCCGGTATTCGTGTTGTAGCGCGAGCAGTGATAGCTGCAGAACAGCGCCATTGGACCGAGCTGATGCCGGCTGCCGTGCTTAAAGGCGACGTTGGATAGTTTCGCGCCGAGCGCGCGCACAGTGCTCTCATGCGCAATACGGCCGAGCACAACGATGGCGCGCAGTTTTTTCATCTCGGCGATCGTTGGCGTCAGAAAATCGCGGCAGGTTCTGATTTCTTCCGGAGTCGGCTTGTTTTCGGGCGGCACGCAGCGCACCGCATTGGTGATCCGGCAGTCGATCAGTTCAAGCCCATCGTCGGGATGTGCGCCGTATTCACCGCGCGCAAAGCCGAACTTGCCGAGGGTCTCGTAGAGCAGAACGCCGGCGTAGTCGCCGGTGAACGGACGGCCGGTCCGATTGGCGCCTTGCAGTCCGGGCGCGAGGCCCACGATCAACAGACGCGCATCGAGGCGGCCGAACGAGGGGACCGGCGCGTTGAACCAGGTCGGCTCCTTGGCGCGCCACGTTTTGCGAAACGTCGCAAGCCGCGAGCAGCGCGGGCAGTCGCGCCCAGGCTTGCCGTCGGTTCCTGCCATAGCGCGTGATCCCGAAAAGTGGATACCGGTTTTCGGATAAGATCACGCGCAAACCAAAAACGCTATTCGAAGGACTCGTCGTCGTCATCGGCGCCGACAGGCACGCTGGCGCGCTGCGGCGTGGTTGGCGGTCGTTGCAGGAACTGAGGTGTGTGGCCCGCCGGCTCGCCGCGCTCTTCGCGCGGAGGACGCGGGGGGCGCTCAGACGGGTCGCGGCCAATCTTGCTTTGCAGCGTGACGATATCCGTGAAGACGTCGGCCTGCCGGCGCAACTCATCGGCGACCATCGGCGGTTGGGTGGTGACCGTTGAAATCACGGTAACACGCACGCCTTTGCGCTGTACGGCCTCGACCAGCGAGCGGAAGTCGCCGTCACCGGAAAACAGCACCATGTGATCGATCGTGCCCGCGATTTCCATGGCATCGACTGCAAGCTCGATATCCATGTTTCCCTTGACCTTGCGCCGCCCGGTCTGGTCGACGAATTCCTTCGTCGCCTTGGTGACGACCGAATAGCCATTGTAGTCGAGCCAGTCGATCAGCGGGCGGATCGAGGAATACTCCTGATCTTCGATCACGGCGGTGTAATAGAATGCGCGCAGCAGATAACCGCGCGACTGAAACTCGCGGAGCAGCCTCTTGTAATCGATGTCGAAGCCGAGTGACTTTGCGGTAGCGTAAAGATTGGCACCATCAATGAATAAAGCGATTTTTTCCCCGGGTACGGTCATTGTTTTTTCTCACAAACCACGAGTGGCGACTTCCAGATCTTCCCGGCACGCTAACGCAGGGGTGCGTCGCGCGCGTGTTAGATCGGCGTTAACAGAGCATTGCAGCATCTC
Organism: Pseudolabrys sp.; assembly: GCA_036496445.1. Lineage (GTDB taxonomy): Bacteria > Pseudomonadota > Alphaproteobacteria > Rhizobiales > Xanthobacteraceae > Pseudolabrys. Next base: position 10,786 of record DASXLC010000112.1, on the reverse strand, counting down.
CAATCAATTGGGTGCCGCCGCGCAATCACGCGGTACCGATAAAATCCCGTACAATCGGCTTGCCTGTGATCTCGCAAAGGTCGCGTAACAGACGGTTGCGGCTAAACCAAGACAAAAATGCTTGAAATTCCGTGCGGCAGAGGATACCTAGCGGGCAACTTCAGGACAAGTTCCTCCAAATGGAGTGCCGAGCCGATGGCCCGTGTCACCGTAGAAGATTGCATCGATAAGGTCGAGAACCGCTTTGATCTCGTCCTGCTGGCGAGTCATCGGGCGCGTATGATTTCGTCGGGTTCGCAGATTACCCTCGAGCGCGACAACGATAAGAACCCAGTAGTGGCGTTGCGGGAGATTGCCGAAACCACCGTATCGCCCGGCGACCTCAAGGAAGATCTTATCCATAGCTTGCAGAAATATGTCGAGGTCGATGAGCCGGAGCCCGAAGTGCCGCTTATTGGTGCCGGCGCGGGCGCCAGTGTGGACTCCGACGACACAGAGGTAACGGCCGACCGTATGACCGAGGAAGAGCTGCTCAAGGGTCTTGAAGGCCTGGCGCCCCCGGAAGAGCCGCCGGAAGAGGAAGCCGAGTGACCCTTGCGGTTTTGGCTTAATTCCACCTAACGGCCCGGCCAGAAGCCGGGCCGTCGCTTTTTATCAACCTGTTGGGCATAGCCTTGCAGCCACGGCAAAACCGCGTGATATCTTGAGGTAGTTTCTTCCGGCCGCGGCTCGCGAGGCAGCAGATATGGCGCGTACGCGCTCTGATCTTCCGCGCATGCAGAAGCAGGCCCCGATCCGGGGCCCGCGCCCACCGGCCGTTGCCGCTGCTGCAGCGCAAACAATTGAAAAGCCTTCGCAAACGCGAAAGCTGCCGATGATGCGGCAGTACGACCTTATCGAGCGCGTGCGCCGCTACAATCCCAACACCAACGAAGCGCTGCTCAATCGCGCCTACGTCTACGCCATGAAAGCGCATGGCGAACAGCGCCGCGCGTCCGGCGATCCCTATTTCTCGCATCCGATCGAGGTCGCGGCCATTCTGACCGAGCTCAAACTTGACGACGCGACGATTGCCGCGGCGTTGCTCCATGACACCATTGAGGATACCGAGGCCACCCGCGCCGAAATTGACAGCCTTTTCGGACACGACATCGGCAGATTGGTCGAAGGGCTGACCAAACTCAAAAAGCTTGATCTGGTCACCAAGGAAGCGAAGCAGGCGGAAAATCTCCGCAAGCTTCTGCTGGCAATTGCCGATGACGTGCGCGTGCTTCTGATCAAACTCGCCGATCGCCTGCACAATATGCGCACGCTCGAGTACATGCCGCCTGAAGCACGCCGGCGCGCCGCCGAAGAGACGCTTGAGATCTACGCCCCGCTCGCCGGCCGCATGGGCATGCATGCGATGCGCGAGGAGCTCGACGATCTTGCGTTCCGCGAAATCTATCCGGAAGCGTACGAGGTTGTGACGGCGCGTCTCAATTCGCTCAGCGAACGCAGCAAGCTGCTTATCTCGGAAATCGAGAAGCAGCTCGCCAAAAAACTGGCTGACCGCGGCATCGAGGCGAAAGTGGTCGGACGCCGCAAGCGGGCTTACTCGATCTGGCGCAAGATGGAACGCAAGTCGGTCGGCTTCGAGCAGCTGTCCGATATTTTCGGGTTCCGTGTTGTCGTAAAGACATTGGCCGACTGCTACCAGGCGCTCGGCATTGTCCATAGCACCTGGCCGATGGTGCCTGGTCGCTTCAAGGATTACATCTCTACGCCTAAGGGGAACGATTACCGGTCGATCCACACCACCGTTATCGGCCCCAGCAAGCAGCGGGTCGAACTGCAGATCCGCACGGTGGCGATGCACGAGATCGCCGAATACGGCATCGCGGCACATGCTCTTTACAAGGACAATGTCGGCTCTCCGACCGAGCTGCTGTCGCGGGAGTCGACTGCCTATGCCTGGCTGCGCCGCACCATCGAGCTGCTGGCCGAAGGTTCGAATCCTGAAGAGTTCCTCGAGCACACCAAGCTCGAATTGTTTCACGACCAGGTGTTCTGCTTTACCCCCAAGGGCAAGCTGATTGCTTTGCCGCGCAAGGCGACGCCGATCGATTTTGCCTACGCGGTGCATACCGACGTCGGCAATACCGCCGTAGGCTGCAAGATCAACGGACAGATCGCGCCGCTCACGTCCGAACTCGTCAACGGTGACGAAGTCGAGATTGTCACCTCGAAAGCGCAAAGAGCGCCGCCGGCCGCCTGGGAATCCATTGTGGTGACCGGCAAGGCGCGCGCGGCAATCCGGCGCGCCACGCGCGTTGCGGTGCGCACGCAATATGCGGGGCTCGGGCGCCGCATCGTCGAGCGCCTGTTCCAGCGCGCCAAGATGAATTATTCGGACGAAAAATTGACCGGCGCATTGCCGCGACTGGCTCGCGCCTCGATCGAGGACGTGATGGCAGCCGTCGGCCGAAGCGAATTGAAGGCTTCCGACGTCGCCCGCGCAATGTATCCCGACTACAAGGAAGAACGCGCAGCGGCGATGGCCGCAAAGCCGAAATCGGACAGCGGGTGGTTCGGCTTGAAGAAGCTGACGTCGGTAAAATTCAAGGTGCCTGACAGCGCTGCCGGCCCGGCGATTCCGATCCGCGGCATCAACGGCGATTTGCCGGTGAGTTTCGCTCCAAACGGAGGCGCTGTACCGGGTGACCGCATTGTCGGAATTCTTTCTCCCGGGGAGGGCATCACGATCTATCCGATCCAGTCGGCCGCTCTGAGCGAATTCGAGGACAAACCCGAACGGTGGCTGGACGTGCGTTGGGACGAGGAGGAGCAGGCGCCGCGACGTTTTCCTGCGCGGATCGAGGTGCAATCCGTGAACGAGCCGGGCTCGCTTGCGCAGATCGCACAAGTCATCGCCGAGCATGACGGCAACATCGACAACATACGCATGACGCGCCGCGCCCCTGATTTTACCGACGTAACGATTGATCTCGAGGTCTATGACCTCAAACATCTCACCGCCATCCTGGCGCAGTTGCGCGCCAAGTCCGTGGTGGCGAAGGCCGAACGCGTCAATGGCTAGCGCATGATCCCGCAAAAGCAGGCCCCCGGACTTGATCCGAGGGCGAGGAACCGGTTTTCAGACAAGATCGTGCGCAAGGAGAACGCATGAATCGTCTTCGCCTGGGCGTCAATGTCGACCACGTTGCGACCATCCGTAATGCACGTGGTGGCCGTCATCCGGATCCCGTGCGAGCGGCCAAGGTTGCGATCGCGGCCGGCTGCGACGGAATAACCGCTCATCTGCGGGAGGATCGTCGTCATATTCGCGACGATGACATGGCGCGGCTGAAGGCGGAAATCGACAAGCCGCTCAATTTCGAGATGGCGGCGACCGAGGAAATGGTTGCGATCGTACTCAAGACCAGGCCGCACGCAGTCTGCCTTGTGCCCGAAAAGCGCACGGAACGTACGACCGAAGGCGGTCTCGATGTCGTCGGGCAGCGCAGCCAGCTTGCCCCGGTGGTGCACGAGCTCAAGCACGCCGGCATCAAGGTTTCGCTGTTCATTGGGGCGGTGCCGGCGCAAATCGAGATGGCGGCTGAACTCGGCGCACCGGTGATCGAAATCCACACGGGCTCCTGGTGCGACGCGCTCACCGAAGGTCGAACCAAGGAAGCCGGCGCCGAGTGGCAACTTATTCGTGATGGCGCGCTGCTCGCGGCAAGCGTGGGCCTGGAAGTCCATGCGGGCCACGGTCTCGACTATGCCGCCGCAGAGACGATCGCCGCGCTGCCGCAAGTGGTTGAGCTCAACATCGGTCATTTTCTGATCGGCGAGGCGGTCTTTGAGGGCCTGGCCGAGAGCGTGAAATTCATGCGTGCGGCAATGGAACGTGGCCGCAACAAGGCGCGCATGGAAAGCGCATGATCCCGAATAGTGGATACCGGTTTTCGAACAGGATCATGCGCAAGGAGACCGCATGATCCTTGGGCTTGGCTCGGATATCGTCGACGTACGAAGGATCGCCAGCGTGATCGAGCGCCATGGCGAGCGTTTCCTTGGCCGCATATTCACGCCAACCGAGCGTGCCAAAGCCGAGCGCCGTGCGAACAAAGCTGAAACCTACGCAAAACGATTTGCTGCAAAAGAAGCCTGCGCAAAAGCTCTCGGCACCGGCCTCCGCCGAGGCGTGTTCTGGCGGGATATGGGTGTGGTCAATCTGGCGGGTGGGCGGCCCACGATGAAGCTGACCGGTGGCGCACTGGTACGGCTCCAATCGATGACGCCGCCCGGCTGCGAAGCCCGGATCGATGTCTCACTGACCGATGAAGGACCGACCGCACAGGCGATCGTCATTATCTCTGCCGTGCCGGCAACCACCCAGGCGGGCTCGCGTTGAGAGCAAGAACCTCATTGAGAACAAACGTTTGCAACATGACCTTGTTGATTGCCTGGCAGGATCGCAGCCGCTACAAGGTCGCCGGGGTGCGCATGCCATTTGATGGGACGAAAGGCCGATGAGTGTGACATCTGGAACAAAACGAAAAGAGGGCGGCGTAGCCGAAACAGTACGCGTGATCATTCACGCGCTGATCATTGCATTGGTCATCCGGACCTTCCTGTTCCAGCCGTTCAATATTCCGTCCGGCTCAATGAAGGCGACGCTGCTGGTCGGCGACTACCTTTTTGTCTCGAAATACAGCTACGGCTACAGCAAGTATTCGTTGCCGCTGTCACCGCCACTGTTCGCGGGACGCCTCCCGAGCGACTGGTTGCCACAACGCGGCGATGTGGTGGTCTTTCGGCTGCCCAAGGATCCGTCGACCGATTACATCAAGCGTGTGATCGGTCTGCCGGGCGACAAGATCCAGGTCATCGACGGCGTGGTCAACATCAACGGCGTACCGCTCAAGCGTGAACGCGCGCCCGACTTCATTGAAACGGAAGAGGGCACGCGGGACGCGCCGGTAAAACGCTGGAAGGAAACATTGCCGAACGGCGTGACCTATTTTGCGCTTGATCTGGTCGACAATGGTTTTGCCGACAACACCCAGGTCTATACTGTGCCGGCGGACCACTACTTCATGATGGGTGACAATCGAGACAATTCCACTGACAGCCGTTTCAGTCAGGTCGGAATGGTGCCGTTCGAAAATATCGTGGGCAAGGCGCAAATCATCTTCTTCTCGGTCTTTGAGGGCGAGCGCGCCTGGCAGTTCTGGCGTTGGCCAGTGTCCGTGCGCTGGGGCAGGCTGTTCACGATCGTCAGATGAGCCGCAAGGCCAAGGACAGGACGGGGCTCGAAAGCAGGATCGGCTATAAATTTGCCGATAAGGACTTGCTCGAACGGGCACTGACGCACATTTCCGCCCTGGCGGGAGGCAATCGCGCGGCCAGCTATCAGCGGCTGGAGTTTCTCGGCGACCACGTGCTCGGCCTTGTCATCTCCGACATGCTTTACCGCGCCTTCCCAAAGGCGAACGAAGGCGAGCTTTCCCGGAGGCTGGCCGATCTTGTGCGCAAGGAAACGTGCGCGGAAGTCGCGCGCGCAATGGACCTCGGGCCGGCCCTCAAACTCGGCAATTCGGAATCGCACGCCGGTGGGCGCCGTCGCACCACCATTCTGGCCGATGTCTGCGAGGCACTGGTGGGCGCTGCATTTATCGACGGCGGGTACAAAGCGGCCGAGGAGCTGATCGTGCGTTTCTGGCGAGAGCGCATGATCAAGCCGCTGCGTCCGTTGCGCGACCCCAAAACAATGTTGCAGGAATGGGCGCAGGCGCGTGGCCTGCCAACGCCGGCCTATCGTGAGCTTGCGCGCACGGGTCCCCATCACGATCCGGAGTTCCGCGTTGCGGTCGTGCTGCCTGATCGGCCGCCGGCGGAAGGGCTCGGCAGCTCAAAGCGCGCGGCCGAACAAGCCGCCGCCGCCGCGATGCTTACACGCGTCGGCGTGGCGGTGGACAAGCTTGATGGCTGACGTTCATACGCACGATGGCAATACAAGCTGTGGCTTCGTCGCGCTGATCGGCGCCCCGAATGCCGGCAAATCGACATTGCTCAATGGCCTGGTCGGCTCGAAGGTCAGCATCATCTCGCACAAGGTCCAGACGACGCGGGCGCTGATCCGCGGCATTGCCGTCGAAGGACAGTCGCAACTTATTTTCGTCGATACCCCGGGGATATTCTCGCCGCGCCGGCGGCTCGACCGCGCTATGGTGACGACGGCCTGGAGCGGAGCGCATGAGGCCGACCTCGTCGGGGTGCTCATCGATTCGCGCAAAGGTCTGGAGGAAGAAGCGGACAGCATCCTCGCCAGGCTTGGCGATGTGAAGCCGCCGAAGCTGCTGATCCTCAACAAGGTCGATGTGGTGGCAAAAGAAGCGCTGCTGGACCTGGCGAAGGCGGCCAATGCCGCTGCAAAATTCGAAGCGACCTTCATGGTTTCAGCGCTGACCGGAGACGGCGTCGCCGATCTCAAGGTGTGGCTGGCGCAACGTGTTCCACCAGGGCCGTGGCTCTATCCGCCCGAGCAGATGTCAGACGCCCCGATCCGGCAGCTCGCGGCGGAAATCACACGGGAAAAGCTGTTTGAGCGGCTTCACCAGGAATTGCCTTACCACTCCACGGTCGAAACCGAATCCTGGAAGGAACTGCGCGCCGGTGACATCCGCATCGAACAGACCATTTACGTAGAGCGCGAAAGCCAGCGCAAGATCGTGCTCGGCAAGGGCGGGCAGACCATCAAGGCCATCGGCGAAGCCGCGCGCAGGGAAATCGCGGAGATCGTTGAAGCCAAGGTGCATCTCTTCCTGTTTGTGAAGGTACGCGAAGGCTGGGGCGAAGATCCGGAGCGCTACCGCGCCATGGGTCTGGAGTTTCCGAAGGAGTGATAGCTGTTGTTATTCGGGCGCGCGCAGCGCGGGGCACGCAATCGATAACCCCTGTCACCGTGATTTTCTCTGATTCTGGGAGTATGGATTCCCGGCCCGCGCCTGAGGGTGTGACGAGTAAAATATGCAATGGACCGATGACGGCATAGTGCTCGGGGTCAAGCGGCACGGGGAGGCGAATGCCATCCTCGAATTGATGACGCATGGCCATGGGCGCCATCTCGGCCTTGTGCGCGGAGGTTTTGGCTCGCGGCTCAGGCCGGTCCTGCAACCGGGAAACAGCGTGAGTGCTGCCTGGCGGGCACGACTCGACGAGCATCTCGGCAACTATACGGTCGAGGGCTTGCGTCTGCGGGCGGCCAGTTACTTTTCTGCCCCGCATGCGATCTATGGCGTTACCCATCTGGCCGCTCTGATGCGGCTGCTGCCCGAGCGCGATCCGCATACCGGCCTTTACGAGACGCTCGACGCGATTCTGGATCAGCTCGACGACCCGGCGCTGGCCGCGCCGATGGTCGTGCGGTTCGAATTGCGGCTTCTATCCGAGCTCGGTTTCGGACTCGATCTTGAACAATGTGCTGCCACAGGCGCCTCCGGCGATCTTGCTTACGTCTCGCCGAAATCCGGGCGAGCGGTTTCGCGTACCGCCGGGGAGCCATGGGCCGACAAGATGTTACGGTTACCGGCATTCCTCCGACTACACGATGCAATACCCTCCGGCCATGATTTGGCCGATGGGTTTGCGCTTACAGGTTACTTTTTGACGCGCCACGTGCTCGAGGCGCGCGGCCTTTCACTCGGCGACGAGCGCGCGCATTTCATCGCCGCGTTAAACCGCGCCTTGCCGAGTGTCGCTTAGCGCATACGACGCTACCAAAGCGGTCTCCGACGACAATACTAAAATACCCTGAGGTTCGGTCTCACGGCGATTTGACGTTCTAAGCCTATATTTGTCGGATTTAGCCTATCCGACGTCGTTTCTAACCAAGACTCTAGCGTCAAGAGCCGTCTAGATCTGCGGTGTCAACCGAGAGGATGACGCCTTGAAAAAACTGCCCACCCTCGCCGTCGCGTTGGCGACCATCACCGTGGTCACCCAAACCCACAAGGCCGAAGCCCTTCGTCGGGATCGGGCCTGGATCGTGGATTAAATGTCAGCCCCCGCAGACATGATGTCCCGAAATCGTTATGCCACCCGAACGACCAACAGCGTCGGAGTTTGGTTCAAGAACTTCTTCGCCAAATTATATATCGCTATTGACAAGTCGCAGCGCAAAAGAGCGGCCGAATTAATTCGACGATACGAACACCTGATCGATCGCGATGGAAAATCTGGTAAACAAAAATAGGATCGCCGAACGCGCATCGGAGACCAACCAACCTCCACCAGGTAACGCAGTCGCGCCTTGACCGAGCTTTCCCGGGGAGATCGCGCACCTCCCAATCCCACAAAAAGTGCGGTCGTCCTGGGAGAAGGCCACGTTCCTCCAGCGTGGCCTTCCTTGATTCCGAGCCTTGAGTCGCCGCACGGTGACCGGCGTTTTCACCACCCGGATTCGCGATAGTGGCTGAAATTTTGCAGGAATAGACGGCGATCTCGTTCATCGCTTGTTCATTGGAGAACAACGGACTAGCTATTTGGGATGGGCAAGCGACTGATTCCCCCGGACAAAGGCACGGTCGAAGAGGTTGGGCTGCGCGACGCTCTGGAAGAGCGCTACCTCGCTTACGCTCTGTCCACCATCATGAACCGGGCGCTGCCGGATGCGCGCGATGGCCTCAAGCCGGTGCATCGCCGCATTCTCTACGGGATGCGACTGTTGCGGCTCGATCCCGGGCAGGCCTTCAAGAAATCCGCCAAGGTGGTCGGCGACGTGATGGGCAATTTCCATCCGCACGGCGATCAGGCGATCTACGACGCGCTGGTGCGCCTCGCTCAGGACTTCGCGCAGCGCTATCCGCTGGTGGACGGGCAGGGGAACTTCGGAAACATCGACGGCGATAACGCCGCAGCCATGCGGTACACCGAAGCGCGGCTCACGGAAGTGGCGCGGCTGCTGATCGACGGCATCGACGAGGACACGGTTGATTTCCGGGGTACCTATGACGGTACAAATGAAGAGCCGATTGTACTGCCGGCGGCGTTTCCCAACCTGCTTGCCAACGGTTCGCAGGGCATTGCTGTCGGCATGGCGACCTCCATTCCGCCGCACAACGCCGCCGAGTTGTGCGACGCTGCGCTCTTCCTCATCGACAATCCAAAAGCGCGCAGCCGCACGCTGCTCAAATACGTCAAAGGACCTGATTTTCCGACCGGCGGGATCATCGTCGACACCCCTGAGACGATCGCCGAAGCCTACAACACCGGCCGCGGCTCCTTCCGTGTGCGTGCGCGATGGAAGCAGGAAGACACGGGTCGCGGCACTTACGTGATCGTCATCAGCGAAATTCCCTGGCTGGTGCAGAAATCGCGCCTGGTGGAACGACTCGCCGAGCTGATCAACGAGAAAAAGCTGCCGCTGGTTGCGGACGTACGCGATGAATCGGCCGAAGATGTCCGGCTGGTCATCGAGCCTCGGTCGCGTTCGGTTGACGCCGAACTGATGATGGAGTCGCTTTTCAAGCTCACCGAGCTCGAAAGCCGTATTCCGCTTAACATGAACGTGCTGGTGAAAGGCCGCATCCCGCAGGTCCTTGGCCTCGCCGAGGTGCTCCGCGAATGGCTCGATCACCGGCGGGAAGTCTTGCTGCGGCGCTCCCGGCATCGCCTGGCGCAAATCGAACATCGCCTTGAAGTGCTGGGTGGCTACCTGATCGCCTATCTCAACCTCGACAAGGTGATCAAGATTATCCGCAACGAGGACGAGCCGAAGCCCGTCCTGATGAAAACTTTCAAGCTCACTGATGTCCAGGCCGAAGCCATCCTCAACATGCGGCTGCGCAATTTGCGCAAGCTCGAGGAAATGGAAATCCGCGCCGAGGACAAGGCGTTGCGGGAAGAGCGCACGAAGCTCAAGGCACTGATTGGCTCACCTGCGCAGCAGTGGAAAACGATATCCGGTCAGATCAAGGAAATTCGGGAAAAGTTTGGTCCGAAAACCGAGATCGGCAAACGCCGAACGACCTTCGGCATTGCCCCGGCGCATGATGAAGCCGCAATCGAAGAGGCGATGGTCGTGCGCGAGCCGGTCACCGTCGTCGTGTCCGAGAAGGGCTGGATCCGCGCATTGCGCGGCCATGTCACGGATTTTTCGGGCGTCTCCTTCAAGGCCGATGACGCTTTGAAATTCGCGTTCCCGACCGAAACCACTGCCAAGGTCATGGTTTTCGGCAGCAACGGCCGTTTCTACACCATTGAGGCCGCGAAGCTTCCGGGCGGGCGCGGGCATGGCGAGCCAGTCCGCCTGTTTATCGACCTCGAGGACGCCGACGTGGTAGCCGCGCTGGCCTATCAAGGCGGCCGCAAGTTTCTGGTGGCAAGCTATGCGGGCAACGGTTTTGTGGTGGCGGAAGACGAATGTCTCGGTACCACCCGTAAGGGCAAGCAGGTCCTCAATCTCAAGGCGCCGGACAAGGCACGGGCCATGACGACGGTCGACGGTGAACTCGCGGCCGCGATCGGCGAGAACCGCAAGATGGTGATCTTTGTGCTCAATCAGGTGCCAGAGATGGGCCGCGGCCGCGGCGTGCGCCTGCAACGCTACAAGGAGAAGGGGCTATCCGACGTCACCACTTTCAAGGCGGAGGACGGGCTTTCCTGGAACGATGCTGCCGGCCGCAGCTTCGCATTGCCGATGAAGGAATTGAAAGACTGGCGCGGCAATCGCGCCGATGCGGGGCGCATCGCGCCGAAGGGTTTTCCGAAGAACAACAAATTCCGCAGCCTGCCGAAC
>DASXLC010000111.1:0-7976 GCA_036496445.1 Pseudolabrys sp. | reverse complement strand
TTCCTCGAAGTCGGTCAACGTTACGCCGTTGGCGACAAAGCGTGGGCCCCAATGCGCGATAGCGGCCTTCAGCACAGGATCGGACGACATGATTTATTCCTTGGGGAGGGTTAGGAGCTTTTGCTGTTTATTTTGCGCATGATCTCATCCGAAAACCGGTTCCCACTTTTCGGGATCATGCCCCGCGCCTATACCACGGCATGAAATGCCGCGTGCACCAGTTCACCAGCAATTCGAAGCCGACGCCGAAGGCCGCCAGCAGCAAGACGCCGACGAAGGCTTCGTTGTGATGATAGGAGCGCGAATTATAGAGGATGTAGTAGCCGAGCCCTCCGACCGAAAGGAAGAACTCCGCCACCACCGCGCCAATCAATGCCCGGCCGGCGGCGAGCCGGAAGCCTGCGAGCAAATAGGGCATGGAAGCGGGCAGGATGATGTCGGTTAGCGCCCGTAGCCGGCCGGAGCGGAATGAACGGGACACCTCCAGATACTCACGTGGCACCGAGCGGGCTCCGTCGGCGACATTCATTGTGATGGCGAATATTGCGGCGAAGATAATGGTGGCGATGCGCGCCGCGCCCGAATAACCGAACCACAACGAAAACAGCGGCAATACGATGATCATCGGCATGGCATTAAAGCCATTGATGTAAACGCGGAATACCCGGTCGAATGTGGGGCTGCGTCCCATGAGCAGTCCGAAGACGGTACCGATAACGAGTGTGATGGCGAGGCCTTCGGCTACCGCCGATAGCGTGGAACCAAGCGCCTGCAGAAACGCCGGTTCGGTGATGACCTTGGGGATCGCAAGCAGCACGCCGCTCGGCTTTGCGACGTAAGCAGGAGCGGAGACGCGAACCACGATTTCCCAGACAAGGATAATCGCAAGTCCCGTGGTCAAGCGCGGCACAAAGGCGCCCGACCAGCGGCTTGCCGCCGGCTTGTGGGCCGCGGGAACGGGCGCGGAGAGAGCCTGCTCGGCCATCGCTACTGTCTCCACCGGGCGAAATGCTGTTCGATGGCGAGGCCAAGGCGTGTCAAACCGATACCGAGCAGGCCGATGATCAGGATCGAAGCGAACACGCCGCCAGTGTCGAAGTTCTGTGAGGCGCTCATGATGAGCTGACCAAGGCCGGTGGCAGACAGGAAGAATTCCGCCGCGATCATTCCGACCAGTGCGCGTCCAATCGCCTGGCGAACGCCGGTCATCGTGTACGGCAGGGTGTAGGGCAGCATTACTTCGCGCCACAGCGCCCATTCACTTGAGCGGAAGGATTTGGCGACCTCGATCAGCTCGGGCTTGATGCTGCGCGCGCCCTCCACTGTGTTGTAGAGCACGGGGAAAACCGCGAACAAAAACACAACGAGCAGTTTGGGTGCGAAGCCGAAGCCCATCATTGAGAGAATGAATGGGATCAGCGCCACCATCGGCGTGGCGTAGAGAATCATGATGTAGGGCTCGACGCCGATGCGCAGCGTTCTGATGCGCGCCAGCAGCATGCCCAGCGGCATTCCGACGATCAGCGCAAGGAAGAAGCCTGCGAGGAACAGTTTTGCCGAGTCGAGAAGTTGCGTGAGGAAATTGCCGCTCACCACCAGCTGCCAGAGCCGCACCAGTGTTTCCGAGAACGGCACCATGAAAGCCTTGCTGGTGCTCCGCCCGGCAATCTCCCAGAGGGCGATGCCTGCGAATACGCTGATCCAGACAGGCGCGTGGCGGCGAATGGCGTTGCTGAGCACTTACATCGATCCAGTAGGCAACAGATGACAAACCTATCGCCATCACCCTGAAGCGCGCCTTGGCGCGCATTTCAGGGTGACGGATAGAGCACTGCGTGATGCAGCCCCTTCGTTACTTCACCATCGCATTGGCGTCTTTCCAGACGCTGGTGTCGACGAATTTGTCGTAGCTCACCGGTTCCTTGTCCGGATTGATGGAGCCGATCTTCTTCATGAGGGCGGCAACCGCCTCGATCTTGTTGCGCGGCATGCCGTCGTCCTTCGCGGCCCAGAAGTCGATGTCGAGGAACGCCTTCAAGGCTGCCTTATTAACAGCCTTGTTATGCCCCGTGATGGATGCAATTTCAGCGACGACGTCGGCGTTCTTCGGATCCTGCATGAATTTTGCCGCTTCGATCATGCCGGCCACGGTACGCACAATGGCGTCACGGTTCTTTGCCAGATTGTCCTTGCGCACGACCATGATGAGATAATGACTGGTCGGATTGGTATTCTTCATCGCCAGCAAGACGTGCAGCTTTTTGCCCTGATGTTCGATCTCGGCAAGGTCGTCGAGATGCAATACGGCAAAACGCAGTTGGCCGGCAAGCAATGCGGGTCCCGGCGTGGAGCCCAGGGCAATTTGCTTGGTATCTTCGATCTTCACGCCCGGGCAGCCGGTCAGCATCGAGCGCAACGCCACCGAGCGCGCGCCGTTGATCGAGTCGACGCCGACGTCCTGGCCGACGAGATCCTTGCAGGTCTTGCCTTCGTCGGTCGTGCCGATCACCCAGTCAGGATTGGGCATTCCGTAGACTGCCGTCAGCGGAACATCGGCGTTTGAGACCTGGTTGATCACCGGCGGCGTCGGCGACCAGGCCATGTCGATATCGCCGGCTACGACTGCGCGTGCGGCGGCAGTGCCGTTGTCAAACGGACGGATTTCGACATCCACGCCATGTTTCTTGAAGAAACCCTGCTTTTCCGCGACGAAAGCGATCGTTACCGAATAGATCGGCGGGATGCCCGGAATTGCAACGACAATCTTCTTGCCCTGCGCTGCGGCCGGAACACCAGCCCCAAGCAGTGCGGCCAGCAGCACGCTCCCAGCCACCAACGCGATGGTTCTACGGATCATGGAATCCTCCCTTCAAGTTTCATATTTTCTTATTCAGCGTTCGAGTTGAAATTCGGCTTCGCGGGCTTCCCGCATCAGCGTGCCCCACACCCGTTCGCGCAATTCCGCGAAGCGGGGCTCCCGCAGTGTCTCGCGCGTACGCGGATTGGGCAAATCGATGGTGATGGTCTCATGGATGCTTGAGGGCCGTCCCTTGAGCACAATCACGCGATGTCCGAGCAGCACGGCCTCCTCGATTGAGTGGGTAACGAAGACCATGGCCGTCGGCCGTTGCTCCCAGATATGCAACAGCTCGAACTGAAGGATTTCACGCGTCTGCGCATCGACGGCGGCAAACGGCTCATCCATCAGCAATACGTTGGGCTCAACCGCAAGAGCGCGGGCAAGACCGCAGCGCTGCTGCATTCCGCCGGACATTTGATAAGGAAATGCGTCTTCAAAACCCGTGAGGCCCACCATTTTGATGAACACCGGCACCTTGCGCGCGATCTCGGCCTTCGCGGTCCCGGCCATGCGCAGACCGTAAGCCACGTTCTCGAACACCGTCTTCCATGGAAACAGCCCGAAATGCTGAAACACCATCGCAACACCGGCGATTGGCTCAGTGACACGCTCGGCGCCAACCCATATCTCGCCGGCGTCGTGCGGCAGCAGACCGTCGATGCAACGCAGCAGCGTGGTCTTGCCGCAGCCGGATGGACCAACAATTGCAACGATTTCGCGCTCGCCGACATCGAACTCGATGTTGCGGAACACTTCGAGCGCGCCGTAATACTTTCCTAAACCGCGGACTCGAATGCGTGGTTCAACCTTGGTGCCCTGCGCGACGGAGGCTGGACGAATGGCAGATGGCATGGTCGTCTGATTTGTCACTCTGCAGCCTGCTTTGACGGTTTGGCGTTGATCTTGGCCCAATAGTCTTCGGCCATTTTTGAACGCTGGAGCGCGTCCAGGCTCTCAAACCCGGGCGCCATCGACGCGTCGGTGCCGGCGAGAATCTGATGATGTTCGATGTTCAGTGTTCGCAGCCAGCGCTGCTGGCCCATTGTGATAGCGACGAAATAACCGATCTCGACCAGCTCCGGCTCGCTGAAGTGTTTGTGCAGCCGGTCCCATAACGCATCTGTCGCGGGCAGGTCCCAGGTGATCGCCTCGGCATAGGCCAGGGCCGCCTTTTGCCGATCATCGTAACGCGTCGAACTCTCGAAGTTGATCAGGTCGGAATAGTCATCTTCCTTGAGACCGGATTTGGCCGCCTTGATCGAACGCTGGTTGCCGCAGAACTCGCACAGCACCGAACGCGAAACGTAGATCCGGCAAAGCTCCTTGACCTTGTGGTCGGCAACTCCGTTCTTGAAAACGTCACGCCAGGTGTTGGCGAATGACCAGAACGTCGCGGGCACATGTGCACGAACGGCCTGGCTTTCCGGACGCGGCGTTCCTTCTCGCGCGCAGCGCTCGAATTCGGCGATCATGGCCGGATCCTTAATCGTTGAAGGATCGACATAACTAATGCGAGGTTTCGACATCTGCAGTTTTCTCCCGGGAAAATGTCACCGCGCTCCGGCTTCGGATGCGATGGTCGTAGTCTTGCGACGGGTAAGGCATGTTGCCGCAACGTCGCCGCACGGGCAACGCCGCCCGTCGTATTTTAGTAACCGTGCTTTAGCCTTGACGATATCCGAACTCCTCCGGCCCGTGGGCGACAGCCCCGTATTTGTGGGCTTTCCTGCATGCCCGCCGCGCCATCAGGCTGAATCCTTTCTTATCGCGCGTGCAAGTATACGAACCAGTATTCTTAATTTCGTGCAAGGTTACTCTAAAGTTGATCAGACTTCAGCTACCAGATTTAAACGGTACCAATTCATGTGCTCTTCAGCATAGGCACAATTGCGGCAGTCATATTAGTAATTCAATACTCCATCATCTCTAGTGTTCGCACGAACAGACCGAAGAAGATTTCGGTTGCGTCAAACGGGGCTTCTCGCCGTGCGAGCCAGTACCATCGTCATGATCGGGTTTGCCGTCGTCTTCGGCCTGCTCGCAGTATTCATCGCTCAAGTCTGGCTCAACAATCAGGCCAGCCTGCGGGCGAAGAATGTCGAGCCAGCCAAGACGGTCGCGTCGCAAACCGTCGTCGTCGCAAAACAGCCTTTGCGCTTCGGCACCGAGCTCAGTGCGTCGATGCTGCAAGAGGTGCCCTGGCCGTCTGACGCTCTGCCGAGCGGCGCCTTTGCCAGGATCAGCGATGTCATGTCCGGCGGCCGCCGCGTTGTGCTGGCCGCGATCGAGGCGAACGAGCCCGTGCTCGCACTCAAGATCACCGGAGCTGGCCAGCGTGCGACGCTGTCGGCGCTGGTCAAGCCAGGCATGAAGGCCGTGACCATCCGTGTCAATGACGTCGAGGGTGTTGGCGGGTTTGTGTTGCCCGGCGATCATGTTGATGTCGTGCTCACGCGTCAGCTTGAAAAGGGATCGGCCACCACCCAGGTCGTGTTGCAGAACACCCGCGTGCTCGCGGTCGATCAGAGCGCTGACGAGCGCGCCGCCAAGGCGGCAGTCGCGAAGTCGGTCACGCTGGAAGTCGACACCGTCGATGCACAGAAATTGTGGCTTGCGTCTTCAGTCGGCAGCCTCTCGCTGTTGCTGCGCAAGGCCGGCGAAACCGCCGAGGTGCGGACACGCAAGGTCACACTGAATGATTTGGGCACCAACGAACCGGTTAACACCGACAAGGCTGCCACCACGACGGTTGTGGTGACCCGCGCGTCGGCGAAGCAGGAATACACCGTTCCAGCTGAGGGAAGTAATGGGGTCTCGGCTGCGACGGAGCGGAGGCAAGCCACCTGGTAAGTCCAGGCTTTGGGATCATCGAAGGGGTGGGGGAGTGTGTCGTGAATAAACATCATGAAATTAACGTCGGCTTTCGCTGGCGGTCTGAGGACAGGACCACGAAGCGTGGCTACTGGCTGCGCGATCTTGCGATTGCGCTTGCCATTGCCCTGGCAGCGTCGATCTTGGGCATGATCGGCGACGCCTACGCGCAGTCGCGAACGATCCAGATCAGCGGCAGCAATCGGACCGTCATGGTGACTGTACCGATCGGCAAGTCCGAGGACGTGCGCACCGATAACAGCTTTGTTGATGTGGTAGTCGGCGACCCGGACGTGGCCGACGTCAATCCGCTCACCGATCACGCGCTGTCGATTCTTGGCAAGAAGATCGGTACGACCCGCGTGTCGGTTTATGCCGAAGGCAAGAAGATGATCGGCATTTTCGACGTGGAGGTGTCGTACGACATCACCCGGCTCACCAACGAGCTGAAACGGCGCTTCCCCGGTTCGCGACTCGAGGCTTCCACCGTCAATGGCCGCATCATGCTGTCGGGCGAGATTGCAGATGCCGCAACCCTCGACAAGGCAGTGACGATCGCGCGCCAGTTCGGGCCGGAAATCATCAATACGGTATCAGTGATGTCTCCGCAGCAGGTCATGCTGGAAGTGCGTTTCATCGAGATTTCACGGACGGCGGGCCGCGAGCTTGGTGTCCAGTGGAACCGATTTGGCGAGAACAGCATCACCAATATCGGCAATCGCGCGAGCGCCAACAATCTGCCTGTTAGCGCCGCGACGGAGGCTGCCGCAGGCGTTCTCTCCGGCGCATCGCCGTTCGGTTTCTTGATCGCGCGAATAGTGGCGAACGGCGCCACCGCCGATGTTCTGATCAATGCGCTGGAGCAGAAGGGCATTGCGCGCAGCCTGGCCGAACCGAACCTGGTGGCCCTGTCCGGTGATACCGCCAGCTTCCTGGCCGGCGGCGAATACCCGATCCCGGTCGCGGGATCGTTCGGCCAGGTCACCGTCGACTACAAAAAGTATGGTGTCGGCCTGGCATTCACGCCGACCGTGCTTGGGCGAGGCCTGATCAACATGAAGATCGAGCCCGAGGTGAGCCAGATCGACACGACCCATACGATTTCGGTGAGCAACGGCGTCGCCGTGCCGGCATTGACCGTTCGTCGCGCGTCGACGACCGTTGAATTGCGGGATGGCCAGAGCTTCGTGATCGGCGGCCTGCTGCAAAGCGACAACAAGAACGCCATCGACCAGCTGCCGTGGCTCGGCAGTGTCCCGGTGCTGGGTGTGCTGTTCTCAAGCAAGTCATTTCAGAAAAACGAAACCGACCTCGCAATCATCGTCACGCCGCACCTCGTGCGTCCGGCGCGGCCTGGCGACGAGATCAGGACACCGGTCGACGATAGCTTGCCGGCGAATGACGTCGATTTCTTCCTGCTGGGAAAAACCGAGGTCACGCGGGAGCAGGCGCGCCACCTCACGCCTGCCACGGCCCGCTTTGCTGTCGCCGGCGACCAGCCGTTTACCGGGCACATGCTTGATCTGCCGAAGGGGGAGTCCAATGCGACCGTTCAGTAAATCGCTGCGCACGTTTGCGCTTGGCGCTCTTCTCGTCGTCCTGGGCGGCTGCTCGGAGTATCTCGACCGGCGCGATACCATCGCGAAGTCGGGTGGCAACGCGGTGGCGACCAATATGATAACACAAATGGTCGATCCCTGGCCGCGCGAAAGCGCCGACCGCAACATCGCGTTCAATGGCGTGCGGATGGAAAGCGCTTTCGAACGCTATCGCAACAATCGGGTCATAGCGCCGCGCGGCATCGGCACCTCGAGCACCTATCAGGATGCGGGCGGAGGCGGTGGCGGTGGTGGACAGAATAACTCGGCGCCAGTCGGGCCTGCCGTATCGGCAGCACCGGTGAAATAAGCGGAATTACGATCGCATCATGCGCATTGGACGTACTCAGGAAACGAACCGCACTCGCGTGGTGGTTCTCAGCGCCGACGCCGAATTCGAGAGTTCGGTGCGAACAACCTTTGGCGCGTCGTCTGCGATCGAACTTGCCCTGGTTTCAGGCCGCCTCGCCGAGCAGGGTGACACGCTCGATATCGCCGACGCCAGCGTTGTTGTTGTCGATCTCGATGCCGGTCGTGCGGATGAAATGGCGGCGCTTGCCAGGTTGATGGCGCGGGTCGGCACGTGGCCGCCTGTCGTGGCTGTGACGCAGACGTTTGATGAAAATGTCGCGCGCACACTGCTGCAG
>DASXLC010000110.1:0-30402 GCA_036496445.1 Pseudolabrys sp. | reverse complement strand
GTCGTGCGCTTTGCCGAAAAGCGCGGGCGCGATGTGCCTCTATTCGTTGCCGCGCTGCCGATTTTTTCGCGTGTCTATTATTCGAAAAAGCCGTTCGATGAATCCACGCTCGATATTCCACTCGGCAGCGGCGCCTACAAGGTCGGCCGCTTTCAGGTCGGGCACTTCATTGAATTTGAGCGGGTCAAGGATTGGTGGGGCGCCGATCTTCCGGTTGCGCGCGGGCAAGGTAATTTCGACGTGGTTCGCTTTGAGTACTATCGCGACCGCGAAGTCGGTTTCGAAGGCTTCACGGCGAAAAACTATCTGTTCCGCGAGGAATTCACGTCGCGTACCTGGGCAACACGTTACGATTTTCCTGCGTTCAAGGATGGGCGCGTCAAACGGAACGTGCTGCCTGATGACACGCCCTCCGGCGCGCAAGGCTGGTTCATCAATACACGGCGTGACAAGTTCAAGGACCGGCGCGTGCGCGAGGCCCTGATCGATGCTTTCGACTTCGAATGGACCAACAAGAACATCATGTACGGTTCCTACGATCGTACCCATTCGGTGTTCCAGAATTCGCCGATGATGGCGAAAGGCAAGCCGGATGTGGACGAGCTTGCGTTGCTCGAACCGTTTCGCGGCAAACAGCCGGACGAAGTGTTCGATGAGCCCTATGTACCGCCTGTTACCGATGGCTCGGGGCAGGACCGACAGTGGCTAAGGCGCGGTGCGCGGCTGCTCGATGACGCCGGGTGCACGCTCAAGAACGGCAAGCGAGTTTCGCCGGGTGGAAGGCCGATCAACATCGAGTTCCTGATCGATGAACCCACATTCCAGCCGCATCACTTGCCGTATATAAAAAACCTCGGCGTGCTCGGCATTGACGCCACTTTGCGCGTGGTTGATCCGGTCCAGTATCGGGCGCGTGTGGACGCTTTTGATTTCGACATCACCGTTGAGCGATTTAGCTTTTCCGCAACCCCGGGCGATTCGCTGCGCACTTTTTTTTCATCGCAAGCCGCAGCAACAAAGGGAACACAGAATCTCGCTGGCATCGCAGATCCCGCGGTGGATGCACTTGTCGACATCATTATTGCCGCGAGGACGCGGGCAGAACTGACGGCCGCCTGTAAAGCACTTGACCGGGTCATCCGTGCCGGGCGGTACTGGATCCCGCATTGGTATAAGGCGTCGCATTGGATTGCCTACTGGGACGTGTTTGATTATCCAGCCAACAAGCCCCGATATTTTCGCGGTATTCCGGAAACCTGGTGGTACGATCGCAATAAAGCGGCGAAACTAGAACAAAAGGGATAGGAAACGCTGCGGCTTCAGGGCCGGCTGCGGAATGAGGGACGCATGACCGCGTATATTGTACGCCGCCTTCTGTTCATATTACCCACGATGTTTGGCATCATGCTGGTGGCCTTCACCGTTGTGCAATTTGCACCCGGTGGCCCGGTCGAGCAGGTGATCGCCAAGCTCACCGGCTCGGATACGGGTGCGACCTCGCGCATTTCCGGCTCCGCCGGGGGCGATTTTGGCAGCCGCGGGCTGTCGCAGGGTGCTTCGCAGGTCGACGCGGCGAACTCCAAATACCGTGGGGCGCAGGGTCTCGATCCCGAGTTCATCAAGAAACTGGAAAAGCAGTTCGGCTTTGACAAGCCGGCGCCCGAACGTTTTGCGCTGATGCTGTGGAATTATGCGCGGTTTGACTTCGGGAAAAGCTATTTCCGCGACGTCAGCGTGTTGCAATTGATCAAGGAAAAGCTGCCGGTGTCGATGTCGCTCGGCATCTGGATGACATTGCTGACCTATCTGATTTCAATCCCGCTCGGCATCCGCAAGGCGATGCATGACGGTTCGCGCTTCGACATGTGGACTTCCACCATAATCGTGATTGGCTACGCGATCCCCGGATTTCTGTTCGCGATTCTTCTGATCATCCTGTTCGCCGGTGGATCGTTTTTCGATTGGTTTCCTTTGCGCGGTCTCGTATCCGAGAACTGGTCGCAAATGCCGTTGTGGCAGAAAATCCTGGACTATTTCTGGCATCTGGCGTTGCCGATTATTTCGATGGCGCTGTCGGCCTTCGCCACCATGACGCTGCTGACGAAGAACTCATTTCTTGAAGAAATCCGCAAGCAATACGTGCTCACTGCGCGCGCCAAAGGGTGCACCCAGACTCAGGTGCTCTATGGGCATGTTTTCCGCAATGCCATGCTCATTGTTATCGCGGGATTTCCTTCCGCTTTCGTGCACGCCTTCTTCACCGGCTCGCTGCTGATCGAGACCATTTTTTCACTTGATGGGCTCGGGCTGCTCGGCTTCGAAAGCGTCCTCAACCGCGACTACCCGGTGGTTTTTGCCACGTTGTATATTTTCTCACTTATCGGGGTGGTGGTGAACCTGATCTCAGACCTGACGTACACGTGGATCGATCCGCGGATCGACTTCGAGACGCGGGAGGTTTGAGGTGGACGTACGCACCGGCATCAAGCCACCTGAGACTGCCGTTTCGCCTATGGGGCTGGCGGCGCCGCCCACAGGTAAAGCTATAGCGCTTTCTCCTCTCAACAAGCGGCGATGGGAAAACTTCAAGGTCAACCGACGCGGTTACTGGGCGTTGTGGATTTTCCTGACGATGTTCGTGGTGTCGCTGTTCGCCGAATTTATCTGCAACGATAAACCGATTTTCATCTATGTGAACGGGCGGATGTTTTTCCCGGCCGTCCACACCTATCCGGACACAGCCTTTGCAAAAGAGCAGGACCCGAATCTGTTCGGCACCGCCGCGGATTTTCGTGATGACTACCTGATGGGTCTGATACACAACGAGGGCGGCATCGTCGTCTGGCCGCCGATCCGCTTCTCGTACAACACGCAAGTCAGCAGGCCGCCGTCACCGTTCCCGTCCAAGCCCACATGGTTGCTGACGCAGAAAGATTGCGAATTCGCTGCCAGTCACGGCTTTGCAAAATGCGATGAAGTGGAAACCAACTGGCTCGGTACCGACGACGGCGGTCGCGATGTCGTTGCGCGCCTGATCTATGGTTTCCGAATTTCGGTCTTGTTCGGACTGGCGCTCACCATCATTTCCTCGATCATCGGTGTCGCCGCTGGTGCCGTGCAGGGATATTTCGGGGGCTGGACCGATCTTCTGTTCCAGCGCTTCATCGAGATCTGGACCTCGATTCCGTCGCTGTATCTGCTGCTGATCATCTCTTCTGTTCTGGTACCGGGATTCTTCGTGTTGCTCGGTATATTGCTCCTGTTTTCCTGGGTCTCGCTCGTTGGCCTGGTGCGGGCGGAATTCCTGCGCGGGCGCAACTTCGAATACATCCAGGCAGCGCGTGCTCTTGGTGTGTCGAATACGGTCATCATCTTCCGCCATTTGCTGCCGAATGCGATGGTGGCGACCATGACCTTTCTGCCATTCATTCTGTCGTCATCGGTAATGACGCTGACGGCACTCGACTTCCTTGGTTTCGGGCTGCCGCCAGGCTCACCCTCGCTCGGCGAACTGCTGTCGCAAGGAAAAGCCAACGTGCAGGCACCGTGGCTTGGGTTCACCGGATTTTTCAGTATCGCCTTCATGCTCTCGCTCTTGATCTTCATCGGCGAGGCTGTGCGCGATGCCTTCGATCCAAGGAAGACCTTCCGATGAACACGTCAGAACCGCTTCTTTCGATTCGCGACCTGTCGATTGCCTTCGGGCATGGCGTGCGGGAGGTATTGGCCGTCGATCGCGTGTCGTTCGACATTCGCAAGGGCGAGACGATGGCACTCGTCGGAGAGTCAGGCTCGGGCAAGTCGATTACCGCGCTGTCGGTTATGAAGTTGCTGCCCTATCCGGCGGCGCACCATCCGTCGGGCTCCATCAAATTTCAGGGCCGTGAATTGTTGACGATGTCGGAACAGCAAATTCGGGAAGTGCGCGGCAACGACATCACCATCATCTTTCAGGAGCCGATGACCTCGCTCAATCCCCTGCACACGATCGAAAAGCAGATTCGCGAAATTTTGTCGTTGCATCAAGGGCTTAATGCCAGTGCCGCGCGCGCCAAAATTATCGAATTGCTCGGGCAGGTGGGAATCCCCGATCCGGCCGGCCGCCTCGGCAGCTATCCGCACCAGCTCTCGGGTGGCCAGCGCCAGCGTGTGATGATCGCCATGGCGCTCGCCAACAAGCCGGAACTCCTGATAGCCGACGAGCCCACGACCGCGCTCGATGTGACCGTCCAGGCGCAAATCCTGAAATTGTTGAAGGACACCCAAACCCAGCTCGGCATGTCGATGCTGTTCATCACTCACGACCTTGGCATCGTACGCAAACTTGCCGATAGAGTTTGCGTGATGCAGCGTGGAAAAATCGTTGAGCAGGGGGGAGTCGAGCGCGTCTTCACTGCGCCCGAACATCCTTACACCAGAGCATTGCTGGCTGCCGAGCCGAAGCCTGATCCGGCGCTGCCACGGCCGGATGCGCCAATCGTCATCGAAACGAAAGACCTGAAAGTGTGGTTTCCGGTCAAGCGCGGCGTGATGCGCAAGGTTGTCGGTCACATCAAAGCCGTCGATGGCGTCAGTATCGAGTTGCGAAAAGGCGAGACGCTTGGCGTCGTCGGTGAATCGGGTTCTGGCAAAACCACGCTTGGGCTCGCCATCCTCCGGCTGATCTCCTCCACGGGGCCGATTGTATTCATGGGCCATGCCATTGAAGGCCTCAAGTTCAAGCAGATGCGGCCCTTCCGCCACGACATGCAGATCGTATTCCAGGATCCATACGGCTCGCTGTCTCCGCGCATGGCGGTATCTGACATCGTTGAAGAAGGCCTGTGGGTGCATCATCCGGGGCTATCGCGGACGGAGCGCGAGCAGCGCGTTGTAGCAGCGCTGAACGATGTCGGACTTGATCCGGCAACCCGGTTCCGCTACCCGCACGAGTTCTCGGGTGGCCAACGGCAACGGATCGCTGTCGCCCGTGCACTGGCTCTGGAGCCGACTTTCATCGTGCTCGATGAGCCCACGAGCGCGCTGGACATGCTTATACAATCGCAGATGGTTGATTTGCTGCGCGACCTGCAGAAACGGCATGATCTGACTTACATGTTCATCTCGCATGACTTGCGCGTGGTGGCCGCATTGGCAAGTCGCCTGCTGGTCATGCGCAACGGCAAGATGGTCGAAGAAGGTGCGGCTGCGGAGCTGTTCAAGGCGCCAAAGACGGAATACACACGCGCGCTGTTCGCCGCTGCCTTTAAATTGGAAACGGTTTCCGAAGGTGTAGTGTCGCAGTAACCGGGCATGTCGAAACGGCGAGAGCTTGCAGATTTATCTGCGGATGTTGTTCTGTCGCGGCCACAGGTGCTCGCCAAAGCCTATCGCGACTATCACCGTTACAGTGTGACCTTGAAGGGCGATGACGGTCCAGTCGTGCAGGAGCGCGACGTGATGATCGGCGGCAAAGTAGTCGTGGTGATGCCGATCGACATCACGCGCCAGGAAATTGTGTTGATCCGCCAGTTTCGTTTGCCAGCGCATCTGGCCAATGGTCACGGAGATCTCGTCGAGTTTGTTGCAGGACGCGTCGAGGCAGGCGAATCGCTGGCCGAGGCGGCACGGCGCGAGTGCACCGAGGAGATTGGTATTGCGCCCAGTGCGGTGGCCGAACTGTTCACTTTTCTGAGCACGCCTGGAGTGACGGACGAGGAGATCACGCTGTTCGTCGCCGCTGTCGACGCTGCGAGCGTGCGTGAAGGCGCTCTGACAACGCCCGACGGCGAGCATGTTTACGTTCACCGCGTTTCCGTCGATGCGGCGCTCGATGCGCTCGATCGTTACACCATGCGCGGCAGCCCATTGATCATCGGGTTGCAATGGCTGGCGCTCAACCGGCAGCGCATTCCCGAATTGCTGGGTTAGGCCACGCGCTTTACGGCCGTGATTTCACTTCCCGCCGCATTGATACGTGCGATCGCTTCCATGGGCGGCTCGATCGCCACCATCATGTGATGGGCATTTGCATGGATCAGGGTCTCGGGATCGCGGGCGATGGCGACGTGACCCTTCCAGAACAGGAGATCGCCGCGGCGTAGACTTGCCAGCGACGACAGTTTACCGAGCGAGAGTTCCTGCAGGTCACTATCGCGTGGACAGGCGATACCGGCGGCCTGGAGCGAGACCTGCACCAGGCCTGAGCAGTCCAGGCCAAGCGAAGTCTTGCCGCCCCACAGATAAGGTACCCCCAGAAACTTTTCGGCCACAGCCACGAAATCGGGCCTCCGTGCCTTGATGGGCGCGAGGCAGACGGACGGCACATGCCATCCGGATACGGTCACGGCGAAACGCTCATCTTGCCGTGCGATCGTCAATTGCGCGCCCATAGGCAGTCCGGCGATCGGAGGCAGCTTGATGTCCGGTCCCGGGAACGCAAACGCTCGCGATACCGCGACTTTGTGAGTCGGCGCCGGGCCGCTTGGTCCGAGCGAATTGGCCGACAGCCAGCCAACACAACCGTCGTTTTCCAGCTGGCCCCAGGCCCAGCCCTCCTCAGTCGTTTCGTAGACCATTGCGCGTTCGCCAAGCAGCGCTTCGCTGTCGAGTCTTGCGTCATGCGATGGCGTGCGGCGAAGAGCGGTGACCGGTTCAAGCACCTGGTAGCGCCTGCCTTCGACGAATCGCTTGGCCTCGACCTGGCCTTGCAAATGTTTCGCCGCTATCTCGGGTCGAAACGGATTTATGCGAGGATCGAGGGCGACCATGTCAGTGTTTCATTGGCGTATGATGTTATCCGAAAACCGGCGCCACTCTCCGAGAGATTCGCTACGCGTAGCGGGCGCAGAGTAACGCATAAAGTGCACGTGCCACCTGGCATTCGGCGCCTTCCGGGCGTCCAGGCCTGGCCGCCGGTGTCCAGGCGAAAATATCGAAGTGTAGCCAGGTTTTTGTCGTGACGAAGCGCCGTAAAAACAGTGCGGCTGTAATCGCTCCAGCATAACCACCAGTCGCAACATTGTTGAGGTCGGCAATCTTCGAGTCGAGCATTGCCTCGTAGGGCCGCCATAGCGGCATCCGCCAGAGCGGATCGTTCTCGGCGACGCCGGCGCGGCCAAGCTCACCGGCTAGTGCATCGTCATCAGTGAAGAACGGGGCCACCTCGGGCCCGAGCGCGACGCGCGCGGCGCCGGTGAGAGTGGCGAAATCCACGATCAACGCGGGTTTGTCCTCGTCGGCAAGTGCGAGCGCGTCGGCAAGGATCAGCCGGCCCTCCGCATCGGTGTTGCCGATCTCGACTGAAATGCCCTTGCGCGAAACATAGATGTCGCGCGGACGGAAGCTGGTGCCGGAGATCGAGTTCTCGACCGCCGGAACTATGACGCGAAGCCTGACTTTCAATCCACGCGCCATGATCATATGGGCGAGTGCCAGTGCGGTTGCTGCTCCGCCCATATCCTTCTTCATATTGAGCATGCCGGTATCGGGCTTGATGTCGAGCCCACCTGTATCGAAACAAACACCCTTGCCGACGAGCGTGATTTTGGGATCGCTGGTCTTGCCCCAGGTCATATCGATCAGCCGCGGCGCTCGCGCCGAGCCGGCGCCGACAGCGTGCACCAGCGGGAAATTTTTGGCGAGTGCATCGCCGCTTGTGACCTGCACTTTTGAGCCATGCTCTTTGGTGAGGGCGCGGCTGGCCGCCTCCAGCTCAGCCGGTCCCATATCGTTGGAGGGCGTATTGGTGAGATCCCGGCAGAGCGTCACACCTTCGACAATGCGGCTGAGGTCTTGGCCATCAACACCCTCGGGCACCACAAGGCGCACATTGCGCGCATCCGCCTTCCGGTAGCGCGTGAACTGGTACGCGCCGAGCGCAAAGGCGAGTGCAGCCAGACGCGGATCGTGTGGCGCGTTGGCGAATCGATAGCTTCCTGGCGGCAATTGGCCCGACAATTGCCCGGGCCGGAAGCGGTCGATTTCATTCTCATCGGGGGCTTCGATGCCGAACAGCGCGCCGGCGAGCGACCCGTCCGCGGCGGGGAGCAGCATCAGCCGGCCGGGTTTGGCCTCGAAACCTGCGGCAGCGACAAATGTGCGCCCCCGTTCGCCGATGTCCCTGGAGACTGAGTCGAAATTTCCGGTGTGAACAAACCAGATCGGTGTCGCCTGCGATTTGCCGGCGCTTGCAAAGACGGGATGCATGATGACTCCGCGGGGTCGCGCATCGAGGATCATGCGCGATCAAGGTCAATTTACAAGTTAACCAGTCGTTAGGGTTAACGTTTTATTGCTCGAGGTATGGGGCTGAAGACCAACGTCGCGCAACTGCTTGCCTCTGCTGCGTTAGCCGCCGCCCTGGCCTTCTCCACGGGCGGCTGCTCCAACATTGGCTCCCGGGATACGACCGGCTCTGTAACAACAACCAGCGCCGCTCCGACCAATCAGGACGAATGGCGGCGCTCCCTGGAAGCCTTGGGAGCTCGTTACCGCGAAAATCCCAATGACGCTGACGCCGCCATTGCGTACGCCCGCGCGCTACGCGCGACCGATCAACGGGCGCAAGCGGTGGCCGTGCTCGAGCAGGCCTCGATCCGCAACCCGCGCAATATGTCATTGCTCGGTGCCTACGGCCGTGCATTGGCCGATGTGGGCCAGTACCAGCAGGCGCTTTCGACCCTCGACCGCGCTCACCTGCCGGACAATCCGGATTGGCGCATTCTCAGCGTCCAGGGCGCGGTGCTCGATCAGATGGGCCGCCATACCGATGCACAACGCTATTATGCGTCAGCCCTCAAAATTGTGCCCGACGAACCGACAATTCTTTCGAATCTCGGACTGTCCTATCTGCTGACGAAAGATCTGAAGAACGCCGAAATCACGTTGCGCCGTGCGGTGGCTCAGCCGAATGCTGGTCCCAAAGTCCGTCAGAACCTCGCATTGGTGGTCGGCCTGCGCGGCCGTTTCGAGGAAGCGGAGAAAATCGCCCGCTCCGACCTGCCTGAGAATGAAGCGGCCGCCAACGTCAATTATCTGCGGCAGATGCTTGCACAGCAGCACGACTGGAAAAAAATGGGCCGCGCGTACGCGCCCGCGCCCGACGCCGGCTCCTGATCACAATGACCGTGCGATAGCGTCAGTTGCAGAGCGTGGTGGTGTAGGACGGCGGCTGGATGCGCGGGCTCATGAACATCTTGTCTGACAATGTAATCCCGGTGGCGGCAATGTGGCTGAAGCCGGGGCTGAAGCCGGTGACCGGCACATACTGATAGCTCACCTCGCTGAGCACGAGGTAGCTGTTCGGCACCGCGAGGTCGGAGGGGATTGTGATTGTGTCACCATGCGCCCGGGGAGTCGTTCCGGTTGTCGCCGTGCCCCACTGCACCGTCACCGCGCCGGCTCCATTGATTTTCAGGCAGGACACTTTCGCCGAGAGGGGCCCCGTGTAGGGCGACATGATCGCTGTCGACGCGGCAAAGATATTGTCCATGTCGACCGCTGAGATGGTTGTGACCTGCGCCGTGAGGTTGGCAAGTGCCCCTGCAGTCAAAGTGACCTTGCGGTCCGCGGCTACGCCGTCAGAGATCTCGACGCAGCCGATGTAGAGCCCGAGCATGAGCGGCGCGATAAGAGCGAATTCGATCGCTGAGGCACCGCGCCGGTCGCGGCCGAAACGGCGCAAGAACTGAGATGTACGGGATGTCATTGTTTTCATGACCCAACGTCTCAATGATAAGGTTCGTTTCGGAAGACCGCTGTCGACACAAGGAGGCGCGTGTTGGCGTTTATGTTCGAGAGGTTGTTACCAAGCAGCGAGACGTAGATCGGCCACTGATAGTAGAGCGTGACAACCTCGATATTGCCGACGTCGCCGGGGCTATAGTTGACTTTACTGGGATCGAGCTTGCCGTCTGTTATGGGCGGATCGCTGGTGATCGCCGAAAAACTGGTATAGGACTTGACGTCGACGTAAATGCCATTGGCGCAGTCGAACAATCCGTAGATGTGATTGCACACTGCGGTCTTGAAGTCGTCCTTGGTCCACCCCGCCGTCTGCGCCTGGCCGGTCATGATCAGCCGAGCCGAATCAGCCACCGCGGTTTCGAGCGTCTGCCCGGCAAAAAAGACCAGCGCCGTTTCAAGAATGGCGAAAGTCAAACCGAGAAACGGAACCGCGACCAAGCCAAATTCGACTGCTGCAGCGCCATCCTGCTGGCGCACAAAGCGGCGCACCAGGCGCGACGGCAACAGCCGGCAGACACAAGCTGAAATCCTGTTGCGTGTTAGTGGCATGACAAGCGACCCGATTGCTAAGCGGTGGTCGAACACCGAAATTCATAGCAAGAGCGTGTTTTTTAATTCTTGCCAAAATCCTAAGGAACCGCGGCGATCGCGTTAATCAATTGCTAACCCTGCCAGGGCGCGGAAGCCGTTACTTGGGCGCCGAAGATTGCGCCTGGCCGTTGCGCGCACCGCTTTGAGACAGATTGCCGTTGAAATAGGCCGGGGAGTCGCCGAGGGTAATCCGGCGCTCACAATCCGATGCGCAGCTGTAGGTTTCGCGCTCAATGCCCTTGTAGACGACGACCATATCCTCCGCTCTGGCGCCCAGCACCTGCACGGTATGACTTAGAAGTACGCGTCCGGCTCGATCCAGCGCTACCAAATTGGTGGAGCCGTATCCCTTGCCGGTCACAACAAGAACGCCTCCGCCCTGAAGGGTAGCGTCGGCGATCAACGGGTTTCCAATTACGATTGTAGCGACCCGATCCGGCAGCTGCATGATGTGCGCCTGGTCGAGCCTTATTGACACAGTGTCTGCCTGGGCCGGCGCCAATCCGGTGAATCCTGCAAGCAGAACGGCCAAAAGCCACACGCGGAAATGTTGCCTGCAGCCCACTAAAGACATCGCGCTCTCCAGAACAGGACGCACAACAGGATCACCGCGGATGGCGGCAAGTCAAGTTGACGGTAAATTGGTGAATGAAGTGCAAAGAACGCGGTCGGACGAAGAAAAATCAGCGTTGGAAGGGATACATCATCTGGGCGCCGAAGCTTTCCGGAAAGGCGGTGTCATCAATGCCATAGGCGTCGGGAAGGACATTCGCGGGCATATAAAAAGTTCCGAACAGAAGGTCCCAAATGGGGAACGTGCCTGCAAAATTCATGGAGCCGCCGCGATCCGCCGCGGTGTGATGCCAGCGGTGAAACACCGGCCCTGCAATGACGTATTTGAACGGCCCGAGTGTCCAGTTCAGATTGGCATGTACAAAGGCCGACGTAGCGGTGGTGAACGGGCCCACCCACAGCATCACGTTTGGCGAAATACCGGCGAGCAACAAGGCAACGTCCACGAGAACCGTACCGAAAAATATGTTGAACGGATGAAACCTGGCGGCCGATATCCATTCAAGCTCTTCCGAGGAATGATGTACGGCGTGGTATTTCCAAAGGCTCCCGCGGTGAAAACCGCGATGAATCCAGTATGTCAGGAAGTCCGACACAACCAAAAAGGTCAATGCCTGCGCCCATAACGGCAGTTGGGCCAATGGGCCAAATCCGTCGTCATAGAACTCCATCAAGGCGTCGGTGCCGTGAATCCCGTAGAGATAAGCGGCGCCCATCACCATGAGGCCGATGCGCACGAAACGCGCGGCGAGCGGGATCAAGAACCAGTAGCAGATGTCCGTGACGATCTCACGCTTGCGCCACCAGGGGCGACCGGGATTGCATGCTGACCAGTGTGTCAGGAGGGCGAACACGATGCCGAAGCCGATCGAGATCGGTACCAGCTTGAGCATGGTCTGGCCGGCGACTGTAACAACTGACATCATCTCAGCGAGCATCGGCAAAATACCTGGATCGCTAACTTGTGACGACCTCCGGTATCGGAGCGTGCAGTTAAAATGCAATAAACAAATAGATTTTCTGTGTTCAATAATAACATGCAGTGAGACTACGCATTGGTCTTGAGAACGCCTGGACAGGACATCGAATTAACGACCTGTTAGCCATCGCATTTTTTGGAGCTGTGGTTCGCTCTCCCTCAAGTAAATCAGCCGGCCAAAGCCCTCTGTTTCCTCACGCAAATTAACCGCGGCGCAATCCGTAATCATTTACTCAAAGCCGAACGATCCGGCCGCTGCCGGGGATCCGCTCAGGCAGCCAGGTGTCGGTCCAAGGGATTCCCATGAAGAACTTGTTCACGTGTTTCGCGAGAGACGATTCGGCCGCCACGGCGATCGAATACGGTTTGATCGCGGCGGGTATTTCGGTTGCGATCATCGCCGTGGTCAACGGTATCGGCACCAATCTGAATGCCAGCTTCCATACGGTTTCGACACAGCTGAAATAGTTGAACGGCAGCGCTAACTGTTCCGCAAGCTTAGCCGGCGTAACCTGTCACCCCCGGATGTGAGTTGCGTGAGGAACGAGTGATCATGGTCACGGATGTAATCAGGCTTTTGCTGTTTCCCGCCCTGATGGCATTCGCGGCATCAAGCGATCTCCTGACCATGACGATCTCCAACCGGCTATCGCTGGCTCTCGCGGGCGGATTTTTTCTGCTGATGATAGTCACCGGGATGAGTCTGCATGCCGCAGGGATGCACGTTGCGGCAGCCGCAATTGTGCTGGTCGTTGCGTTTGTTTTCTTCTCGCAAGGCTGGATTGGCGGCGGTGACGCCAAGCTCGCGGCCGCAACCGCATTGTGGTTTGGCTTTGATTATTTGCTCGACTACCTGATTTACGCGTCGCTGTTCGGTGGCGCCTTGACGCTGGCGATCATCCAGTTCCGCAAGATTCCACTGCCGGCGATGCTCGCGCGCCAGGGTTGGATTCTTCGCCTGCATGAGACTGACGCCGGCATACCCTATGGCATTGCACTCGCGGCAGCGGCCCTCGCTGTCTATCCGAAAACGGGATGGATGCCGGCCTACGGCATTTGAATCAGCTGAATCAGCGGCGTTACCGCCGCAAGAAAACATTAACTCGATTTAGATACCGCTCCTTAACCATACCTTGACCTTTAGCTGGTGAAATCCGGTGGTAACGGCCGCATCGACGGCCACCCGATTTTCGCGGCCAAACCGGCCGTCCCGTCACGGTGAGAGTGAGCGTATGAAAGCTGCACGAGTGGTAGTGCTAACTGTCGCCATAGCAGCGGGGGGCGTTGCCGCCCTGCTTGCCGGCCGTTCTGGAAATCCTCCCGAGATCAAGGCGGAGGCTCCCAAATTCAACACCGTCGACATTCTGGTCGCCAAAGCCGACATTTCGAGAGGGCAAACGCTCACTCCGGCGGAGGTCGCGTGGGAAGCCTGGCCCGCGAGCACCGCCAGCGGCAATTTCATTCGCAAATCCGACCGGCCAAAGGCGCTCGAAGATCTCTCCGGCATGATTGTGCGCGCCCCGTTTGTCGCTGGCGAACCGATTCGCGAAGTAAAACTGGTGAATGCGAAGGGTTCCGGCTTCATGGCCGCGATTCTCCCCGCTGGCATGCGCGCCATCTCAACGCAGATCTCGGCGGAAACGGGCGCTGGCGGGTTCATCCTGCCGAATGATCGGGTCGATGTTATCTTGACGCCACGCGGCGGCAATCGTGATGCTGAAAAAGGTGGCGGCGCCAGCGAGACCATCCTCCGGAACGTCCGCGTCCTCGCGATCGATCAGACCATCGAAGAAAAGAACGGCCTGAAGGTTGTGGTCGGCAAAACCGCTACGCTCGAACTCGCGCCAGGCCAAACCGAGACTTTGGCGCTGTCTCAACAGCTCGGCATTCTGTCGTTGGCGTTGCGCAGCATTGCCGACACGACTGATGATTCGAAAACAGACGAGACGGATTCACGTCGCAACGTCAATGTCGTCCGGTTTGGCGTATCCACCACGACCACACCGCGATGACCAATTGGGGGACTAAGGGGGACATGGCGAACAGGACATTGACTTGCGCTGCCGCATTGTGGGCGCTCACCGTCTCCGGACTGGTGTCAATTGCCCCGGCTGCGGCGGCCGACACACCCAATATGCCAGTCATAAAGATGGCAGCGAGCGAAGCGACATCTCGCTTTGTTCCGCTCGGGATCGGCAAATCGGTCGCGATTGATTTGCCGGCCGACATCAAGGATGTGCTGGTCGCCGACCCGAAGATCGCCAATGCAGTTATTCGCTCTTCTCGCCGCGTTTACATGATCGGCGTCGCCGTCGGGCAAACCAATATTTTCTTCTTCGATGCCGATGGCAAGCAGATTGCCGGCTTCGATATTGCGGTGAAGCGTGACCTCAATGGCGTACGCGCAGCTCTCAAACAGGCGATCCCGGATGCCGACCTCCACATCGAAGGCATCGGCGAGGGCATCATGCTTTCCGGCAGCGCCGCGAACCCCCAAGAGTCGCAACAAGCTTATGATCTTGCATCGCGGCTGGTAGGCGACGGCAGCAAGGTGGTGAACGGAATTGCCGTGCGCGGGCGTGATCAGGTCATGCTCAAGGTTACGGTCGCGGAAGTACGGCGTGACGTGATCAAGCAGCTCGGTATCGACCTTTCCGGCACGCTTAACTACGGCACCGCGGTGGTGAATTTCAATACTTCCAACCCATTCTCGGCGAATGGCGGCCCGTTGGCCGACACCTTTCTGACCGGCAAGTTTCCAAGTGTCACGGCGACTTTGCGGGCGATGGAGAGAGCCGGTGTTATTCGCACCCTTGCGGAACCGAATTTGACGGCAATCACCGGCGAAACCGCAACATTCGTAGCCGGCGGCGAATTCCCGATTCCGAACGGACTGTCGTGCGACACGACCCGGTCGCCACCGCTGTGTCAGCCTCAAATCACGTTCAAGAAATTCGGCGTCAGCCTGGTGTTTACGCCGGTCGTGCTGACAGAAGGCCGAATCAGCCTGAAAGTGATGACTGAAGTTTCCGATCTTTCGACCGAGAACGCGATGACCTTGCAGGTCACCGGTTCGACAACGTCGCTGACCGTGCCGTCGATCCAGACTCGCCGCGCCGAGACGACTGTCGAAATACCTTCAGGCGGCTCGCTGGCACTCGCGGGCATGATCCAGGAGCAGACGAAGCAGGCGATCAACGGTCTCCCTGGCCTGGTCCAGGTTCCGGTTCTGGGCGCTCTCTTCAGGAGCCGCGATTACGTCAACCATCAATCCGAATTGATGGTGATTGTCACACCGTATGTCGTGCGCGCGGTGGCGCAGAAGCAACTGTCGCGGCCGGATGATGGATATTCAGATTCCAGCGATCCGCAGAGCGTTCTGCTTGGTCAGTTGAATCGCATCTACGGCGTTGCCGGCAAGCCCGACGCACGGCCGGCCAGCGACTATCACGGCAAGTACGGATTCATTCTCGATTGAGCGGGGGAGGAAAGATGAAGGCAATCCAAAAGGCGCAGTTCCGCAGTCGCATGGCGTTGCGACTCGTGGCGGCCAGCGCCCTCGCTGCGAGCCTCGCGGGCTGCTACCAGACGGACACCGCGCAGGTCGAATATCCGTTCGATTATCGTCAGCGCCATCCGATCACGGTGCGTGAAGGCGCGCAGAATGTCGAAGTGATGGTTGGGCGCAATCGCGGCGGCCTCATGCCGAGCCAACGGGCGGACGTCGTCGCATTCGCACAGGCGTGGCGTCGTGAGTCGAGCAGCGGCATTATCATCGAGATACCGCGCGGCGGCCCAACGGATCGTGCAGCTACAGACTCGACACGCGAAATCCGTTCCATTCTTGCCGCGGTAGGGGTGCCGACCAGCGCGATCTACGTGCGTCACTATCGTCCAACCCGATATGCGCTGGCCAGCATCAAACTCAACTATTCGAAGCTGGTCGCGGAGGCAGGGCCTTGCGGGGAATGGCCGAGGGACCTCGGCCTATCCTTGAAGTCGGGCGACATGGACAATCGGCCGTTTTGGAATCTCGGTTGCGCGAGTCAACGCAATCTCGCGGCAATGGTCGAAAATCCAGCTGATCTCGTGCAGCCGCGCGGCGAGACGCCACCCTACGCCCCACGTCGCAACACCGTACTGAATCGTTACACGAAGGGTGAAAGTCCCTCCGCCACTTACGTTGGTTATGACACCGGCAAAATCACCGATATAGGACGATGATCAAGCACGCTCAGCAAGTAGCCGAAACCGCACGGATGCTAAACCCGGCAGGCGACGGCGACGATGCGCACATCGCACCTGCACCGAGAGTATCGGTCCAGGC
The DNA here is from genome assembly GCA_036496445.1 of Pseudolabrys sp. Taxonomy (GTDB): domain Bacteria; phylum Pseudomonadota; class Alphaproteobacteria; order Rhizobiales; family Xanthobacteraceae; genus Pseudolabrys. The sequence goes on along the minus strand of DASXLC010000110.1, from coordinate 14,206 downwards.
CTTTTGCGAGACAGTTGAAACCGCTGCTGCCGTTCAGGCAGCCGGAGAGGACCGACGCCTGGCCAGGGCGCATGTGAAGATCCAGATGGGCGGCATCGCTGCGGCAAGCGAAGCCTATCGCAATTCCCCGACACCGAACGTCATCTTGATCGAGACGGATAACCGTACCGACGAGATTCTCCGGGGGCTCGATCATCTGGCCGAAGTATGCGACGCCGGTACGCGGGTGATCGTCGTCGGCCGCGTCAATGATGTCATGCTCTACAGAGGGCTGACACGGCGCGGCGTGAGCGAGTACCTGATCGGCCCGGTTGGTACTCTCGACGTTGTGCGGGCGATCTGCGGCCTGTTCTCGTCACCGGATGCCAAGGCGGTCGGCCGGGTTATCGCGGTCGTCGGCGCCAAGGGCGGCGTCGGCGCTTCGACCGTGGCACACAATATCGCATGGGCCATCGGCCGCGATCTCGCGCTCGATTCGGTTGTTGCCGATCTCGATCTGGCATTCGGCACTGCTGGTCTCGACTACAACCAGGATCCTCCACAAGGTATCGCCGACGCGGTGTTTTCGCCTGAGCGTGTCGACAACGCGTTCGTTGACCGATTGCTGTCGAAATGCACGGACCATTTGAGCCTGCTGGCGGCGCCGGCCACTCTGGACCGCGTCTACGACTTCGGCGCGGATGCCTTCGATACGACGCTCGATTCACTGCGCAGCTCCATCCCGTGTGTGGTCCTCGATGTTCCGCATCAATGGGGAGCCTGGACCAAGCGGATTCTTGTCAGCGCCGACGATATCCTTGTGGTCGCCGGCCCCGACCTTGCCAATCTGCGCAATGCCAAAAACCTGGTCGATTTGCTGCGTGCCTCGCGTCCAAACGATCATCGCCCGCACTACTGCCTCAATCAGGTGGGTGTGCCGAAACGGCCGGAAATCACGCCGGCAGACTTCGCAAAGGCGCTGGAAAATGATCCGCTCGCGGTGATTCCATTCGAGCCACAGCTCTTCGGGTCCGCTGCGAACAACGGTCAGATGATCGCCGAAGTGTCGACTGGTCATAAGACCGCGGAATTGTTCCGCCAGATGGCGCAGGCGCTCACCGGCCGCGGGGAGATCAAGCGATCCCGCGGCGGGCTGCTTTCGCCGTTACTTTCGAAACTGAGGAAGCGAGCAGGCTGAAACCTGCCGGGAGTGTGTCGTCTTGTTCGGCAAGCGTAGCGCAACGTCAGAAGCTCGCGCTCCTGTGCCTCCGGCGCATGTGCCGGCGCCGTCAATTGTGCCGGCGCAAACGGCCGTCGAGCCGCCGGCACAACCCGCCAGCGCGCCTATGGAGACCGGCCGCACGCCGTTTCCATCCGACGGGCTGGGCGCTCCACTGGTGTCCGCACCGGCCGCGACTCGTCCGCCCGCGCCTGCCAACAATGTGCCGTCTTCAGTTGATACGCGACGGTCTGAATCCTACTACGAGACCAAGGGTACCATTTTCGGCGCGCTGATCGAGGCGATCGATCTTGCGCAGCTGGCACGGCTGGACGTGGACTCGGCCCGCGAAGAAATTCGCGACATTGTTAACGAAATCATCGCGATCAAAAGCATTGTGATGTCGATCGCCGAGCAGGAAGACCTGCTCGACGATATCTGCAACGACGTTCTCGGATTTGGTCCTCTGGAACCGTTGCTCGCGCGCGACGACATCGCCGACATCATGGTGAACGGCTCGGGCACGGTTTACATCGAAGTCCAGGGCAAGATCCAGAAAACGGGAATTCGCTTTCGCGACAACCAGCAGCTGCTCAATATCTGCCAGCGCATCGTCAGTCAGATCGGACGACGAGTCGACGAATCCTCGCCAATCTGCGACGCGCGCTTACCGGACGGCTCCCGCGTCAACACGATCGTGCCGCCGCTCGCAATCGACGGGCCTGCACTCACTATCCGAAAATTCAAAAAGGACAAGCTGACCCTCGATCAGCTTGTCAGGTTCGGTTCGATAACCCCGCAGGGTGCCGAGATCCTTCGTATCATCGGCCGCAGCCGCGTTAACACTCTGGTATCAGGAGGTACCGGTTCGGGAAAAACGACGCTCCTGAACTGCCTCACCCAATTTATCGACGACGACGAACGCATCATCACCTGCGAAGACGCCGCCGAGCTCCAGCTTCAACAACCGCATGTCGTGCGGCTGGAAACGCGGCCACCCAACCTCGAGGGCGAAGGGCAGGTCACAATGCGCGACCTCGTCCGCAACTGCCTGCGTATGCGCCCTGAACGCATCATCGTCGGCGAAGTCCGCGGACCGGAAGCATTCGATCTGTTGCAGGCCATGAATACCGGTCACGACGGCTCGATGGGCACGCTGCACGCCAACAATCCTCGCGAAGCGCTGTCGCGGCTGGAATCCATGATTACGATGGGCGGCTTTTCACTGCCGTCTCGCACCATTCGAGAAATGATCTGCGCTTCGGTTGACGTCGTAATCCAGGCCGCACGCTTGCGCGACGGTTCGCGCAAAATCACGCACGTCACCGAAGTCATGGGAATGGAAGGCGACGTGATCGTTACCCAGGACGTCTTCCTCTACGACATGGAAGGCGAAGACGCCAAAGGCAATATCATCGGCCGCCATCGGTCTACCGGTATTGGTCACCCGCGCTTCTGGGATCGCGCCCGTTACTACGGCGAGGAAAAAAATCTGGCTGCCGCGCTCGACGCATCAGACGCCGGCAACGACGCCATGCGAACCTAAGCGGAGCGCGGTGTGCAAATTATCGCTGTCTTCTTCCTGGTCACGGTCGCCATCGGCGGAGTGGTCTACGTATTTCTCTATCCGTTGTTGTCCGGCGAACGCAAAGCCGAACAGCGCATGCAAAGTGTCACCAAGACCGAACCCCTGACGCGAGTGTCGCGCGGGCCTCAGAAATCCCGCCGCGACCTCGTCGAATCTTCGCTTAAGGACTTCGACGAACGCCACAAGAAAAGTAAAAGAGTACCCATTTCCGTTCGAATTATGCGCGCAGGACTGTCTTGGTCGAAGCGGCAATTCATAATCATTTCGGCCTTTATCGGCCTCTTCATGGCTTTTCTCGGTTTCCTGTCAGGTGCAGGAATGCTTGGGGCAGCGGGCCTCGGTTTTGCCGGGGCTTTTGGTTTCCCGCGTTGGCTCCTTTCGTTTCTGAGAAAGCGGCGGGAGGCGAAATTCATAGACGGGCTTGCTGACGCGGTCGACATTATCGTGCGCGGCGTCAAGGCCGGCTTGCCGTTGGGCGATTGCATAAGAATGATCACCATGGAGTCATCCGAGCCTCTGAAGACGGAATTCCGTCTGATCATGGAGACACAAGCCATAGGCATGCCGCTTGGCGAGGCATGCGGCAAACTCTATGAACGGACGCCGCTGCCGGAGGCAAATTTCTTCGGGATCGTTGTGGCAATCCAGCAGAAGGCAGGCGGCAATCTTTCGGAAGCACTTGGCAACCTTTCAAAGGTCCTGCGCGACCGCAAGAAAATGCGAGCCAAGATTCAGGCGATGTCGCAAGAAGCGAAAGCGTCCGCTGCCATCATCGGCGCGCTGCCGATTGCCGTGATGATCCTCGTCTACATCACCAGTCCGCAATACATTTCGCTGCTGTTCACCAACCCGATGGGCCACATCATGCTGGCCGGATCCGCCGTCTGGATGACGATGGGTGTGCTGGTGATGAAGAAAATGATCAATTTCGATTTCTAGGCACCGACCGATGATGGAATTTCTGGTCAACGCACTGAACGTCAAGACCCTGACGATGCTGTTCGCAGCCGTCGCGGCGGCCGCCACGGTGCTGACGCTCACAATGCCATTTGTTTTTGTTGATCCACTCGACAAGCGCATGCGTGCGGTAGCGCTCGAGCGAGAGAAGATCCGCCAGCGTGAGCGCGAGCGCATGGCGCAGGAAAGCCAGAAGGTCAAATTAAGACAATCGCCCAAGCAATACGTCCAGAAGATCGTCGACCAATTCAACCTGAGCAAGTGGGTCGGTCAGGAAGAGGCGCGCCTCAAGCTCATACAGGCCGGTTATCGGGGTCAAGCTCCCTACGTTACCTACCTTTTCGTCCGGATGATTACGCCCGTAGTGTGCTTTCTGTTTTCCTTGATCTACTTGTTTGTCGTGCTCAAATTTGATCAACCGGCCACGATCAAGCTCGGTATCTGTATTGCCGCAGCCTATGTCGGCATGCAGTTGCCGCTCGTGTTGCTCAAGAACAAGATCACGCGACGTCAGTTGTCCATCAAACGGGCTTTCCCGGACACGCTCGACTTGCTCCTGATCTGCGTCGAATCCGGCATGTCGATCGAGGCAGCCTTCAGGAAAGTCAGTAACGAAGTCGGTACCCAATCTGTCGCGCTCGCGGAAGAACTCACCCTGACAACCGCCGAATTGTCCTATCTGCCCGACCGGCGCCAGGCCTACGAGAATCTCGCGAAGCGGACGAATCTCGATGGCGTGAAATCTGTCTGCATGGCCCTGCAGCAATCCGAGCGCTACGGCACGCCACTCGCCACCATGTTGCGCGTGATGGCGCAAGAAAACCGCGACATGCGTATGTCGGAAGCCGAGAAAAAGGCAGCCGGACTGCCGCCAAAGCTCACCGTGCCGATGATTCTCTTTTTCCTGCCGGTGCTGTTTGTCGTCATTCTTGGACCGGCCGTCATCAAGGTGATGGCGTTGCAGTAGGCCGCCCGGCCAATCGGACCGTTACCGGGCCTCGGCAATTGGCAGCGCTGTCGTCGATTTGATCCGCTCCATTGCAAAGCGTGACGTGACGTTCTTCAGCGGCACCGTCGCGATCAGCTTCTTGTAGAACGCGTCGTAGCCTGCAATGTCGGGCACGACCACGCGCAGCATGTAATCGACATCGCCGGCCATCCTGTAGAATTCCATCACCTCGGGCATGGCGCCCACCACGTCGGCAAAACGCTTGAGCCAGTCCTGGGAGTGGTCTCCGGTCTCGATCGAAACGAACACGGTGATGCCGAGACCGACTTTTGCAGGGTCGATGATCGCCACCCGTCGCGTGATGACGCCGTCTGCCTCCAGCCGCTGCAGCCGTTTCCAGCAGGGCGTCGATGACAGGCCGACGCGCTGACCGATCTCGGCTACCGAAAGGGAGGCATCCTCCTGCACCACCGCGAGGATCTTTCGGTCGATGGCGTCCATTCTCTCTTTCTCTCAGAAATGAGACGGGCATTCCAAGATGCCCATTTCATATAGAATAAACTTCTTATTTGTCTCCTGCACCTGTCTTTATAGAGAACAATATTCTATTTCAAGGGCAATCTGTCGCCGCCGACAAGCGGTTTTCCAAATAACGACTGCACGCCATGAAAATATTTTCCCGACTCCGTCCTGCCGCTGCCGCCCGACGCCTCGGTGCGGCGATACTTTTCAGCGCCGCGCTGGCCGCCTCGGTCGCCGCTGCGCATGCCGAACCGCTCGTCACCGCAGAGTGGCTGAGCGTTCATCGTGCCGATGCGAACCTTGTCGTCCTCGACATCCGGTCGGCGATTGACGGTGGCGGGGCGCAGGCCTACGCGGCCGCCCACATTCCGGGCAGCGTCCACAGCGACTACGACAAGGCCGGTTGGCGTGTCACTCGAAACAACGTGCCATTCATGGTCCCGACAGCAGCCGAACTGGAAAAGTTGATCGGAGATCTTGGGATCGACGAAGACAGCCACGTGGTCGTGGTGCCGGCGGGTGTCAACGTCCTCGATTTCGGCTCGGCCGCCCGTACTTATTGGACCCTGAAATATGCCGGCGTCAAAGACGTCTCCATTCTCGACGGCGGCGTTGCCGCCTGGCGGCAAGCAGGTCTGCCGCTGGAGAGCGGAGTAAAAGCTCCATCGCCAAAGATTTTTACGGCAACGATCGACAAAAGCATCCTGGCCGAAGCCACCGATGTCGAAACCATCGAAGAGAAGGGCGGCACAACGCTCGTCGATGCGCGGCCTGCGTCGTTCTTCTTCGGCAAGGAAAAGGCGCCGGCTTCGCAGGCCTATGGTCATATTCCAGGCGCGTTGAATGTCGACAGCGCCGGGTTCTATGATCCGAAGACCAACCGGCTGAAGCCGAAGGCGGAGCTCGCGGCAATTGCCAACACTTTGCCCGCAGGGCCCGCGGTAAGCTATTGCAACACCGGCCACTGGGCGGCGACCGACTGGTTCGTTTTGCATGACGTGCTCGGCCGGAAGGAAACCAGGCTCTACGCCGGCTCAATGGTCGAGTGGACGAGCAATGCAAATCGGCCAATTGAATCCTCGCGCACGAAATGGGACGATCTAAAGAAGGCCCTCGGCCTGGGTTCCTGATCCGCGCGCTGGAGTTTTCATGTCCACGGCAAGCTTGGCCGCGTCCGAGAAGGGCGCGGCTGTTCGCATCGATCTCCTTTTCCTCGGGCTCGCGCTCGCCTCTACGGCGATTCTGATTGCGCTCGTGCTGCTCGATCATCAGCCCGCATCGGCGGCGCTGATCATCGGCGGCTTCGGCCTGGGCATTGCATTTTTGAAAGCCGAATTCAGCTACACCGCGTCCTGGCGACGTTTTCTCACGCGCGGAGAGGCGGGCGGCCTGCTCGGTGGGTTGATCGTGATTGCGGTCTGTGCGCTCGCGGTGGTGCCGGTCGCCGCGCTGAGTCCAAGATTTGGCGGAGCCATCGCGCCTCTCGGTCCGTCCCTGGTTATCGGGGCATTTGTCTTCGGCATCGGCATGCAGCTCGCCAACGGCTGTGGCTCCGGCACGCTCTACACTGTCGGCGGAGGCTCAGGGCGCATGCTGGTTACCCTGTTGTTCTTCGTCGTCGGGAGCGTATTTGGCAGCCTGTCTTTACCGGCGTTCCTTTCCCTCGGCGGCGTGGATCCGGTGTTGGCATCGGACTATCTCGGCGCCTGGGGCGGGTTGGCGGCGACGCTTGTCAGTATCGCCATAGCAGCGGCGCTCATCATTGCAGTCGCGAAACGGCGCGGCGCCAATTTCATGCCCTCGCGTCATTATCTGGTCGGCGGGGTCATTATCGGTCTGCTGTGCGTCGGAGTATTCGCCGCCGGCGGCCATCCTTGGAGCGTCACCTTCGGCTACACGGTATGGGGGGCCAAAGCTGCAACAGCGCTCGGGTTCGACCTGTCGCAGTCCGCGTTTTGGCAGTGGCCAGGGCCCAAGCACGCCCTTGCTGAATCAGTACTGTCCGACACGTCCAGCCTGACAGATTTCGGGATGCTCTTCGGGGCAATGGCCGCGGCCGCGGCCACCAAGCCATTCGCCGCGGCCCCATGGCCCCCGGTGAAATCGCTGTTGGCGGCCGGGGTCGGTGGTTTGCTGATGGGGTGGGGAGCGCGCCTCGGGTTTGGTTGCAATATCGGCGCCTTCGTCGGCGGTGTCGCCTCCGGGTCGCTGCACGGCTGGATCTGGTTCCTGGCGGCGCTGCCCGGCTGCCTGATCGGTATCCGCCTGCGGCCGCTATTCGGCCTGTCGCGGGAGTAACAACGATGCGATCCGTCTATATCGTCGTTGTCCTGCTCGGCGTCGCAGCCATTCTCGTCGACCATTTATCGAGCCCGTCGAGTGGACGCGCCGTTTCGCCAGAAGATTTTGCGGGCGCCTGCGCACCGTGCGGCGCGCCGTGTCCATCAAAGAAGTAAACTGACTAACCGCGCTGTTTCAGGAACGCTTCGACGTCAGCGCGCATCGGAGCGCCCGAGGCGCCGCCGAATTTTGTGCATTTGAGCGCCGCAGTGGCGCTGGCGAAACGCAGACTATCGGGAAGTGCGCGGCCTTCCACCAGTCCCAGCGTGAAGCCGCCGTGGAAGGCGTCGCCGGCGCCCAGCGAGTCGATCACGTCGACGTTGAAGGCCGGCAGGTGGCGTAGCCCGCCGCCTTCGAGCCAGTAAACCCCTTTCGGGCCGTCTGTGATCGCGACAAAGCTGGAAAGATGCGTGGAGAGTGCGTTAAGGGCATCCTCGTAGTCGTTTGATCCGGTCATCCCGAATAAAGCTTCCGTCGAGGCCACCACGTGAGTGCCAAGGGCGAGCAAAGGATCGTCCAGCTTCGTTGCCTGGTCGAGATCGATCACGATCGGAATTTTGCGCCCCTGCGCGGCACGACACACGGCGGTCACGAATTCCGGGAAGCGGTTGTCCACGAGAACGGCGTTTGCATCCGCAACCAGCCTGGCAGGATCCTTCGGCAGGACGCTGTTCAAATTGATGCCGCGGCGGGTAGCGATGGTCTTTTCGCCGGTCGCATCGAGCAGAATCAATGAGACCGATGCCGTACCCCCGTCAACGCGCTCAACCCCGGCACAATCAACGCCCTCCTTTGCAAGATCGGAGAGAATACGGTTACTCACGGGGTCAGCGCTGCCACCGAGCGGCCCCGCGAACGCAACGCGCCCATCGAGGCGCGCGATCGTAACCGCCGCATTGGCGGCGCATCCGCCGCCGGTGACGATGAATTCGCTGGCGGCCACTTTGGTGCCGGGAGCAGGAAAGTCCTGCACGCGCATGATGATGTCCTGCACGGCAATGCCGGCGCAAAGAATTTTTGGCTTCACGCGTTCAGCCAAAATTGACCTCATCCTCAATCCAGGCGCGGATGATGTGATGCGCGATCGCGACCGGGGGCGGTGTGGTGAGTCCTTGCGGATGTTTGCGCATCAGCATCGCTTCGACCTCATCTTTGGTAAACCAGCGGGCGTCCTCAAGTTCCTCGCGGTCGACCACAATCTCGTGCGTCACCGCTTCGGCGTGACAGCCGATCATCAACGAGGCCGGAAACGGCCAGGGCTGCGAGGCGAAATAGACCACCCTGCCGCAGACAATGCCGGCCTCCTCGCGAGTTTCCCGATGCACTGCGTCTTCGATCGATTCGCCAGGCTCGACGAAACCCGCGAGGCATGACCACATTGTCGGCACAAAACGTGGCGAGCGTCCCAAGAGGCAGCGGTCGTGGTCGCTCGCCAGCATGATCACGACAGGGTCGGTGCGCGGAAAGTGCTCGGCCTTGCATTGCGGGCAATCGCGTCGCCACCCTCCGTTTACAGGGCGTGTCCCGGCGCCGCAGTTCGGACAAAAGCGGTGTCGTGCGTGCCAGTGCAGCACGGCCTTTGCCTCGGCGATCGGGGCAAGGTGATCGGGAGCGACAAGCCCCTGCACCGCAATCGAGCGCAGATCTGTCACATGCAATTCCTCGCGCGCCTTCAACGCATCCGCTGATTGCGGCGTCAGTCCGTAACCGAATTGTGGCGCCCCATCGAGCAGTCCTAGGAAGATTGTTTCCGTTGCAGGACCAAGCACTTGCGCTTCGCCCAAGGTGAACAACGGTTCGTGGAGTGGCGACCCTTTCTTCATCACGACCCAGTCGCCGCCGATCACATAGGCTCCTGCGGCCGGATCGCGCGCCAACGCAGCGATGGCGGCGGCATCGGAGCGAAGCTCCGCCGCACGCTCGACGCGACTTTCGGAATATCCGAGACGGGGTTTAGGGCCTAGATTCGGGCGAGACGACATGCGCCGCGCAAATTCGCACGACCATTTGATGGGTGCAATGCTTACTCCGCGGCATCATCGCGAACGCGGGTACATGGTCTCTCGCAGTTCCGGCCGCTGCCACTGCGGGCCGAGTACGCCCTGCTTTGCGCCATAGTTGAGAGCCGAGGTCAAGGAATCGGTTGTTGACCGCATTTCCCGTGCGCGGTCGAGACTCACATCGACCACAAAGAGACCGGCAGCCGTGCTCTCGAACAGGATTTCCTCCGGTGTTGCCACCATGGCGAGGCCACGCTCCCCGTTGCTGAACAGGTTCTGCGTGGTGACGACGATGGCCAGATTTTCAATCGCGCGCGACCAGATCAGATTGCGCCAGCTCGCCCACAGCCGCCGTTTGTCGGTGCCTGCGGGCAAAAAGATCAGTTCGGCGCCGCGCAGCGCCAGTGCGCGCGTGACCTCGGGCATATAGGCCTCGCTGCACATGGCCAGGCCAACCTTGCCCTGGTTGGTTTCAAAAACGGGAAATTCATTGCCCGGTACGTACTGAAAATCCCACCACTGACCGCCGGAGTAGATCCATGGCCCATTCGGATGCGTGCGGCGGTAACTGACCGGTGGGCGGCCGTCGCCATAGGCCATGCAGATCAGATTGTGCGCCGTGCCTTCATTATGGCTCAGCGGTTCGATGGTGCCGTAGACAACGTTAATGCCGTGCTTGGCAGAGGCCTCGGCGATGCTTGGTGTCGGGTCAAAGGTTGCGGGCATTCGCCAGGGGCCGGGGTAGGTCTCCGGAAAGCACACAAAATCTGCGTCTTCCTCTTTGGCGCGGGCGATGAAGTTGACCGCATCGGCGATATTTTTCTGCGCCTCCTCAATCGGATTGGCGATCGGCTGCACAACGGCGATGCGGAATGTCATGCGTTACTCCAGACGAGGAACCCAGTGTCAGTACGAGCTTGAAACGGGCGGATGGTGCGGTCAAGCGAGAGCTTGATCGATGGCTGTCAGCACTTGCTCGGGCATAAGTTCGTCGAGGCACACGCTGCGGCTGCGGATATTGCGCTCACATCCTTCGAAGGTGCAGGGCATGCAAGGCAAAGGATTCTGCACGATCCAGACATTGCCGCGGTTCTGAATTGTACCGCTCGCCGCCCAAGGTGTTGCGAGTCCACCGGCCGGCCAAGGCCCCCAGACACGCGGATCGGTCGGGCCAAACAAGGCGACGGTCCGACATCCAGCAGCGGTGGCAAGATGCGTCACCGAAGTATCCGGCCCGACATAGACCCGCGCCCTCGAAAGCAAATTCATCATTTCGGGCCACTCCACCTGATGAACCGGAGCGACGCCGCGCCAGACATCCTCGAGATATTGGCGTTCGGCTTCGCCCGGACCCCCAATTGCGACAGTAGAAAGACCACGTGCGGTAACGCCGGCAGCAACCGCACGCCATCCGTCTCGTGTCCATTCCTTGTAAGCGAACATGGGCGCTGCATGGATCAATGCAAAATTGCTGCCGACGGCAATATTTGAGGACGGTGAGGGAGCGGGGCAGACCAATTCTCCAACGCGCGGGATTTCGAAAATGTCGGCGAGGCGCAGCATCTGCTCTACGCGATGGAGCTTGTCCGCGGCCTGGACGCTTCGATGCAAAGCGGCGCGCTTGAGCACACGCCCGATCCTTGGGTCGTCGTCGGTGACCACACCGGCGCGCAGACGGCCAGCGGCAAATGCAAAAACGGTGGGGCGATCACCGCTTTGCGTCGAAATCGCGATATCGTAGCGCCGCCAGAGTCGTACGAAGAGGCGTGCGCTCTCTGCCGTCGTCGGCCGCTGCGGCATGCTGATGATGCGATTGATGTCAGGATTGCCGGCGAGGATCCCTGCGGTATTGGCGAACACGAGCACGTCGATGTCGGAATCCGGCCAGGCCCGGCGCAGGCTGCGGATCAACGGTGTCGTCAACAGCAGGTCGCCGATGCGACGCAGAGAGATGACCAGGATTCGCGAAGGATTGGCGACCATGATGTTTTTTCGCAGACCCGTAGCTACCGGTCCATCCCGGCCAGTCCGCTGGATTTGAGCTGCTGACGCAATGAATTGAGCAGCGCCGCTTGTCGGTCTTCCGCATAGGTGAGCGGCGGCTTCACGCCCCAGACGGGCTTGGGCCAGGCGGCGTCGGTTCGCCGACGCGCAATCACGTGCACGTGCAGCTGCGGTACCTGGTTTCCGAGCGCCGCGATATTGAGCTTGTCGCACGCGGTAAGCGTCCTGAGCGCGCGCGCGGCCGCCGCGATCTCGCCAACCAGCCGTACCTGCGCGGTCTCCTCGAGATCGATGAGCTCGATGAGACCGGGCAGCCGCGGGACAAGGATCAGCCACGGATAGTTGGCGTCACTCGCCAGCAGCACGCGGGTCAGCGGCAGGTCGCCGACCGGAACCGTGTCCAGAACGAGCTGCGGGTGCAGCGACCAGTCCGTCGTAAGCCCTGAATCCATTGAACAAATCCGCGCGATTCTTTCGGAGGAAAGCTAGCAGAGACGCTGCCCCGCTGCTTGCTTTCCCGCATTATTGGCCCGATATAGACACGGGAGGTTGGCGGTGGACGAGCCACTCGCCAACCGGGTCAGGTCCGGAAGGAAGCAGCCCTAACGAGCGCGGTTCGGGTCGCTCGTCAGCCTCCCACCAATTCCTCGATTCGTTCGCAATAAGCCCGTGCTCCGCGCGGCGGCGAAGCGGATGGCACAATGAGCGAGGCTAAAAAATCTGCTGCTTCCGGTTCCGTTCCGGCCGATGTGTCGGCCGACGGTTATCGTGTGCTCGCACGCAAATACCGGCCGGCGAGCTTCGACGATCTCATTGGTCAGGATGCCATGGTGCGAACGCTTTCGAACGCGTTCGACAGCGGCCGCATCCCGCAAGCATGGATCCTCACCGGCGTGCGCGGCGTCGGAAAAACGACGACCGCGCGCATCCTTGCGCGCGCGCTCAATTACGAATTGCCGGACGGGTCGGTGAAGGAGCCGACCATCAAAATGCCGGTGATGGGCGTGCACTGCCAGGCCATCATCGAAAGCCGGCACCCGGACGTGCTGGAAATGGATGCCGCCTCCCACAACAGCGTCGAGGACGTGCGGCAGATCAACGATGCCATTCGATACGCGCCAATGAGCGCACGCTACAAGGTCTACATCCTTGACGAGGTGCATATGCTCTCCGGCGCGGCCTTCAACGCGCTGCTCAAGACGCTGGAGGAGCCGCCGCCGCACGCCAAATTCATCTTTGCCACGACTGAAATCCGGAAAGTGCCGGTGACGGTGTTGTCACGCTGCCAGCGTTTCGATCTGCGGCGCGTCGATGCCAGCACGCTCGTCAATCATCTTGCGGGTATCGCGACGAAAGAAAAGGTCCAGATCGAGCCGGCGGCGCTCGCGTTGATCGCGCGCGCGGCTGAAGGCTCGGTGCGCGACGCGCTTTCGCTGCTCGATCAGGCGATCGCGCACGCCGCTGGACCGGTTGGCGCGGAAGACGTGCGCCAGATGCTGGGATTGGCCGATCGCGTGCGCGTGGTCGATCTGTTCGAGGCGCTCATGAAGGGGGACGTCAGCAGCGCCCTCAAAGAGCTCCGCGAACAATACGAAATCGGCGCCGATCCAGCGGTTGTCCTGAGTGATCTCGCTGAATTCACGCATTTTGTTACACGCGTCAAAGTCGTCCCCGCGGTTGCCGATGATGTGTCTCTGTCGGAGGCCGAGCGCATCCGCGGCCGCGCTTTCGCTGCCCAGTTGTCCATGCGGGTGCTGTCACGGGCCTGGCAGATGTTGTTGAAAGGTATCTCCGAGGTGCAGGCGTCAGGCCGGCCGGTTGCCGCCGCCGAGATGGTGCTGGTGCGCATCGCCTATGCGGCGGATCTGCCGACACCGGACGAAGTGGTACGCTCGCTCGGTGAAAACGAGTCGAGCCCCGGGCGGCCGCAGGGTAATGGTGGTTCCGGGCAACCACAAAGCTACGCACCACGCTATGAGGCGCCGCGCGGTTCGCCGCGGTCGTCTGCGGCGGTATCGCCGCGACCGGCAGACGATCCGGTCGCCCAACTTGATGAGCCCGCAGCTGCGCCGACGCTTTCCGTCGGTTCATTCGAGGAGCTGATCGCACTCGCTGCGGAAAAACGCGATATCACCGTCAAGATGGCGCTCGAACGTGATGTGCGCCTGGTGCGTTGTGAGGACGGCCAGCTCGAAATTGCGATCGAGCCGAGCGCGCCCAAAACGTTGGTGCACGATCTGCAACGAAAGCTGACCGGCTGGACTGGCAAGCGCTGGATCGTGGTCGTTTCCAAGGAGCAGGGCGCACCGACGATGCGTGCGCAGGCCGAGGCGCAACAGGCCGAGATCGAACGCGATGTGCAGAGCGACCCGTTGGTCCAGGCAGTTCTCACCCGTTTTCCGGGCGCCAAGATCGTCGGCGTGACGCAGAATGCACCGGACGCTGCGGATAGCGCAGCGCCTGGCGATGGTGAGCAAGAGGAATAGACCATGGCGGATTTCCTCGGCTTGATGAAGCAAGCCGCGCAGTTGCAGTCCAAAATGCAGGCGATGCAAGCCGAACTCGATCAGATCGAGGTCGAGGGCTCCGCTGGCGGCGGCCTGGTCACCGTGACGCTCTCGGCCAAAGGCGACCTCAAGGGCGTCAAG
>DASXLC010000109.1:0-16092 GCA_036496445.1 Pseudolabrys sp. | reverse complement strand
GGCGGCGAGGATGTAAAAGTCATCGTGCGTTCGGGTTTCGAAGAGATGAAGGCGTCCCCTTGGGAAAAAGAGGACGCGATGCACGAGGATATTCCGATATTCAATTTTCTCGTGCCCAAGGAATTCACCCACGAGAACGGCAAGCTCACCGGTATCACCTTCGAAAAAGTCAAGGCCGAGTACGATGCCAAAGGACGCCGCAAGCTGGTGTCCGCCGGCGAGCCCCATCAGCATTTCCCGTGCGACGATGTGCTGGTTGCGGTCGGGCAGGAAAACGCGTTTCCCTGGATCGAGCGGGACATCGGCGTTGAATTCGATCAGTCGGGCATGCCTAAGGTCGATACCCAGACCATGGCCTCAACGCATCCCAAGGTGTTCTTCGGCGGCGACGCGGCCTTCGGTCCGAAAAATATCATCTGGGCCGTCGCGCATGGGCACGAGGCTGCCGTCTCGATCGACAAAGTGCTCAATGGCGAAGACATCACCGACCGCCCTGCACCCGCGGTCGAGGTGATGAGCCAGAAGATGGGCATCCACGAATGGTCCTACGACAACGAGATTGCGCTCGATAAGCGCTACAAGGTGCCGCACCGCGACAAGGTGATCGCACTCAAGGATATCAAGGCAGAAGTCGAACTTGGCTTCGACGACAAGCTCGCCTTCGCGGAGGCCGGGCGCTGTCTGAACTGCGACGTGCAGACGGTCTTTTCAGCGCAGCTCTGTATCGAATGCGATGCCTGCGTCGACATCTGCCCCATGGACTGCATCACCTTCACGCCGAATGGCGAGGAAGCCGACTTGCGCAAGCGGTTGACCGCGCCTTCGCTTAACCTCACGCAAGATCTCTATGTCCAGGACGGACTCAAAACTGGCCGCGTCATGGTCAAGGATGAGGACGTCTGCCTGCATTGCGGCCTATGCGCCGAACGTTGTCCGACCGGCGCCTGGGACATGCAGAAATTCTTGCTCGATATGACTCACGCAGGGACTTCATGCCGACCGCCACACCGCTCAGCCGCGTAAACGACTTTGTCATTCGTTTCGCTAACGTCAATGGCTCCGGTTCGGCGAGCGCGAACGAGATGTTTGCGCGCGCCGTGATGCGCATGGGCGTGCCGGTCGCTCCCCGCAATATTTTCCCTTCCAATATCCAGGGTCTGCCGACCTGGTATGAGGTTCGTGTCACCGAAGCCGGACATCTTGGTGCCCGCGGCGGAACGGATCTGATGGTAGCGATGAACCCCCAGACCTTCGACCGGGACATTGCCGGCATCGAACCAGGCGGCTATCTGTTCTATGATTCAACCAAGCCGCTGCCGCCGTCGAAATTCCGCGATGACATCACGGTTGTCGGTGTGCCCCTGACCGCGATCTGCAATCGCGAATACACCGACCCGCGCCAGCGCCAGCTGTTCAAGAACATCATCTACATCGGCGTGCTGACGGCGTTGCTCGACATTGACGTGAAGGTCGTCGAGCAACTCATTGGCGAACAATACAAAGGCAAGGACAAACTGATCGAGCCGAATATCAAGGCCCTGCATATCGGCCGCGACTATGCGATCCTCAACCTGCAGTGCCCGCTTGGCATCAGGCTCAAGCGCGCCAATGGGGTCGGCGACCGTATCTTCATCGAGGGAAATTCGGCTGCGGCGTTGGGAGCCGTTTATGGCGGCGCCACCGTCTGCGCATGGTACCCGATCACACCCTCGTCCTCGCTGGCGGACGCCTTCACCCGCCATTGCGCCAAGCTACGCGTTGATCCGGAAACCAAGCAGGCGAAATACGCGATCATCCAGGCCGAGGACGAACTCGCCTCGATCGGCATCGTGATCGGTGCGGGGTGGAACGGCGCGCGAGCCTTCACAGCCACGTCCGGCCCCGGCATTTCATTAATGCAGGAGTTCATCGGGCTGGCCTACTTTGCGGAAATTCCAGCAGTTTTATTCGACGTGCAGCGCGCAGGGCCTTCGACCGGCATGCCAACCCGGACCCAGCAATGCGATGTGATGTCCTGCGCCTACGCTTCGCATGGCGACACCAAGCACGTGTTGTTGTTCCCCGAAGGTCCGGCGGAAGCCTTCGATTTCAGCGCTCAGGCTTTCGATCTGGCCGACCGGTTGCAGACGCCAATCTTCGTCATGCTCGATCTCGACATCGGCATGAACCACCACCTGTCGAGGCCGCTGGCCTGGGATGACAGCCGCAAGTACGACCGCGGCAAGGTGATGACGGCTGCCGAGTTGGAGGCCGGAAAGGAATTCGGACGCTATCTCGACGTCGATGGCGACGGCATCCCTTATCGCACCTATCCCGGCACACATCCGACGAAGGGGTCCTTCTTCACGCGGGGCACCTCGCGTGACCGCTACGCGCGGTACACCGAGGAAGGCGCGCCCTACGTCGACAACATGCAGCGGCTGGTCCGCAAATTTGAGACCGCGAAGGACACCGTACCGCGGCCGCTGATCGCCACCGCCGGAAAGCCCAGCAAATACGGCGTGATCTATTACGGCTCGACATCGCCGGCCATGGATGAGGCGATCCACATGATCGAGTCACACGGCCATGCGCTCGACCGCATGCGCATCCGGGCATTTCCGTTCCATTCCAGCGTGAACAGCTTCGTTGCCGACCACGATTTTGTCTTCGTGGTCGAGCAGAACCGCGACGCCCAATTGCGATCGCTGATCGTCAATGAATGCGGCATCGACCCGGTGCGGCTGGTCCCGATCCTGCACTACGACGGGACACCAATCACCGCGCGCTTCATCGCCAAAGCAATCGGCGACCACCTCGACAAGCTGACCGTGAAGCCGATGAAGGTGGTGTCGTGAACGAACCCGCCGGCAGCGAGCGCAGGCTTTATTCGCTGCAGGTTCTCCGTGCGGTCGCCGCGGTCGCGGTCGTTTTCAGCCATTTCCAGTTCGATATGGCGCGTTATGTCACGCAATCGACCGGCCTGCCGAACCTGGTGATCGGCAATGCCGGAGTTGATCTGTTTTTTGTGATTTCGGGATTCGTGATCGTCTATGCGAGCGAGCATCTGTTCGCTCAACCGGCGGGACAATGGACGTTTCTTCAGCACCGCTTGATCCGCATTGTGCCGCTTTACTGGATCGTCACCACCGTCTACATCGCGATCGCCTTCGCAGCGCCTGTATTCGAGAAATCTTATTCCGCCGCCACGATCCTCGGCTCCTTTTTCTTCATTCCGATTCCCCGACTGGACGGAATAATCGAACCGATCGTCGGCCAGGGATGGACACTCAACTATGAGATGCTGTTCTATGTGGTCTTCGCAGTCGCCGTTGCCGCCCCGCGCCGCCTCGCTGTTGCCGCGACTACCTTCTTTCTAATCGGCCTGGTGTTTATCGGACACTTTGTCGATGGACTGCCGACCGCCGTCGCCTTTTGGGCGGATCCGATCATCATCGAGTTCATTTTCGGAATGGGTATTGCACTCGCCTATCGCGAGGGCGTACGGCTGCCACGGCTGGCCGCCATGGCGCTCATCGTGGGCGGATTTGCTTTGCTTGCGCTTTTTCAGACTGGCGGTTCGCTGCGGGCTTTCGTGTGGGGCATTCCCGCAGCGCTCATCGTTGCCGGCTCCGTGTTCGGACGCTTTGCTCTCGATGCCCGGGGCTGGCGTATCCCGATCATCATCGGGAACGCCTCCTATGCGCTCTACCTCGTTCATTCCTTCGCCGTGCGCGGCACGTTGTTCGGCGCGAAAGCTGTATCGCTCGACGTAGCGAAGGCGCCCTGGCTCTACCTGCTCATTGCGGTCGCCGCGGCAATCCTGCTCGGCATCGTGGTACACTACACGCTGGAACGTCCGCTCATCGCCGCGCTCCGCCGCTTTGCTAGGCTGAACAGGGTCGTGACAGCGGCGCCACGTAAACAAATCGCATCGTAGGACCGGCCATGACCTATCTCGCCAAACCCAAATTTCACCACCCCGACCTGCCGAAAAACGCGCTCGGTTACACGCATCGCGACTACGAAGGTACGGTCTCGACACTGTGCGCCGGTTGCGGCCACGATTCGATCACGGCGGCCATTATCCAAGCCTGCTTTGAGCTGTCGATCGAACCACACCGCGTCGCCAAGATTTCCGGCATCGGCTGCTCGTCAAAGACACCGACTTATTTCCTCGGCAATTCGCACGGATTCAATTCGGTCCATGGCCGCATGCCGTCCGTGCTGACGGGCGCCAATCTCGCCAACCGCGACCTGATCTATCTCGGCGTGTCCGGCGATGGCGACAGCGCGTCCATTGGCCTTGGCCAGTTTGCGCACTGCCTGAGGCGCGGCGTGAACATGGTCTATATTGTGGAGAACAACGGCGTTTACGGCCTGACCAAAGGTCAGTTCTCGGCGACCGCCGACCGTGGATCGAAATCCAAACGCGGCTTCATCAACACCGACAATTCTATCGATCTGGTGGCGATGGCCCTGCAGCTGGGCGCGAGCTTTGTCGCCCGCTCCTTTTCGGGCGACAAGCATCAGCTGGTCCCGATCATCAAGGCGGCGATCGCGCATAAGGGAGCCGCTTTCATCGACGTGATTTCGCCCTGCGTTGCCTTCAACAACCACGCCGGGTCGACCAAGAGCTTCGATTTCGTCCGCGAGCACAATGAGGCTGTAAACCGGCTCGATTTCATATCCAGCCGCATGCCGATCGAGGTCAAGTACGAGCCTGGTACAGTCGAGGTTGTTGAACAGCACGACGGTTCCAGGCTCGCGCTGCGCAAGCTCGCTGCCGACTACGAACTGCATGACCGCACCGCGGCCCTTGGGTTTCTCCAGCACCACGCCGCCAAGGGCCAAATCGTTACCGGCCTGCTCTATGTCGAACAGGAGTCGGAAGACCTGCATGCCCACCTGCGGACCGTCGACGCGCCGCTCAACGCCCTTGGCGAAAAAGAGCTGTGTCCGGGTCAGGCGGCGCTCGACAAATTCAACGCCAGTTTGCGGTAGCCTCTGGCCTCTCAAGGGTCATTGCCTGGCTTGACCCGGCAATCCATGGTGCGTGGAGTGACAAGAGCCCGCATGGAAAAACGCCGCCTTGGTCAATCGGACCTGCAGCTTGCCCCGCTCATGCTCGGCGGCAATGTGTTCGGCTGGGCGATCGACGAGAAGACCTCCTTCGGTATTCTCGATGCCTTCATCGACGCGGGCTACAACGCCGTCGACACCGCGGACAGCTATGCCCGCTGGGTCCCGGGCAATCCGGGCGGCGAATCGGAAACCATCATCGGCAACTGGCTCAAGCGCAGCGGCAAGCGCGACAAGGTACTGATCGCCACCAAAGTCGGCGAAGACATGGGCGAAGGCCGCAGCCTGAAGAAGGACTACATTCTGCGCGAATGCGAGGCCTCCCTGCGGCGCCTGCAAACCGACTGCATCGATCTTTACCAGACCCATTTCGACGACGAGGTGACGCCGCCGGAAGAGACCATGCAGGCCTATGCCCAGTTGATTGCCGCCGGCAAGGTGCGCACGATCGGCGCATCCAACATGAGCCCGGCTCGCCTGAAGGCCTCCCTTGCGGCCAGCAAGAGACTTGGCCTGCCCCGCTACGAGAGTTTGCAACCCCTGTACAACCTCTCCGATCGCAAGGAATTCGAGACCGAGTTCGAGCCGGTCTGCCGGCAGGAAAAGCTCGGGGTCATCAACTATTATTCGCTCGCGGCCGGCTTTCTGACCGGTAAATACCGTTCGCCCGAGGAAGGCGGCAAACATCCGGGGCGCGGTGGACGGCTCAAGCGCTATCTCGACGCGCGCGGCATGCGCATCCTCGCCGCGGTCGACAATGTCGCCGCACGCCATGACGCGGTGCCGGCGCAGATCGCGCTGGCCTGGCTGATCGCAAAGCCGGTGATCACCGCGCCGATAGTCAGTGCCACCAGTCTCAGGCAACTCGGCGAGATCATGAAAGCTCCGCAGATCAAGCTCTCGCGTGAGGACATCGTGACGCTCGACGTCTCTGGCGCCTGACCTCCGCGACGCCGGTCACGATGCGGCTTTCTCCTTTTCGTACCAAGGCGCGTGCAGAACGACGCGGTTTACCTCCAGGTAGCTCTTGAGGCTCGAAAGAACGAGCGGCCAGCCATTACTGATGCTGGTAAATACCTTGCTGTCCGGCGCGAAATCGTCGTGCGTAACGGTGAGCTTGACCTGGTCGCGCTGCTGCTCAAGGTCCATCACCACGCGCGAGGGTTTTTCAGTGCCATTGTGCGGCTCGTGATGAGACGTGAACGTGTAGGACAGACGCCGCGGCGGGTCATGCTCGATTACTTTGCCGCTGACGATCAGCTTGCCCTCGCGGTGAAATGTAACCGGCGAGCCGACTTTCCAGTCGGAACTGACGGCGTTCCCGAACCAGAACTTCGCGGTGGCATTGGTGTCAGTCAACGCCTTGAAGACTTTTTCCGGCGTCGAAGCAATATAGGTCACATAGACAAAAACGGGCTTACTCATCGTATTTCTCCTTACCCTGTTTCCAATGCTTTTTTCATGTCGCTCAGCGCCTGCAGCCGGTGGCGCTCGAATTTCCCGATCCAGCGCTCTGCGATCTCATGGATCGGCACCGGATTGAGATAGTGCAGCTTCTCGCGGCCGCGTTTGACCGTCACGACCAGGTTGGCGTCCTCCAGAATGGCCAGATGTTTGCTCACCGCCTGGCGCGTCATGGCAAGGCGTTCGCACAGCTGTCCCAGCGTCTGTCCGTTGTCGGCGCGAAGCCGATCAAGCAACTCCCGTCGGCTTGCATCGGCCAGCGCCCTGAAGACTGTGTCCATAGCGACAATATGCAACCTTTTGGTTGCCTGTCAAGCGTACGCCGTCTGTGGAACCCGGTCCTCGAGCATGCGTTGTTCCGCGCATGAGCGCTCAGGCCTCCGTTGCCCGCAAAAATCACCAGAAGCCTGCGCGCAGTGATGGCCGCAGGCGCGGCATCAGCGCCGACGAAGTCAAGGATGTCGAGGAACTGGCGACCCCGCGCACGCCGGTCATCTATGAAGTCGTGCGCCGTCTCGGCGAGGAAGAGATGGCGCGACCTTTCACCTCACTGTGGTGGTCCGGAGTCGCTGCCGGGCTTTCGATCAGTTTCTCGCTATTGGCGCAGTCCATTCTGCGAACGCATCTGCCTGACGCATCGTGGCAGCCGCTGCTGACCAGCTTGGGCTACTGTGTCGGCTTCATCATGGCTGTGCTGTCGCGCCAGCAATTGTTCACCGAGAGCACGATTACTGCCGTGCTGCCGGTCGTGGCCGAATTCACCTGGAAAAATGTCAGCCGCATGGCGCGGCTGTGGGCGATCGTGCTTGCGGCCAATCTGGCCGGCACGTTGTTCGCGGCGCTGTTTTGCACGTACACACCCGTACTCCCGGTGCAGCTTTATGATGGCATGGTGACGGTCAGCCGCGATCTGCTCGCCTTCAGCTGGTCGGAGATGCTCTTTCGTGCCGTCGCCGCCGGTTTTTTGATGGCCGCCCTAGTCTGGCTGATGCCGGGCGCCGAGCGCGCGCAATTCCACGTTATCACGCTCATGACGTGGCTCATCGCTGTCGGCGGCTTTACCCATATCGTCGCCGGCAGCATGGAGGCCTACCTTCTGATACTGGCCGGAGATTGGATATGGTGGCAGATGGTCAGCCAGTTCATGGCGCCTGTGCTGATTGGCAATATTGTAGGCGGCACAGCGTTATTCGCGCTGATCGCCTATGCCCAGGTGATGGACGAAATCTGACGTCGGCGGGACGGCTAAAGTCATACCTTAACTTGAAGAAACGCCCCTAAATGAAGCACCACTTCTCAAGCGGCAGATGAAGGGCGTCACTGATTGACGCAGCTGCCCATGTAGTTGCCAGCATTTCCGGCGGCCTGCCCATAGACACCTGCCTGATGGGCGCAGCGTGCCGACCGGTCCTGGAAGGTCTCGGCACCGCCGCGGCCGGAGCCCGAAACTGTCGGCAAATTCTGGAAGGTCCGCCCCGTCTGGGGAACGAAAACAGACGGCGGAACGGCAGCGTTCGGCGGGGTCACGATCTTCGACTTCGGAAGAACCACGTGTTTCACCGTCCCGCGCGGCGACTTGTATTTCGGCGCAAGCCAGGGCTCCGGCAATTCCCGTTTGGACCCTTTTTCGGGAACCATGATGCTGTAGTTGTCGCTCATGATGTCGCCGGCTTGCGCGCGTGCAGGCGTAGCCGGCAGGGCCGACATGAAAAACAGCGCAACGACCAGGAATCCGCGCATCGTTCCTCTCCGGTAGGAACCCTGCTCCCATACAACATAGGAACTCCGGGGCAGGAGCGCTACTCCTCCGGGGACTCTTCAATGGGGTCATAGCGCTTGGCGTCGAAGCCGAGCAAATTCCACGACTGCTGCATGTGAGGCGGCAGCGGCGCCGAAACGTCGATCACACCTCCGCGCGGATGCGGTACTGCGATACGCCGCGCCAGCAAGTGCAGTTTGTTCTGAATGCCGCCCGGAAATTCCCAGTTTTCGATGTTGAAATATTTCGGGTCGCCGACGATAGGGTTGCCGACATGCGCCATATGCGCACGCAATTGATGGGTGCGGCCGGTGACAGGCTTGAGCGAAATCCATGTTACTTTCTGCCCTGCGGTTTCCACCACGGCGTAGTAGGTGACAGCATGAACGGCGTCCTTCTCGCCATGTTTGGCGATGCGCATGAAGCTGTCCTCCTCGACTTCCTGCTTGGCGAGGAAGGTGGAAACGCGCCCCTGCTGCGGCTTCGGTACACCGGCGACCAGCGCCCAATAGACCTTGCGCGCCGAGCGAGAACGGAAAGTTTTCGCAAGCGCCGCGGCGGCAAATCGGGTCTTGGCTACCAGCAGGCATCCGGCCGTGTCCTTGTCG
This sequence comes from Pseudolabrys sp., assembly GCA_036496445.1. Lineage (GTDB taxonomy): Bacteria > Pseudomonadota > Alphaproteobacteria > Rhizobiales > Xanthobacteraceae > Pseudolabrys. The sequence continues at coordinate 7,200 of DASXLC010000109.1, read as the reverse complement.
AGCCGGTGGACCAGGCGTGGACGCTGGGCATCTGGTCCCAGCCCGCGTAAGGCACCAAGCATGCCGTCGATATGACGTGTCGTGCCGGAGCCGCCCTGCACGGCAAGCCCCATCGGCTTGTTGAGCACCAGCACATCAGCGTCTTCGTAAAGGCTAATCGACCTGATGTATGCGCGGTCTTTCTGCGCCTGCGGCGCGTCATCGCGCGGAGCTGGCGCGTCCACCTTCAGCGGCGGTATTCGCACCGCCTGCCCGGTTACGAGGCGCGCCTTCGGCTGGGTGCGCTTGCCGTTCACCCGCACCTCGCCTTTGCGAATAATGCGCTGGATATGGCTGAACGACAGACCCGGAAAGCGCGCTTCGAAAAAGCGATCGACGCGCATGCCGGATTCGTCCGGTGTGACGCTGACGGTCTGCACCCCGGCGGAAAACTGCGTTGCCTTTGGCCCGTCATCCCGGAGCGGCGGCCGCGGGCCGCTCGCCGCAGGTCGCTCTTGGTCGACCTGCGAATTCTTATTCCGCTCTCGGGTAAATCCGAGATCGGCGGATGAACGGTCCGATTTGCCGCCCTGCGAGGCGCGCTCTGCCCGCACCTTGGGGTGACGGGACAAAGTGTGGCGCTTGCCGCCCGATCGGTGTTCGGAGTGTTCGGCGCGCGGCCCGGAGTAATGCTGCGGCTTTTGCCGGTTGCCGCGGCCGCGCACCCGCGGTCCGGCTGATTGCCGGCCGCCGCCGGGCTGGCGCGGGCCTGAGCGTCCGCGGCTCATTCCGGAGCCCGCTCCTTCCTCAGCTTCGCCCAATATTCCAGGCGCTTTCTGATCTCGCGCTCAAAGCCGCGTTCAGGCGGATCGTAAAATGTCTGCCGCTCTAACGCGTCGGGGAAATAGTTCTGGCCCGAAAAAGCCTCTTCGGCATCGTGGTCGTAGGCATAGCCCCGGCCGTAACCCTCTTCCTGCATCAACCTGGTCGGTGCATTGAGGATATGTTTTGGCGGCAGCAGGGAACCCGCTTCCTTCGCCGTGCGCATGGCAGCACCGAAGGCGGCATAACCGGCGTTCGATTTTGGCGCCGTGGCGCAATAGATGACCGCCTGTGCGATCGCCAGTTCGCCTTCCGGCGAGCCCAGGAAGTCGTAGGCCTCCTTGGCGGCGTTGGCGATCACCAGCGCCTGCGGATCGGCAAGCCCGATGTCCTCGATCGCCATGCGCACCACACGGCGCGCGACATAAAGCGGCGGCTCCCCAGCATCCAGCATGCGGCAGAGGTAGTAAAGCGCAGCGTCGGGATCGGAGCCGCGCACCGATTTGTGCAGCGCGCTGATGAGATTGTAGTGTCCGTCCTGCGATTTGTCGTAGATGGGCGCGCGGCGCTGGACGATGTCCTGCAGTTTGGCGCTGTCGAAAACCTCGTCCTTGCGCGCGGCGCGCCAGACTTCTTCTGCAAGCGTAAGGGCGGCCCGTCCGTCGCCATCCGCCATGCGTTTGAGAGCGTCTCGCGCTGCCGCATCAAGAGGAAGGCGCCGTTCCTCTATCTTCTCGGCGCGCTTGAGCAACCTTTCGATCGCTTCCTCATCAAGAGATCTAAAGACAAGGACACGCGCGCGCGACAGCAACGGCGCATTGAGTTCAAAGGACGGGTTTTCGGTCGTCGCACCGACCAGGATGATGGTGCCATCCTCCATCACCGGGAGAAAACTGTCCTGTTGGGCGCGATTGAATCGGTGAATCTCGTCGACGAAAAGCAGCGTGCCTTGCCCCATTTCACGGCGTCGGCGCGCCTCCTCGAATACTTTTTTGAGATCGGCGACACCGGTGAAGATCGCCGAGATCTGCTCGAAATGCAGGTCGGTTGCCTGCGCCAGCAACCGGGCGACGGTGGTCTTGCCGGTGCCGGGCGGCCCCCAGAACACCAGCGAGCCGAGCGAGCGCGTTGCCAGCATTCGCGTGAGCGCCCCGTCGGGCCCGAGCAGATGATCCTGGCCGACAACCTCGTCAAGCTTTTGTGGCCTGAGCTTGTCTGCGAGCGGGCGCGGTGCGTCCTTGCCCAGGCCCGCGGCAGCGAACAGGCTCGGGCCATCCGCTTTCGCCCGCGGGGTCATCCGCTGAACACCGCGGAAATCTTCTGCCCGCCACGCAAAATGGTAATTCGCCAGCTGCGGTTGGGCGTGCTCGTTAGGCGCTCGAGGTCGCGGGTTTTGTCGATGCGCTCGCCGTTGACTTCCTCAATCACGTCGCCGCGCTGGAATCCGAGGTTGCTTGCATAGGATCCGGCGTCGACGTCGACGATCGCCACGCCGTGATCAGCATTTTGCAGTTGCAGTTCGTCGACGAGCGCGGGCGATAGGTTGGCGATCTTGACACCTGAAAATGGCGAGCGCGATCGAATCACGATCTCATCACGAGGAGTTTCAGGCGCGCTTTGCAAGGCGATCGTCATTGTCTGCTCGCGCCCAGCCCTGAGGATTCCGAGGCGGGCGTTGCCGCCGATCGGCTTCGTGGCGAAGCGATAGTCGAATGCGTTGGGGTCATCGACATTCTGGCCATCCACCGAAACGATCAGGTCGCCCGCCTTCAGCCCGGCGCGCGCCGCCGGGCTGTTGGCGGCCACATTGGCGACCAGTGCGCCGGCCGGACGCTTGAGACCCATGCTGTCGGCTATTTCGGACGTGACTGCCTGCAGCTTGGCGCCGAGCCATGGCCGCACGACCGCGGTGCCGCCAATTTTCGCGGAAGCCACCACGACGCGCACCATGTTGGCGGGGATGGCAAAACCGACGCCTTGCGAGCCACCCGATCGCGAAAAGATGGCGGTGTTGATGCCAATCAGCTTGCCGGTCAGATCGACAAGCGCGCCGCCGGAATTGCCCGGATTGATGGCGGCATCGGTCTGGATGAAGAAGCGGTAGTCAGAAATGCCCACTTGCGTACGCGCGAGCGCTGATACAATGCCGTGTGTGACTGTCTGTCCGACACCAAACGGATTGCCAATGGCCAGCACCACATCGCCAACTTGCACTGCGTCCGAATCGGCAAAATCGAGGACGGGAAACTGCTCACGCCCGTCCTTGATGCGCAGCACCGCAAGGTCGGTGCGCGGATCCTTCAGCACCAGCGTGGCCTCGAACTCGCGTTTGTCGGCGAGCGAAACCTTGACCTCATCCGCGCCCTCGATGACGTGATTGTTGGTCACGACCAGGCCGGCGCCATCGATGATCACGCCGGAACCGAGAGACCGCTGCAGCTGGTTGCCACCTCCGCCGGGCACACCGAAAAAACGACGGAAGATCGGATCGTCCAGCAGCGGGTTGCGGTTCTGCACCACCTTGGCGGCATAGACATTGACCACCGCCGGCGCCACGTGCTGCACCACCGGTGCATAAGACAGCCGCAGCTCCGATTGCGTCGGAAGCCGCCGCTCCTGCGCCGCGGCGGCACCCGCGAGCGTGGCGGCAATCAGGATGGCGGTGAGGCTTTTACGGCGCATGAAATCGAATCCCGGCGAATGATCGTGATATAGGCCTCTCACCGGCCTAAATGAAGGCCGTAAGCTCCTTTTCCTGTCGCCGGGATAAAACGGTCAGTCCAGCGCCGGCACCGTTCGCAGATAGGCCACGATGGCGTCGAGATCGTCCGGCGTCAGCGTTGCGTAGTATTGATAGCCCATCGGCGGCTTGAGCTTGCTGCCGTCCTTGCTGACACCGGTAGTGATCGCGCGCTTGATGTCGTCGTCGCTCCAGGCGCCGATCCCCTTGGTCTTGCTCGACGTGATATTGCGCGCAACAGACACGCCCCACGGACCGGGAAATTGGAAGCCACCGGCGCCCAGGCGGCTGTCCCATTGGCGCACACCCTTCTCCATCGGCGTATGGCACTCCATGCAATGGGCGACGGTCGCGAGATAAAAACCCTTCTTGAGCTTGTCGCTCATCATTCCTTCGTTGAACGGTTTCTCACCCCCGGGGATCACATGCTCGACCTGCGGCATCTTGTAGACCGGATCCGCAACCTTGTTGCTTACCGGTTTGAGGGTGCGCAAATACGCGACAACGGCATCAAGATCGCGGTCGGTCATGATGTGATAAAAACCGGTCGGCATGATCATCGCGACATGCACACCGTTCGGCCGTATGCCGGTGCGCATGAGTGTCTTGATCTCCGCGTCGGTCCAGCTGCCGATGCCGGTTTCCTTGTCCGGCGTGATATTCGGCGCGGTGACCTTGAATGGCGGCTCATCCCAGGACAGGCCGCCCGAGTAATCCTTGCCGGCGATGGCTGCGGGCGGACCTTTCGGCGAGTGGCAATTGGCGCAGGTCAAAATTCCGTTCGCGAGATAGTCGCCTCGCTTGACCTGATCAGACTGCGCACTAGCCGCGCTCGCCAGCGCGGTTGAAAGCATCCCCGCCAACAAAACAGTCCGGATTGTCATGAATGTTCCCCCTGGGCGATTGCTTTGGGCGGGATCATAGCCGCCGGCCACAGTCCGGCAAACAAAAAGGGCGGCCGGGAAGGCCACCCTTTTGAAAAGCGATTTGCGGATAATCAGGCTGCCGCCGTCGCCGCTTCGTCGACTTTGGTCGCCTGGACCGGACCGGAATCCTTGCCCTTGGCCTCAACGTCACGGTCGACGAATTCGATCACGGCCTTCGCAGCGTTGTCGCCGTAGCGAAAGCCCGCCTTCATGATGCGGGTATAGCCGCCGTCGCGCTCCTTGTAGCGCGGGCCGATGACCTCAAAGAGTTTCTTGACCTGGGTCACATCGCGGATTTCCGCAATCGCCTGACGGCGGGCATGCAGCCCGCCCTTCTTTGCGAGCGTCACGAGCTTCTCCACAATCGGCCGCAGCTCTTTCGCCTTCGGCAGCGTCGTGATGATCTGCTCGTGCTTGATCAATGACGCGGCCATATTGGCGAACATGGCCTTGCGATGCTCCGCCGTGCGGTTGAGCTTGCGGTGAACCTTGCCGTGACGCATCGCCTACTCCTCAGTCCTCTCGTTCGTCATGCCTGGCCTTGCGCCGGGCATTCACGACTTCCGTTAGTGGATGGCCGGAACAGGCCCGGCCATGACGCCTCACAATCTCAATAGTGATCCTCGAAGCGCTTGGCGAGCTCCTCGATGTTCTCGGGCGGCCAGCCTGGCACTTCCATGCCGAGATGCAGGCCCATCTGTGCCAGCACTTCCTTGATCTCGTTGAGCGACTTGCGGCCGAAATTCGGCGTGCGCAGCATTTCCGCTTCGCTCTTCTGCACAAGATCGCCGATATAGACGATATTGTCGTTCTTGAGACAGTTGGCCGAGCGCACGGACAGTTCGAGCTCGTCGACCTTCTTGAGGAAGGCGGGGTTGAAGGCCAGATCCGGAATGGTCTCGGCGGCTTCCGCCTTGCGCGGCTCCTCGAAGTTCACAAACACATTGAGCTGGTCTTGCAGGATGCGCGCGGCATAGGCGAGCGAGTCCTCGGGCGACACCGCGCCGTTGGTCTCGATGGTCATTGTAAGTTTATCGTAGTCGAGGATCTGGCCCTCGCGGGTGTTCTCGACTTTGTAGGAAACCTTGCGGACCGGCGAATAAAGGCTGTCGACCGGGATAAGTCCAATCGGAGCGTCCTCTGGACGGTTGCGTTCCGCCGGCACATAACCCTTGCCGGTATTGACGGTGAATTCCATGCGGATCTCGGCGCCCTCATCGAGGGTGCAGAGCACGAGGTCCGGATTGAGCACGACCACGTCGCCGACAGTCTGAATGTCGCCGGCGGTGACTGTGCCGGGACCCTGCTTCTTCACGACCATCCGCTTGGGACCTTCGCCCTGCATCTTGATGGCGATGTCCTTGATATTGAGCACCATGTCGGTGACGTCCTCGCGCACACCGGCGATCGAGGAGAACTCGTGCAGCACTCCGTCGATGTGCACCGATTGCACCGCGGAGCCTTGCAGCGAGGATAGCAGAATGCGCCGCAGCGCATTTCCGAGCGTGACGCCGAATCCGCGTTCGAGCGGCTCGGCGACAACCGTTGCAATCCGCGCGGCGTCGCCGCCCGCGGAGACCTGGAGCTTGTTCGGCCTAATCAGTTCCTGCCAATTCTTCTGGATCACGTCTTCACCTTTTCAGCGGCGCGGCCTTCTCGCGCCTAGCGCACCCCACCCGCCGCGTGGGGAAAATCTCGGCGGTAGCACGCGTGCGGGACGCCTGAGCCCGCACGAAGGAAATTACACGCGACGACGCTTTCGCGGCCGGCAGCCGTTATGCGGAATTGTCGTCACGTCGCGGATCGAAGTAATCGTAAAGCCGGCCGACTGTAGCGATCGCAGCGCCGACTCGCGTCCTGAGCCGGGACCCGACACCTCGACCTCGAGGGTGCGCATGCCGTGCTCTTGCGCCTTCTTGGCGGCGTCCTCCGCGGCGACCTGCGCAGCATAGGGCGTCGACTTGCGCGAGCCCTTGAAGCCCATGGTCCCGGCCGACGACCAGGCGATGGTGTTGCCCTGCGCATCGGTGATGGTGATCATGGTATTGTTGAACGAGGCTGCGACATGCGCGACGCCCGAGGCGATGTTCTTTCGTTCGCGCCGTCGGACGCGGGTGGCTTCCTTACCCATTCTCAATCCTTTCGCGCCCGTGCGCCATCATCGGCGCGGGGCTCATCCTGTTATCAAGTCGGTCCCGGGGTCTTCTTCTTGCCGGCGATCGTCTTGGCCGGGCCCTTGCGGGTCCGCGCATTGGTGTGGGTGCGCTGACCGCGAACCGGAAGTCCTTTGCGGTGACGCAAGCCCCGGTAGCAGCCGAGATCCATCAGCCGTTTGATATTCAATTGAACTTCGCGCCGAAGATCGCCCTCGACCATGTAGTCGCGGTCGATGATTTCGCGGATCTGCAACACCTCGGCGTCGGTCAGCTGCGACACCCGACGCTCGGACGGCAGATTAACCTTGCCCATGATATCCTGGGCCGTCTTGGACCCGATGCCATGGATGTATTGCAGCGCGATCACGACGCGCTTGTTGGTCGGTAGATTGACGCCCGCGATACGAGCCACTTAACTTCTCCCTATATCGGCCGATGGCGCAAAAGGCGCCGAATTCTTGTGTCCCTGGAAGGGGATAGCGCAAAGCGTAACACGACGCCCGTCCCCCGCCTTATTGGGGGCCGGCATCGCGTCAAACTCCTGAATGTGCAGCTTATTAAGGGATTCATCACGTCC
>DASXLC010000108.1:0-12814 GCA_036496445.1 Pseudolabrys sp. | reverse complement strand
TCGACATAGACCGGAAGCAGCACCAGCGCGAGCAGCAACAATATGACAACGACTGCGCGTAGATTGAGCGTCCACGTCATTTGCTGCTCGCCGGAAACAGGCCTTCCGGCCGGATCACCAGGACGATCGCCATCAGCAGATAAATCAGCATGGAGGAGAGAGCCGGTGCAGCCGTCGCCGCCGTTTCCTTGGTGAAGGCGAGGCGCAACAGATCGGTGAAATAGGCGCGTCCGAGCGTGTCGATAAACCCGACAAGAATGGCAGCGACGAACGCGCCGCGGATTGAGCCTATGCCGCCAATAACAGTAATGACGAAGGCGAGGATGAGGATGTTCTCGCCCATGCCGATCTGGACGGTCAGGATCGGCGCCTGCATCAGTCCGGCAAGGCCCGCGAGCGCAGCGCCAAGACCGAACACCAGGGTGAACAGCAGTTTGATGTTAACGCCAAGCGCCCCGATCATTTCACGGTTCGACGCACCGGCGCGGATTAGCATGCCGAGACGCGTGCGCATGACGAGGACATAAAGAAACGCCGCAACCGCAAGCGATACGACAATGATGGAGAGCTTGTATGCGGAGTAATCGACGCCCGGCAGGATGCGAACTGAAGTATTGAGCCATGACGGCAACGGCAGGCTCATTCCGCCTGCGCCCCAGATCAGCCGCACCAGCTCATCGAAAAACAGTATGAGACCGAAGGTTGCAAGCACATGGTCGAGATGGTCGCGCCCGTAGAGCCGCCGCATGGCGATCACTTCCACCGCCATTCCAACGAGTAGCGTGGCGGCAAGCGCGAGCACGGCGCCGAGCACGAAGCTGCCGGTCCAGGCCGCAAACGTTGCGGCGAAATAGGCGCCGAGCATGTAGAGCGAGCCGTGCGCCAGGTTCACCAAATCCATGATGCCGAACACGAGTGTCAGCCCGGCCGCCAGCAGGAACAGCAGCAGGCCGAATTGAAGCCCGTTCAGGCATTGCTCGATAAAAAGCGTCATAACACGCCGATCGCGGATATTGGCGGGCCGATAAGCAAACGGCGGCAGCGTTCAAGCGCCGCCGCCGTCACGCGTTCAGCGCATGATCACTTCATGTGGCATTGGGTGACGAAACGATCCTGATTGTCCTCCACGATCGTCGCGACCGTCTTGAGCACGTAGTTGCCGTCTTGATCCTTCACCGGCTCCTGCAAATAGAAGTTCTGGATCGGGATGTGGTTGGTATTGAATTTGAAATTTCCCCGCACCGATTTGAAATTGGCCTTCTCCAGGGCTTTCTGAACCGCTACCTTGTCGGAAAGGTTGCCCGTGGTCGCGGCAACCGCCGATGCGACCAGGTTTGCAGCGTCATAGCTCTGCGCCCCATAGAACGACGGACGCAGTCCTGGGTACTTCTTGATGTAGTCGGCAACGAACTTCTTGTTCGCCTCGTTCGGCAGGTCGTTCACCCATTGCTGCGCACCCGGCACGCCAAGCGCGAGATCTTTCTGCAACGGCAGCGAAAGCTCGTCGATGGTGAACGCGGTGTAGAGCGGAATCTGGCCCTTGAGACCGGACTGCGCGTACTGGGTCAAGAACTGCACGCCCGCCTTGCCCGGATAAAATACAAAGATCGCGTCCGGCTTTTCCGCCTTGGCTTTCGCGAGTTCGGCGGAGAAATCGAGCTGGTCGGGCCACTTGGTCAGTTCCTGCCCGACAATCTTGCCTTTGAACGTGGACGCCACGCCGCCCAGCATATCCTTGCCGGCCGCGTAGTTCGGGCCGATCAGAAATGCGGTCTTCACGCCCTTCTGATTCATGTAGTGGCCCATGGCCTGCGGCGTCTGGTCGTTCTGCCACGAGGTCGAGAAGATGTACGGCGAGCACTGTTCGCCGGCGATCTGGTGCGGGCCGGCATTCGCCGTGATCAGGAAGGTCTTGGAGTCGACGGCGGACTTCATCGAGGCCAGCAATACGTTCGACCAGATATAGCCGACGATGAAATCGACCTTGTCCGACTCGATCAGCTTGTCCGTTTTCTGTTTGCCGACTTCCGGCTTGAAGCCGTCGTCCTCGTAAATCACCTCGACCGGCAGGCCGCCCATCTTGCGGCCCATGTGGTCGAGCGCGAGTTCGAACGAATTGCGCATGTCGTTGCCGATGACGGCAACCGGGCCACTGAATGTGCTGATGAAACCAATCTTTATGGATTTTTGCTGAGCCGAAGCGGGGCCCGCTGCGAGCAGCAGAGCGGCGCTTGCGGCCAAGAGTGCGTTACGCATGTCATCCTCCCAGGGGCCTTTAGGCCCTATTCCTTTTTGATAGTCTAATGTACCGGCAGATGCGCCAAAAGGTCCACCGTTGCCGCAGCGAACTATATTTCTGGCGGCACGCAGCGCGGTAAAATTCGATATCGCAGCTATTTCCGGCTCGCCGGCCATGCAGCAGCGGCCATTGACCGGCGCAGCGCCCCCCCGGCAGTCTAGCAGCCGGGGCACCCGACCTCGGGCCCACTGACAGGACGTTCAACCTTTGTCGAAGGCGCTCGAAAAAACCTATGACGGCATCATCATCGGCGCCGGCCACCACGGGCTGATCCTCGGCAGCTATCTTGCCCGCGCCGGCCTCGACATTTTGCTGGTGGAGCGGCGTCTCGCCTACGGCGGCGGATTGTGCACGCGAGAAGTGACGCTGCCAGGCTTCCATCACAATCTGCACTCGATCAACCATTTCCATATCAGCGAAACGCCGTGGTTCAAGGATCTGAATCTGGGCGCACGCGTGACTTACATCACGCCGCGCTATGAATTCGGCCAGGCGCATCAGGATGGTTCCGCACTGGTGCTTGGCCGCGATCTGGAGGAATCGGTCGCCAATATTACGCGCTTCTCAAAAAAAGATGCCGCGACGTTCCGTGAATGGAACCGCAAGGCGGAGAAAATCACCGCGCAGATTTTCTTGCCCGAACGCTACGCGGAGCCGTTGTCAAAAGCAGAGCGCGAATCGCTGCTGTCGCATACAGCGCTTGGCCGCGAATTCCTGGACGTTTCCAACCGTCAGCCGCTCGATGTCGTACGCGAACTGTTCGAGAACGAGCATGTGCGCCTTTTGTTTCTGTTCAAGGTGTCCCTCTTCGGGACCTGGCTCGTCGATACGCTGTCGAAGTCGTCACCGATGGGTTCCGTGATCCGTGCTTTCGATCTCGAAAGCGGCTACCAGATCTGCGAGGGCGGGTCATTCAATCTCGCGCGCGGCTTGATGGAGGCCTTCATCGCCGCCGGGGGCACGTTCCAGCCGCAGGTCAATATCGACCACATCGTTATCGAGAATGGCCGCGCCACCGGGATTGAATTGGCCGACGGCCGTACTGTGCGCGCCAGACAGTTCATCGCTTCCACCCTCGACGTGCACCAGACATTTGAAGGCATGGTCGGACGCGAACAATTGCCAGCCGCGTTCCTGGAGAAGCTGGACGGATTCAAGTACACGGCATGGAGCCTGTTCGGTCTGCATCTGGCGCTCAATGAAAGTCCACGGTTCTCGGCGGAAAAATTCGATCCCAACATCAACCGCTCGCTGAAATGGAGCATCGGCGCCGAGACGATGGAGGACCTGTTCTCCGCGCATCAGGATGTGCAGGCGGGCCGCGTGCCGAAGATCGTGCAATTTGGCTCGGGACCTTTGAGCCTGCTCGACCCGACACAAGCGCCGCCCGGCAAGCACACGACATATTGCTGGCACGTGATGCCGCTCGATCCCGATCTGGGCGGAAGAAGTTACGAAAGTTTCAAGGACGAATTCTCCGACAAGATCATCGAATGCTTCGCCCGCTACTGCCCAAACATGACGGGCAAGAATATTCTCGGGCGCTACGTCTACACCGGCCGCGAATATGTGGAGGAGATGATCAATATGCGCGGCGGCGACATTTTCATGGGCGCTTTCAACGCCGAACAAGTGATGTACAATCACTTCGGATATCGCTCGCCGATCCTGAACCTGTACAGCGCGGGCTCCGCGGGCCACCCCGGCGGGGCAATTTCCGGTGGTGCCGGCTACATCAGCGCCGGCATCATTGCCAGTGACCTCGGCCTGAAGCCTTGGTGGACGCCATGGGATGGGCGCGCAGCGCTTGAACAATTGCCGCTGCTGGAGCGGGGCGCAGCATGAGCGCCGACTTGCAGAACATCGTATTCCCGGGCCTCAAGGATCGCGTCGTCATCGTCACCGGCGCCGGGCAGGGAATCGGCCGCGTGTTCGCGAAATCCTTTGCGATGGCCGGCGCGCGAGCCATCATCGCCGAAGTGAACGAAAAGAAGGCCGCCGCGGTCTCCGAGGAAATCATGAAGGCTGGCGGCGAGGCGTTGGCGGTCACCACTGACGTCGCCGATCCTGCATCAATCAAGGAAATGATCGAGGTGGTCGAGGACGAATACGGCCGCATCGACATCTTGATCAACAACGCGGGAATTTTCTCCGTGCTGGAGATGCGTCCCTTCGACCAGATTCCCCTGGAAGAATGGGAGAGGGTCCTGCGCGTCAACCTCACCGGTCCATTTCTTTGTGCGCGCGCGGTGTTGCCCGCAATGCGGCGGGCGAAATGGGGCCGCATCATCAATGTCGCCTCGGGCGCGGTGCGCCTGGGGCGGCCAAATTATCTGCACTACATCGCCACCAAAGGCGCGCTCGCAAGCATGAGCCTGTCGATGGCGCGCGAGCTTGGAACAGACGGCATTACGGTGAACGCCATTCTGCCGGGCGCGACTTTCACCGAGATTGAGCGCAAGACGGTAACACCAGCGCAGAAGGAACGTATAATTGCCATGCAATGCGTGCCGCGCGCGGAAGTACCGGAGGATCTGGTCGGCGCCGTGCTGTTTCTGGCCTCCGAGGCATCGTCTTTTGTGACTGGCCAGAGTATCAATCTCGACGGCGGGGTCACCGGCTCATGATACCGAGCGTAGCCATCATCGCGCCAGGCAGCATGGGCGCCGGCATTGGCCAGCGCCTCACCGAACACAAGGTAACTGTGCTCACTTCACTCGCTGGCCGCACCGAGGCGAGCGCAAAACGCGCTCGGGAAGCCGGCATGCAGCCGGTCGAAGACCGCGCGCTCGCAGAAGCCGATTTCCTGCTCTCGATCGTACCGCCGGGCGATGCGGTGGCACTCGCCCGCCGACTCGCCCCTGTGCTCACCGCCGCCAACAAGAAGCCCGCCTATGTGGAATGCAACGCGGTCAGCCCGCCGACGATGCTGAAAATAGCGGATGTGATCGCCGCGACCGGGTGCCCCTTCGTGGGCGCCGGCATCATCGGCCCACCGCCAAAGCCGGGCAGCACGAACACCAGGATTTATGCTTCTGGCCCGTCGGCCAAAGACTTCGCCAGACTCAATGGCTACGGGTTGATCGTGCGCGTGCTCGACGGGCCGTTTACTGCGGCCTCGGCGTTGAAGATGTCCTACGCCGGCATCACCAAGGGCTTTACTGCGCTCGGTACCGCCATGATGCTCGCGGCAACGCGCGGTGGCTCGGCCGCGGCGCTCAAGGCCGAGCTGGCCGACAGCCGGCCGGACCTGCTGCGCTATCTTTCGAACCAGGTGCCATCCATGTATTCCAAGGCCTACCGCTGGGTGGCTGAGCTTGACGAGATCGCGTCTTTCGTCGGTGAGGAGCACGCCGAGCACGACATGCTGACCGCTGCGGCCCGTCTCTACGAGCGTCTTGCCGACGATGTCGACGGGGAAAAGAAAGAAATTGGCTCGCTGGACCGATTCCTCAAATCATGACGAGCGAAACCTCTATTCTGTCCGAAACGCGCACCGGTTATCGCGTCATCACCCTCAATCGGCCGGACAAGCTCAATGCATTCAACGAGGCAATGCATCAGGCTCTGCGAAAGGCAATTGAGGATGCCGAAGCCGACGAGGGCTGTCGCGCCTTGCTGATCACGGGTGCGGGCCGCGGCTTTTGCACTGGCCAGGATTTGAGCGACCGGCTTGCCAAACCGGGGGAGACCGTCGTCCTCGGCGGCGCTCTGGAGGCTCACTACAATCCGCTGGTACGCAAGCTGCGCGCCCTTCCCTTTCCTGTCGTCGCCGCTGTCAACGGCGTCGCCGCCGGCGCCGGATGCAACATAGCGCTCGCCTGCGATATCGTCATTGCCAGCCTGAAGGCGACGTTTATCCAGTCCTTCGCGCGCGTCGGCCTCGTGCCGGATTCAGGCGGCACCTGGTTTCTGCCGCGTCTTGTCGGCGATGCACGGGCGCGAGGCCTTGCCTTGCTGGCCCAGGACTTGACCGCCGAGAAGGCGGCAAGCTGGGGTCTGATCTGGCGCGCGGTGGAAGATGAAGTCCTGATGCACGAAGCGACACGCATCTGCGAACACTTCGCGCTGGCGCCGACGCAAGGTCTGGCGCTGATCAAACGCGCACTCAACGCATCTGCGACAAACACGCTCGACGCTCAGCTCGATCTCGAACGGGATTTCCAGCGCGCCGCAAGCCTGACGCCAGACTATGCCGAGGGCGTGCGGGCCTTTATAGAAAAGCGCAAAGCCAATTTTACCGGACGCAAGAAGTGACCGAGATGAAAGACAAACCACCTTTGCGTGTTGGGCTTGCGGGCCTCGGCGCAGTCGGCCTCGAAGTCGCAAAACGCCTGATCGCCGGCGTGCCGGGCCTCACACTCGCCGCTGTTGCCGTGCGCGACATCGAGAAAGCACGGCGCGCTTTGCCGCAGGTTGGCGGCACTATTCCCGTGCTCAAGGCGACCGAGCTCGCAAACAGCTGTGATATTGTCGTTGAATGCTTGCCGCCCGTGCTGTTCCGTGACGTCGCCATTAGCGCCATCGACAAGAGTCGCATCTTCATGCCGCTCTCGGTCGCACAGCTACTGGAGAATGGCGACTTGATCGAACGTGCCAGGCACAAAGGCGCGCGCATCCTGGTGCCGACAGGCGCGCTGATTGGTCTCGACGCGGTGCGCGCGGCGGCGGAAGGAACCATTCATTCGGTCAAGATGGTGACGCGCAAGCCGCCGGCAGGGCTTGAGGGCGCGCCTTATCTGCTCAAGCACGGAATTTCAGTGGATGGCCTTAAGGAGCCGTTGAAAGTGTTCGATGGAAGCGCGCGTGAAGGTGCGCGCGGGTTTCCTACCAATGTCAATGTGGCGGCGGCACTGAGCCTCGCCGGAATCGGACCTGATCGTACGCAGCTCGAGATCTGGGCCGACCCCAACGTCACGCGGAACACTCATACGATCACGGTTGATGCCGATACGGCGCGCTTCACAATGACCATCGAAAGTATTCCGTCGGAGAATCCACGCACCGGCAAAAGCGTCGCGCCTTCGACGGTCGCCGCGCTGCGTGCGCTGGTATCGGAATTGAAAGTCGGCACCTGACGCTTAGACCCGCAGAAATATCTTTCTGTTATACAGGAAGCCCGCGAGCGCGACGGCGAACACAAGTCCCAGCAAATGCGCGGCAAAAACACCGGTTCCTGGAGTTACTGTCTGGTCGAGCCACACTTTCACGTCGCCTCCTACAAACCGCAGGGCAAACGGCTCAAAGCCGGCGACACCATTGATGAAGTAAAGCGCAATAGCATTGGCGCCGATCCAAACGAAAATTGTCGCCCAAGCCTTCCATCGCCAAACATCGATCGTCTGATGCATGACGCCGAGCAGGATCGCGCTATATCCGCCGGTAACCAGCACGAATGATGACGTCCAGATCAACTTGATCACAGGAAACTGCAGGCCCCACAGGTAACCGGCAAATATCATCGCCACGCCGCTGCTGATCAGCCAAATTGATTTCTGCGTCGGAGTCAGACGCCTATCCTTCAGCAACAGCCCTGCCAGCACGCCAAGCAGGCAGGTCCCTATCGCCGGCAGCGTGCTCAGAAGACCTTCGGGATCGCGGGTTTTGTCCCACAACCGGCCTGGCAAATAGCGCGCATCGATCCAGTCGGCGAGGTTCGCATCGCGGCTGAATGAGCCTGGACCGATACCTGGCACAGGAACGAACGTCATCAACGCCCAGTAGCCGCCAAGCAAGGCCACAAGTGCAACAAGGAGGCCACGACGACCGACATTCAGGAACAAGAGAGAGGCGAACAGATAACAGATCGCGATCCGCTGCAGCACGCCGACAAAACGGATGTCGCTCCAATGCTGGCTCAAACCTCCGTAGAATATCAAGCCGAGGACATATAACAGCGCCGCGCGGCGCAACACGTGCAGATGCGCCCCAGTCCTCCCCTCATGCTCCACCAGCCGCGGCAATGCCAGCACGATCGAAACGCCGGTGACGAATATGAACAGTGGAAAAATAAAATCGTAGAACGTGAGGCCTTCCCACTCCACGTGTCTCAATTGGACACCGAGGAAGCTGCCGGCCGCACTTAGTGCCGGCCCCTTGTCGCGCAGCATCCGCTCGAGCGTCCAAATCGCGCCATCAGCGCCGATGATCCAGAATATGCTGAACCCACGCAATGCGTCGACCGATATGACGCGGTCGGTCTGCAGCGCGAGCGGCACTTCTGCGTAACGCATCGGGCGCCATGTGCGGTTGCGGACAGGCGATAGCCGGGCGAAAACTAATCAGCGTGAAAATAGTTGCGCAGAAACGTAGCCTTTCGCCTAGGCGGACTCACGTCAAAAACAGGTGAAGTCGTCGAAAGCGAAAGAATGCGACGCTGTCAGGGAAAATCTCTATTGTGGCGCAGCTGCCATGGTGGTCGCCGCCGTGTCACATCGGCCAGCCGGTTCCTGAACGCGGAAATAGTTCCGGCCGACAAACGACTGATCGTAGCGGTGCCAGGAGGTACCGTGATCCAAAGCTTGCACG
Organism: Pseudolabrys sp.; assembly: GCA_036496445.1. GTDB lineage: Bacteria > Pseudomonadota > Alphaproteobacteria > Rhizobiales > Xanthobacteraceae > Pseudolabrys. The sequence continues at coordinate 3,987 of DASXLC010000108.1, read as the reverse complement.
CCAGCGAGGGTGACCGCAAAAACCGAACTTTCCATGTCGCGTTGCTGCGCGTCGAGGTTTTGCGGCAGCCGTGAACTGGCATAGTCGACATAGTAGACACGGCGAACACAGGAAAGATCCTTCGCGGCTTCGAGAGCGGCTTTCGCCGTCATCAGATGATCCGTGTGGTCGTTGGGATTGATGCGCGTATCGGTCTCGGCGACGTTAAGCTGGACGAGCGCGGCCCGTCCGCGTTCGTAGGCGATGATCGAGCGTACTGTGGCGACCAGATCATTCCAGCCATGGTAGGTGGTCGAGCCATCGACTGCCCGCAGAACGTTGTTCTCGCCACTGGCCAGGCGCTTGAGGGATTGAAAGCTGGTTTCGGAATAGCCTGCACCGGAGGCGTTCCCATCGGGGACGCGCATGAAATATCCAACGGTGTTGCTGTAGCTCACCCGGTAGATCGGATGCCCGTTGAATACCATCGGCGCCGCGACGCGCTCGCCGGGGGTGGCGTCGGCATCAGCCATGAAGCGGATGGCGGCTTCCGCGCCATTCTCGCGCGCCAGATAAAATGGATGCTTGCGCCCACCCAAGCCGGTCCCGAGCCCGGCGTCACCGGCGGTAAGATGCACAAAGACAGTCTTGGCGGCGCCTTTGATCACGTCCTGAAAGGCGGATGGATTCATAAACAGTTGCCAGTCGTCCTCATGCGCGGCGAAATAGAACGAAACTTTGTCGGGCCGTTTTGCCTGGTCGGCTAGCGCCGGCGCGCTCGCCAGCATGGCGCCCGCCAGACAGACGGCTGCAATTTGTCTCGAAATCGGCATTCCCAACCCCCCTTAAGGCGGCCCGATATTGGCCCATTAAGATAGGAATTTGTCGGTTGGAGTGGAAGTGCTGGGGTAAGGCCTTACTGTAAGGCCGGCGCGGCAACGGGTTTGACAATCCGGGACCGCCGTTTATCGTTTGTATACAAATAATTAGCCTAGGGCCCCCCGGAAGGTTTGCTGCATGAAGCCTGCGCCCTTCGTCCGTCACGTGCCTAAGACGCTCGACGAGGCGCTGAAGATTCTGGCCGAGGTCGCGCCGCAGGACGGCCGCATACTGGCGGGGGGTCAGAGCCTCGTCCCCATCATGGCGTTTCGCCTGGCGAAGCCAGCGCATCTCGTGGACATCAACGAGGTCGCCGGGCTCGACAAGGTGGCGAGCAACGGAAAAACGCTGACGATCGGTGCACGCACGCGCCACTCGGCATTTCACAAGCCCGTGGTCGATAACCCGCTTGGCCGATTGCTCAGCGTGGTCGTACGCCATATCGCGCATTATCCGATCCGCATGCGCGGGACGTTTTGCGGCAGCCTCGCGCACGCCGATCCCGCTTCCGAATGGTGTCTGGTCGCGGCGACCCTTGATGCCTCACTCGTAGCAAAGAGCATGCGTGGCGAGCGGGTGATTGCAGCGAAAGATTTTTTCGCGGGCATCATGTCTACCGCGCTGGCCGAAGATGAATTGCTCGCCGAAGCTCGGCTGCCGCTGCTTCCGAAAGATACGACATTCGGGTTCAACGAATTCAGCCGCCGCGCCGGCGATTTCGCCATGGCCGCATCGCTCGTCACGTATCGCCTGCACGGCGGCACGATCGCTGACGCGCGCGTTGGTGTCGGCGGTGCGGAGCCCTCCCCGCGCCGTATCGTGGAGGCCGAAGCCGCGCTCAATGGAAAAATGCCGGGCGAGGCGCCGTTTCGCGCCGCAGCTGAAGCTGCTGCCCGGGCCATCGACCCGCTGGAAGATCATCAGACGAACGCCGACTACCGCCGCGACCTGGTGCGTGCAGTAGTGCGGCGCGCGCTGGAGCAGAGCGCATGATCCCGAAGAATAGGTACCGGTTTTCGGACAAGATCACGCGCACGGCAAAATTGTCATGAGCGCGCCGGGAAGGAAGCAGGCCACCAAAGGCTCCGGGTTGACCTGGGTCGGACGCTCCATCCGGCGGCTGGAGGACCCGGCATTGATCACCGGTCAGGGGCGCTTCACCGCCGACTCGCCTGCCGCACATTGGGTGCGCTTCATTCGTAGCCCGGTGGCGGCAGGACAATTGGCGAAGATCAGTCCTCCCGAAGGCGCGATGGTCATCACCGCCGCAGATCTCAAAGGCGTGAAGAAAATCACGCCAATGCTGCACAAGTTCAGTTACAAGCCGGTCGGGCAGCCGGTCCTTGCCGAGGGCGTCGTGCGCTTTGTCGGCGAGCCGGTGGCCGCCGTTGTCGCCGCGAGCGAAGAGGACGCCGAGGACATTGCCGATCAAGTAGACGTATCGATCGATGAAACCACGCCGGTGACGGACGCGCAGGCAGCGCTCGAAGCCAGCGCACCGCAGGTACACGCTGAAGCGCCCGGCAATGTCATCCTCGAAGGCAAAATGAAAACGCCCGACTTTGACGCGATCTGGAACGGTGCGCACAGGACCATCAGGATTGACGCGCGCTCGCGCCGCCAGAACGCCACGCCTCTGGAGGCGCGTGGTGGCCACGCTGCTTATGATCCGTCGACCGGGCGAGTCACGTTCACCTGCACCACGCAAATGCCGCACCTCACGCGCACGGCAATTTGTGACGTACTCGGTTTTCCGGAATCCGACCTGCGCGTGATCGCACCCGATGTCGGCGGCGGCTTCGGGCAAAAAATGTCGCTCTGTGCGGAATATATCGTTCTGGTGTGGCTGGCGCGCAAGCTGAAAAGCTCCGTGGCGTGGACGGAAGACCGCCGCGAAAACCTGATCGCAAGCTTTCACTCGCGCGATCAATACATCACGCTCGAAGGCGCGTTCGGCAAGAACGCCAGGCTGCTCGCGCTGAAGGCGGACATTGTCTGCAATATCGGCGCCTATTCGTGCTTTCCAACCACCTGCGGGGTCGAGCCGCTGATGGCAATGGCCGAAATGCCGGGCCCCTACGATGTTCAGCAGTACCAATGCCTCGCGCGCGGCGTCATCACCAACACCTGCACCATGGCGCCCTATCGCGGCGTCTCGCGGCCGGTGATCACTTTCACGCTCGAGCGGTTGATGGACAAAGCCGCCCGCGCCTTCGCCATCGACCCGGTCGATATTCGCCGCCGCAACCTGATCGACAAGTTTCCCTACAAGTCGGCCATGGGCCTCGAATACGACGACGGCAGTTACAAAGAGACGCTCGAGATGGCGGTCAAGGCGGCCGATCTACCCGCTTTCCGCAAACGCCAGAAGGAAGCGCTCGCCAAAGGGCGCCATCTCGGCATTGGCATTGCAACCTTCTCCGAGCGCACCGGCTACGGCAGCCCCGCCTTTGCGGCGCGTGGCATGGAGATCACGCCCGGCTGGGAAACAGTGATCCTCACCGTCGATCCCTCCGGCTTCGTGGAAGCGCGCATCGGATCCTCCCCACACGGCCAGGGCCTGCGCACGACGCTGGCACAGATCATCGCCGACGAGATTGGCGTCACACCCGAGATGATCAAGGTCGTCCACGGCGATACCGACAGGGCGCCCTATGGCTGGGGCACTTTCGCCAGTCGTTCGCTGGTGATTTCCGGCGGCGCCACTTTGATTGCTGCGCGAAAAGTCCGCGCCAAGCTGATCAAGATTGCGAGCCATGTTCTCGAAGCAGCGGCCGGCGATATTGTCCTCGCCGACGGGCTTGCAAAAATCGCCGGCACCGACCGCACAATTCCGATCGCAAAACTCGCGCGCGAGGCCTACACGCAAACGCATCGCTTCAAGGGCGAGATCGAGCCGGGGCTGACGGAAACCGGCCACTATGATCCGCCGGGCACCTTCTCCAATGCCTGCCACATCGCCATCGTCGATGTGGACGTGGAGACTGGCCATGTGAAACTCGAGAAATTCCTGGTGGCGGAGGACGCAGGGCGCATCATCAATCCAATGATTGCCGACGGCCAGGTGCATGGCGGTATCGCGCAGGGCATTGGCAACGCGCTGCTCGAAGAAATTATTTACGACGACAG
>DASXLC010000107.1:0-2717 GCA_036496445.1 Pseudolabrys sp. | reverse complement strand
ACGCCCGCCGTCCGGCGCCGCAGGGCTTGGACAGCCACGGCCGTCCAGCGCCTGTTGCGCCCGCACCACAGGGCGACGATCATCTCGATATTCCGGCCTTCCTGCGCCGGCAGGCCAACTGAAGTTTGTTACAATTCTGGCAGTGGATAAGGTCCCGGCGGGTGAACTGCCGGGACCTTTCTTTTGGTCCCAGCGAATTGTCACATGCCTGACAAGCGACTGATCTTAAATCGTAATTATGCTCTTGGTGGTCTGACAGGGTGCGGAATTCACACTTTCCACAGGGCCGAATTTGGTCAACCCTTGGCGCCAATGCGGCACAGATGGGGTAACAATCGGTAAAAAAGCGTGAGTTGGCGCTCTTTGGGGCAATGATTATGGTTGCCGCGACTTGGGGATACATCGAGTGTGAGTCGGCGCCGTATCGTGTCGGTCTTGCTCTGTGTGAGTCGTAGTGGGCGGGTCTTCGAATGAAATTTAGCCGGCAAACGACGCTTCGCTCGCAAGCCACAGTAACGGGCGTCGGTGTTCACTCCGGTCTTCCCGTCAATTTGACCATCGGACCTGCATCCATCGATGCAGGTTTTATTTTTGTGCGCAGCGGCCTGGAGAGCGGCGACCGTGAGGTGCGCGCCGCTCCGGAAGCCGTGATCGCCACGGAATTTCAGACCGTGCTGGGCGACGCCGAAGGCCCGCTGGTTTCGACCGCCGAGCATGTGCTTGCCGCGCTGCGGGGCATGGGCGTCGACAACGCCACCATCGAAGTCGATGGACCGGAAGTGCCGATCATGGACGGCAGCGCCGCGCCCTTCGTCACCGCGATCGAGCAGGCCGGCATCGTCACGCAGTCCGCTCCCCGGCGCTTTATCCAGGTTCTGAAGCCGGTGCAGGTCGCGCTCGGCGACAGCTATGGCGAGCTGCGTCCCTATGCCGGCGGGTTCCGCATTGAGGTCGAGATCGACTTCGCCAATCCCGTGATCGGCCAGCAGGAATTCTCGCTCGAGCTCAGCGCGGAAGGTTTTCGCCGCGAGGTCGCGCGCGCCCGCACCTTCGGCTGCATGAACGACGTGGCGCGGCTCTGGAGCGCCGGTTTCGCGCTCGGCGCCTCCTTCGAGAATTCGGTCGTGTTCGACGAGGAACGGCTGCTCAATCCGGAAGGCCTGCGCTTTGCCGACGAATGCGTCCGTCACAAGGTGCTCGACGTCATCGGCGATCTCGCGCTCGCCGGCCTGCCGCTGCTCGGCGCCTTCCGCTCGATGCGTGGCGGCCACAAGGTCAACCATGCCGTGCTGACCGCGCTGATGGCCGACCGCACCGCCTGGCGGATCGTCGAGGGTGAGACCGCACGCCGCGGACGCAACACCCCCGTGGAGGCCGGCAGCCGCGTCGTGGGCGGCATGATCGCGCCAGCCTACGGTCCGGACCGCTCCTGACCGGTTCCGGTCCTTTCGCAAGCGTATATCGGGTGTGAAAACCGGTTTTCGGGCCGGCCGTAGCTCATTTGGCGGCTTAACCACGATCGGTAAGGGTGCCGGCAGGCCGCCTTAATCCGGGCGGAATGCCTGCCTATGCGGTTGGTTAACGGGGTTTTTTCGGATACACAGGCCTTGGTTGCATGGCGGGCGCCACGGGCACGGGAAAGTTCGCGTCGACAGCTGCATCGGGCGACGTGACGGGCAAGGTCCGCATCAACTGCAATACGAGGCGTCAGGTTCTTGAAGCTCATGTCGGTACAGCGTACGGCGCGCGCAGGACGCGGGATCATGGCTGACGCACGGCGGCTTCGGCTGGCGGCTGCGCTGATCGGGCTTGCCATCCCCTTGAGTGGCTGCGGCACCGGTGCGCTCTGGGACAAGTTCATCAAGAAGGACGACACCTTCGTCGATGAGCCCGCGGACAAGCTCTACAATGAGGGCTTGTACCTGATGAACCAGCGCAAGGATAACAAGGCGGCTGGCAAGAAATTCGAGGAAGTCGACCGCCAGCATCCCTATTCGGACTGGGCGCGCAAGTCGCTCCTGATGTCGGCCTACGCCTATTATAATCAGGGCGACTACGACAGCTGCATCGGCGCTGCAACCCGCTATGTGACCCTGCATCCGGGCAGCCCCGACGCGGCCTACGCGCAGTATTTGATCGCGGCCTCGCATTACGACCAGATCCCGGACATTTCGCGCGACCAGGCCCGCACCGAGAAGGCGATCAACGCACTGCAGGAAGTGATCCGAAAATATCCGACGTCGGAATACGCGATCAGCGCCAAGGCCAAGCTGGAAGGCGCGCGCGACCAGCTCGCCGGCAAGGACATGGATATCGGGCGCTACAACCTCGAAAAGCGCAACTACATCGGCGCGATCAACCGCTTCAAGTCGGTGGTGACCCAGTATCAGACCACGCGCCACGTCGAGGAGGCGCTGTATCGCCTCACCGAGGCCTATCTGGCGATCGGCATCGTCGCCGAGGCCCAGACCGCCGCCGCCGTGCTCGGGCATAATTTTCCTGACAGCCCCTGGTACAAGGACGCCTATAAGCTAGTAAAATCCGGCGGTGTTGAACCCAGCGAGGATCAGGGGTCCTGGATCAGCCGGGCCTTCAAGAAGGTCGGTCTCGCTAGGAACTAGGAATTCATATTCCATGCTGGCGCGCCTCTCGATCCGCGACATCGTCCTGATCGAACGTCTTGATATCGAATTTTCCCGCGGCCTTGCCGTGCTGAC
>DASXLC010000106.1:0-23935 GCA_036496445.1 Pseudolabrys sp. | reverse complement strand
GGCCCGATGCACACGCTCTCATCGGCAAAGCGCACGTGCATGGCGTCGGCGTCGGCAGTGGAATGCACGGCAACCGTGGGAATGCCGAGTTCCTTGCAGGCGCGCAGCACCCGCAGCGCGATCTCACCGCGATTGGCGATCAGGATCTTATCGAACATTCTCGCCACTCATCTCGGCGCCGTCATGGCCGGGCATAGCCGTCCGAAGGACGGCGTGCTTTCGCACGCCTATGTCCCGGCCATCCACGTCTTGGCAAAAAACAAAGACGTGGATGCCCGGCACACGGCCCGGGCATGACGCATGAGAGGTTGTCCATCACTCGATGATCACCAGCGGCTCGCCGAATTCCACCGGCTGCCCGTCCTCAAACAAAATCTGGATCACGGTGCCGCCGCGCGGCGCCGGAATCTGGTTCATGGTCTTCATCGCTTCCACGATGAGCAGCGTGTCGCCGGCTTTGACCTTGCTGCCGATATCAATGAAAGGTTTGCCGCCGGGCTCACCCGCGGCGTAGGCGGTCCCGACCATCGGTGAGATCACGACGCCTGGATGTTTCGAAGGGTCGATCGGCTTGATGGCAGCTTCGGCTCCGGCCTGTGGTGCGACCTCGACACGGACGTTGGCAGGCGGACCCGCGGCAGCCACGGCCGCCCGCGCCACGCGCACGCGCTTGCCATCCTGTTCGATCTCGATTTCGTTCAACCCGGTTTCGTCGAGAAGCTGGGTAAGCTCGTGGATCAGCTCGCGATCGACGATTGTTTTCGGCGACTTTGCCATTGCGTGGCGCTCAGTTCTTTTGCCTGACGCCCAGCAGACCGGCAAGGCCGGTGATTGCCAGGGCGTACCCGTCGATACCAAAGCCGGCGATCACCGCTTTTGCCGCTTTCGAAATGTAGGAATTCTGCCGGAAGCTTTCGCGCGCATGAATATTGGTGATGTGCACCTCGATCACCGCCAATTTCACATTCACGGCGAGCAGCGCGTCCATTATGGCGATCGATGTGGTGGTGTAGCCGGCCGGATTGATAATGACGGCGCCCGCCTCCTTGGCGTGCGCTTCCTGAATCCAGTCGACCAGTTCGCCCTCCTGGTTCGATTGCCGGAAGACGATGTCCAGGCCGAACCGCTTGGCGGTGTCAGCGCAAAGCTTTTCCACGTCGGCAAGCGTCGCGCTCCCGTATTTTTCCGGCTCGCGCGTGCCGAGCAGGTTCATATTGGGTCCGTTGAGGATGTAAATTGTCGTCTTTGCCATTAAGTCCCGCCCGCACGGCTCAGTGCGCGTGAACCGTGGCGCTTTATAAGTGCCCGCGACGATAAGGGGAAGCCCGGATGGCGCTCAGATCGAGGTTTTGGCTTTCGCCGAGCGTCTGGGTTTCGGCCGCCGCCCAATCGACCACTTCTTTAAGCGCCGTTAACCTTCGGCGGCCGGCAGCCATTGCCTTGCTGAAGATCTCGATTTGACGGTCGGCGCTCGTGCCGTCCGCCACGATCGTATGAAGGTGTTCCATCTCCGCCGTGCAATCGAGGGCGGCCGCGTCTTCGGCGACGAAGTCGAGGACCTGATTGAGCCATTCCCGAACCGTAAGAGGGGAACGCGAGAATGGCTCGACGAAGGTCGCACCGATTCCGTAGCGCTGCGCGTGCCATTTGTTTTCCTGCGTGATGGCGCGACCGACGCGGTCGAAGCCGGCGTTGAGTGCGCGGTCGCGATCGAGTGCGCGAACGAGACAGCGAAACAACGCGGCGATGGCGATGGCATCATCCAGCCGCGTGCAGCTGTCGGCGACACGCAACTCGATGGTCGGATTGTTGAGAGACGGACGAATTGCCCACCAGATGTAGCTTGCGTCGGGAATGATCTTTGCCCATGTCAGCGCGGCAACGAACTCGCTGTAATCTTCATTGGTGCGGAACAACTCGGGCAGTCCTGTGCGCGGCAGTTCGTCGTAGGCCGCGAGCCGATAGCCCGCAAGGCCGGTGAGGTGGCCTTGCCAGAAGGGCGACGAAGTCGACAGCGCGAGCAAGAGCGGAAGGAAAGGTGTCAGTCGCATGACCAGATTGATGCGCGTGTCGACATCGGGCACTGCCACGTGAACATGCATGCCGCATAGCATGTTGCGATAGCCGATCATTTGCAGGTCATCCATGATCGCGCCGTACCGCGCCTTTGGCGTCACAATCTGCTCCGGCCAGTATGCGAGCGGAAACGTCCCCAGGGCGGCGAGACCGAGCTTGTGCGCGGCAGCCAGACGCCCAAGCGTGCGGCGGTAGTGAGCGAGGTAACTTCGGACTTCCTTCATGCTGGCGCAGGGAGGTGTGGCGACCTCAAGCTGCAATTGCAGCATTTCGGTCATCACGTGGTCGCCGAGCTGTTTTTGCGCCTGCGAAAGAAATTTCTTATCCACGCGACGCACTGCGTGACGCGTCTTCGCGTCGAACAGGAAGTATTCTTCTTCCATGCCAAGCGTATACATGCGCGCGACAACTGCCCCCGACGGAACTTTGTTCCACTGTCGTTTGACGCAAAAAAGGCCGCCGCAGAAATGGCCGCGGCGGCCCACGATTGGGCGGGAAAACTACAGACGGATCTCCGTCAGCAGCTCGGCTTGCCGCAGCGGGAGGTGTTGACTTTTTCCTTCAGCGCATCGAGGCCGACTGCGCCGACAACGACGTTGTCGCCGATCACATAACTCGGCGTGCCATTGAGGCCGAGGGCCTCGGCGAGCTTGAAGCTTTCCTGCAGCGTGGCTTTGACCTCCGCGCTTGCCAGGTCCTTGTCCAGGCGACCCATGTCGAGGCCGATATCCTTGGCAACCGCGAGCGCACGAGCCTTGTCCGCCTGGCCGCGGCCGCCCAGCAGCTTCTGGTGGAATTCGAGGTACTTCTTGCCGCTCTTGTCCTGCATGTGCACGGCGACCGCCACCTGCGCCGCTTCCACAGAGCCGGGTCCCAGGACCGGAAATTCCTTCAGCACGATCTTGAGCTTGGGATCGTTTTTCATCAGCGTGAGCATGTCATCCATTGCGCGCTTGCAGTAGCCGCAGTTGTAGTCAAAGAATTCCACGAACGTGACGTTGCCGTCCGGATTGCCGAGTACAACCTGACGCGGCGAGGCGAAGAGGGCTTCTGAATATTGCTTTACGGCTGCCTTGTGTTTCTCGGCATCGGCTGCGCTCTGCCGCTTCTCGAGTTCGGCCATCGCATCCTGGATGACTTCGGGATGAGCGATCAGGTACTCGCGCACGATGCGTTCAACTTCGCCGCGCTGGTTCGTGGAGAATTCGTCGGCATAGGAGGCCTGCGGCACGGCAATGGCCAGCAAAGCCAGGCAGGCGGCAGCAATCAGGCGAAGTCTCGATGTCATGGAGTTCTTCCTCGTTATTGAGTTTTGGCGTTCGGTTTGACGTTCACAATATCGTCGGCCTGCACCCAGCCAGGCGAGCCAATCCGCAACCCGGTCTTGGCACGTGATGCGAGCTGGCGTGCGGTCTTGACGTCGCCGCGGGCAAACGCGGCCTGCGCCGCGGCGAGGTCGGCATTCGCGACATCGCCCTTGCGGCCATAGGCCATCGCAAGTTGCGCGTAGGCGTCGGGTGCTTCGGGCTCTCGCACGATTGCCGTACGCAACAAGCCCACCGCTTCTTCCGAGAGTTTCGGATTGTTTGTTGCGTTGAGCGCCTGCGCGAGCAAAATTTCGATCAACGGCGTGTTGTGCGAAAGCTGCACGGCTTGACGCAATGGAGCGACCGCTTCAGCCGGATGGCCGCCCTCGAGCAGGGCCTGACCCTTGAGCTCGTAGAAATACGGATTGTGCGGCTCTACTTGAATCAGTCCGTCGATCTGCGTGATTGCCTGGCGAAGGTCGGAATTGCGATAGGTCGATATGGCGCGCGCATAACGCGCGGCCAAGCTGTGGTCGCTGGACGGATAACGGCGCGCGACGGTGTCGGGCCGCTCAAGGAAGCCCGATAATTTCGCCCGCATCAGGTCATGACGCATTTGCAACTCGGGCGGATCCTTGCGGTCCCAATAGGGGCTCGCCTTGGCGAGCGTTTCGAGGGCGGCCACGCGATCGGCGGGCATCGGGTGCGTCTGCATATAGGGGTCGATGTAGCGCGAATTGAACAACACTTCGTTGCTCAACCGCTTGAACAGATCGACCATTCCCTTGGGGGACTGGCCCGTTGCATTGAGAAACTTCACGCCGGCGTGATCGGCCTGGTCTTCCTGGGTGCGAACGTAGGCGAGCACCGTGCGCATGATCGCCGATTGTGGCGCCATGATCGCCGCCGCGCCCACATTGCCACCGCTGCCCGAGCGTGCGCCGGCAACAGCCGCGCCGATACCGGCGAGGAGGGCCACGATCGACGCCGTTTGTGCGGATGCGAGTTGCTCGCGCAGGCGCTGGAGATGGCCGCCCGCGAGATGCCCGGTCTCGTGCGCAAATACGCCGATGACCTCGTTCGGGGTCTTGGCGTCGAACAGCGCGCCGGCATTGATGAAGATGTGGCGGCCGTCCATGACAAAGGCGTTGAACGAACGGTCGCTGAGCACGACGACCTTGACATTCTGCTTGGCCAGTCCCGCGGCACGCAGAACCGGTTGTGCATAGTCGCGCAGCAGCTGTTCGATCTCGGCGTCGCGGATAACCGGCATGCCGCGCGTCGTACTGTCCTGCGCGCGCACCGGCGTGGCGGCAGGTCCGCCGCCGGTAGCGCCAACCGCAATCGCGACGAGAAACGCGACCGCCCGGGCTGCTGGCGCCTTACGCCGCGTCCTGATAGGTGTGCCGCTCAAGGACATCCCGATTTTCTGCCAGATTGGCGTGAAACTAGTGACGCGCCGTAGGGCGGTCAACGCAGCTGGCGATCACGACTGGGTCATGAAAGAGCCATCCGCAAACAATCCGCCGAATACGGCAACAGCGGGGCGGTTCGGCAAGGCCCGGCAGGCCGAAAACGATGCTTGAGGCGGCAAAACAGCTCTTGAAACCATCCAAACGCAGCGATGTGCCGCCGTTCATCGTCATGGACGTTATGGCGGCGGCGGCGCAGCGCGAGGCGCAGGGGGCCCACATAATACACATGGAGGTGGGGCAACCGGCGGCGCCGGCCCCCGCGACGGCGATCAAGGCCGCACAGGCCGCGCTCACACGTGGGCGCATCGGCTATACCGAAACGCTCGGGATCCCGTCGCTTCGGGCACGTATCGCGCGTCACTATCAGGACGCCTACGATCTTGCGCTTGATCCCGCCCGAGTCGTGGTGACGACCGGCTCGTCCGGTGGCTTCATCCTGGCCTTTCTTTCAATGTTCGAACCCGGCGACCGCGTGGCTTTGGCCAACCCGGGCTATCCGCCATATCGTCACATCCTCTCCGCCCTCGGATGCGAACCAGTGCTGATCGAAACGTCGGCCGAGACGCGCTGGGCGCTGTCGGCGAAGGCACTGATTGCCGCCCACCAGCGCACCCCGCTTAAGGGCGTCGTGATTGCCAGTCCCGCCAATCCGACCGGCACGATGATGGATGCCGATGCACTAACGCGCCTGATCGCCGTTGCCGAAGCAGAGGGCATCCGGGTGATTTCCGATGAGATCTACCACGGGCTCGACTATGCCTTTGCTGCGGAAACAGCCGCGAATACGTCGGAACGTGTCGTGGTGATCAATTCCTTCTCGAAATACTTCTGCATGACCGGCTGGCGGGTTGGCTGGATGGTGGTGCCGGATGCGCTCGTTCGCCCGATCGAACGGCTTCAGGGCAACCTCGCGATTTCAGTGCCGACGCTCGCGCAAGTCGCGGCGGAAGCCGCGTTTGACGGGCGTGAAGAGATGGAAGCAGTCAAGCACGGCTATGAGGAGAATCGCCGTATTCTTACCGAAGGTCTGCCGAAGGCGGGGTTGGACAAGTTCCTGCCGGTGGATGGCGCGTTTTATCTTTACGCGGATATTTCACGGTTTTCTGACGACAGCCTCGATTTCGCGAAGCGCGTGCTGAATGAAGCGAATGTCGCCGCCACGCCCGGCATTGATTTCGATCCGGTCAACGGCCGGCATTTCCTGCGCTTCTGCTATGCCGGCTCAGCTGCCGAGATGCACGAGGCTGTGGAGCGGATTGGAAATTGGTTGAGGCGCCAGATGTCGGTGCGCTGACCTGTGGGATACGATCGGAGGTCAGCAGATGCGACGCGAACTATTTTTTGAATGCTCCAAGGATCGCGCGCATTCGCTCGGCGCTCAGGTTTTCCGAAGGTGTGCTGTCGCGTTCCGCGGCGAGCCGGGCGTCGCAGTCGACGTAGTTCGAAGACACAATCTTGCCAGTGCGATTGTCGAAGCTGCGTTCCTCGCAGCGGCCTTTACGATCGGTCTCGACAACGATCGAAGCAACGCGATGTGCCGCTTCACCCCCGCCCGACTGGAACAAGGGTGCGATCTTTGACAGCGCGCTCTTGGTCTGGTGGTCGGCAAAATAAGAGCTCGATGTCACGAAAACCGCCAATAACAGGATGCCGGCAAGAGCCGCCGTGGCAACCAGCGCGCGCAGGACTTCCGCCATCGAACGGCTGCCCCTTGCGCGGCGTCGCTTGCCTTTCATTGATCCGCTGGTCATGGGCGATCCGTGCGTAAATTAAGCCGTTCAGTTTGTTGGAAAAATTTACCTCACGCAGGTTGAGGAAATCTGAAGGGATCAATTCAATTTGAGCGAAGCGCCCGTCATAGAGCCGCTTCTTCCATTTCGGCCGGGCAATCCCTACATCCCGGTACGTTCCACAAAACCCCGAAATGCCAATGCTCGACTTTTCTTCGTCGCCCGATATCGGAGACGTCGGCGAGGCCGCGGCGCCATCCGCATCCGATACCGAAATCCTCGACGCCTATTCCAACGCAGTGACCTCCGTGGCCGACTCGATCGGCCCAGCGGTCGTGCGCGTGGAGGTCCACAACAAGCAGGGGCGCCCCGGAGGCGTCGGGTCCGGCGTGATCATCGCGCCGGATGGCCTGGTGCTGACCAATTCTCACGTTGTCGAGGGCGCCAGGGAAGTCCTGCTTCAGGACGCGGAAGGACGGGTTATGGAGGCCCGCCGGCTGGGCGAAGATGCCGACACCGATCTGGCGCTGCTGCGCGCCGGCTCGGTCCGCGATCTGCCGAGCGCAACACTGGGTGATTCCAAAAAGCTCAAGCGTGGCCAGCTCGTGGTTGCCATCGGGAATCCGCTCGGTTTCGAATCGACCGTTACCGCTGGCGTCATTTCGGCGCTCGGGCGCTCGTTGCGTTCGCGCACCGGCCGGCTCATCGAGGACGTGATTCAGACCGATGCTGCACTCAACCCCGGTAACTCGGGGGGACCGCTCGTCTCCTCACGCGGCGAAGTGATCGGCATCAATACGGCCGTGATCATGGGCGCACAGGGCATCTGTTTTGCTGTTGCCAGCAACACGGCGCAGTTCGTGCTGAGCGAGTTGATCCAGCATGGCCGTGTCCGACGCGCCTATATCGGCGTGTCGGCTCAGACCGCGCTGGTCCCGAGACGATATGCCCGTGCGGCAGAGATCGAAAATAATTCGGGGGCCATGATCAATGCTCTCGAACCAACTGGACCGGCTGCCCTGGCCGGCTTGATGAGCCTCGATACGGTTGTGCGCGTCGATGGTGCGCCCGTCACGGGCGTCGATGATCTGATCCGGCTGCTTAATGGAGAGCGCATCGGGCGTCGCATTGCGATCGATGTGTTGCGGCGAGGCGCGCTGCGCAGCTTTGAGGTGACACCATTCGAGCGGCCGGCGGCACGTGCCGCCTGATCGTCCGCGTCTGGCTGCGCTACTGCGGTTTGGGCGCGGTCTGCTTTGCGGCGTTCTTGCGCGCCGCCGGCTCGTAGTTACCGCCCGCCATGCACTTCTTGATGAAGGCATCACGTTTGGCGCCTTGCAGCTGCTGGCTCTCGGCGCCCACCTTGCAGGTCTCCATTTTTTCCTGGGAGGTGACGGCTGCAGCGGGCGTCGCCACCAGCATGACAGGGATGAAGGCAATGGTCAGGTGTCGCAGCATCTTGTCGGCTCCTTGTTGGTCCGATGCGAGATAGAGGATATCACGCTTGTTGGCAATTCGAGGAGCTAGCGCAATGCAGCGGCGATGTTCCCGCCGTCGACGGTCGTGACATTGGCGGTGGTTTTCAATTCGAGAGCTTGGTGCAGGAAAGCCTGAGCGACGTCCTCCGCCGTAACTTCGCGTTGAAGCAAATTGCCGCTCATATATTCCTTTTCGCTCAGGCCGCGCGCTTTAGCCCGCTGTTTTATGAAGTCCGCAGTCAACAAACCGGAACGGATGCGGTCGGCATTCACCGCATTGGCGCGGATACCGTCGGCTCCATAGTCCAGCGCGTACTGTCGTACCAGGAGCAATGTCGCCGCCTTCGGTAACCCGTAGGGTCCAAAGTCCGGCCCGGGATTCACGGCCTGTTTTGAAACATTGAACAGGAGACAGCCGCCGGCGCCCTGCGTGAGCATGACCTTCACCGCGGCTTGCGCGACTTTCTGATGGGCGAAGAAATTAAGTTCAAAACTTTCGCGCAGCAGCCCCTCATCGACCTCGCCGATTTTTCCTTCCCAGGCCGCACCAGCGTTGGAAATCACGATGTCGACGCCCCCGAAGGCGGCAACAACGCGATTGAAGGCGTCTTGTACAGATGCCGTGCTGGTGACGTCACAAGTGATCGCGAGGGCCGCGCCGCCAATGACCTTGGCGCTTTTCGCCGCGGCATCAGCATCGACGTCGAGCAGGGCTATTTCCGCGCCGGCATCGGCAAAGGCGCGCGCCGTGGCTGCGCCAATCGCTCCGCCGGCGCCGGTGACTGTTGCCACCTGACCGGCCAGGGGCAAGGCCTTGCGCTGGCCGAGTTTGGCCAGTTCAAGCGGCCAGTATTCGACGTCGAAAGTGTCGGCTTCCGAAATCGATTTAAACGTACCGATCGCCTCCGCGCCGCTGATGCCTGCAGCCGCGGCCTCGGCAATATCGCCGGCGATGCGCGCATCCCTGGCGCTTGCGCCGAGCCCGAAGAGGCCAAGCCCCGGCACCAATACAACGCGGGGCAGGGGATCGTGCATTGCGGTCCCGGTGGCGCGTGCTTTCTGGCGTGAGAAATAACCCTCGTAGTCCGCCGTATAAACGTGCACCGCCTGGTGTACGGCCTTCTTGAAATCGTCGAGCTTGCCGGCTTCGGGCGCAGGCACGATCAACGGCCAGGGTTTGGTGCGGATGACATGGTCGGGCGTGATGACGCCGGCGCGAGCGTAGCGTGCCACGTCCTTGCCGCTCACATAGTTTAGAATCTCATTGCTGCTGCGAAAATCCAGGATGAGCCGCTTGTGCGCACCCTCGCCGAAGGCATCGCGAAGCGTGCAGGCGCCGCGAATGATCGGTGCCACGTCTGGAACACGTGCAATCTCGCCCGGCAATCCGCCGCGCGCGAATTTGACGTTTCCTTTTTTACTGAGGTGCTCTTCCGCAAGTGTAACGAATTCGATCATGCGCTCGTAGGCCTCGCGCGCATGATCGCCGAAAGTGAAAATTCCGTGCTTGTCGAGGATCAGCCCCTCGACCGCGGGATTTTTCTCGAAAACTTCAGCGGCTTTTTTAGCCAGCGCAAAGCCCGGCATGATGTACGGGACGAAGCCGAGCCGGTTGCCGAAGATCTGCGCACATCGTGCCTGGCTGTCGGACTGATCGATCAAACTCAGTACAGCGGTGGCGTGAGTGTGATCGACAAATTTGTGAGGCACGAATGCGTGCAGCAGCGTCTCTACCGATGGATTGGGTGCCTGCGGGTCGATCAGACCGGTGCGCTGCACGCGCACCATTTCCTCATCGGGCACAGCGTCGCGCGCGAGCAACTTGCGCAAGGGTTCAAGCCGCACTGCTGGCATTCCGGCAGGCTCGATGCTTGCCATGTCCCATCCGGAACCCTTAACGCAGAGAACCTCGGCCTCCTCGCCGAGCAGATCATTCGTCCGTGTCTTTACCGAAGTGTTGCCGCCGCCATGAAGGACGAGTTTCGGTTCACGGCCGAGCAGGCGTGTCGAATAGACACGCAGCGCCAGTTCGGCGCTGACGCCGGCTTTTGCCCAATGATCGAGAGCCGCCTTGGCGTCGCTATCGACCCAGGCGGATTTCATCGTGCGACTAGCCTTTGTCGCCTAGCAGGCGTTTGCCCCACCAGCCGCGCTTGGGTGTTGCGGATTCCTCCACACTCGTGCTGGAAATCACCGGAGTCGGCGGTGAAGAGGCGGACGATGTAGCCGGTGCGCCTTCGCCTGCGAATGGAGCCGGCTCCCGGATGGTCGAGCGTCGGCGCGACGGCTCCTGTCCGCTTGCGGGGGCGAAGCTTTCCGCTGCGGGTGGAGCAGGGCGGTCTTCGATCGGTGGCGGCGGCGAATAGGCCGGTGCGCTGTCAAAGCTGGAAGCATGGTCTTCCTCGACCGCATGCTGCATTTGCGGCTCTGGCCCGGGTTCGCCCGGATGGAATGGCGCTTCACCATTCCCATTGCGTTGCCGGTTGCGACGGCCACCCCGCCGGCCGCGCCGGCGTCGGCGCCGACCCTCGTGGGACTCGCCTTCACCAACTAGAGCTCCTTCAGGGCGCGGTTGCGGTTGGCCAATTCCCTGTTCCTCGGGCGAGCCCGCGTCGTGATCTTCGTGGGCAATCGCGTGCTCGGGAACGGCATCGTGCGTGAACGGCTGTGCGCCTTCGCGTGGCCCGACGCCGCGGCCGCGACCGCCGCGCCCACGGCGCCTTCTGCGTTTTCGGCCACCTTCTCGTTCGCCCTCGGGCTGCGGCTCGACTTCAGCCTCTGCCGACGCGACTTCCGGTTCCTCCGCCTGGTCATCAGCTTCGGCTTCTTCCTCGATGTCCTCGACGGGCGAGATCAACTGCGGCTGCTGAGCAGCAAGAATCCGTGCCGCTTCAGGCGTGTGGACCTGCTCCCCTCGGTCGATCACGTAGGACTGCTGGCCGGTCACTGCCGGGTCGGCCGACACAGTGATGGTGATACGGAAGCGCTCTTCCAGCGCACGGAGATGGGCGCGTTTGTGATTGAGCACATAAAGCGCGACTTCGGCCCGCGTACGCACGATCAGATTGTGTGTTGCGCCCTTGATCAGCATTTCCTCGATAGCGCGCAACAGCTGCAGCGACACGGACGATACGGAACGAACATGGCCGCTGCCGCCGCAAATTGGGCACTTCTCGGTCGAGCTTTCCAGGACCGAGGTGCGGATGCGTTGCCGCGACATTTCCAGCAAGCCGAAATGCGAGATTCGACCGACCTGGATGCGAGCGCGGTCGTACTTAAGCGCATCCTTCAGTCGACGCTCCACCGTGCGATTGTTGCGGCCCTCGTCCATGTCAATGAAGTCAATGACAATGAGGCCGGCCAGATCTCGCAGGCGCAATTGCCGGGCGATTTCCTCGGCCGCCTCGCAATTGGTCTTGAGCGCTGTGTCCTCGATGTGATGTTCGCGAGTGGCGCGTCCGGAGTTGACGTCGATCGCCACCAGCGCTTCCGCCTGGTTGATCACGATGTAGCCGCCGGAACGAAGCTGCACCACCGGCGAGAACATGGCGTCGAGCTGGCTCTCAATGCCGTAGCGGGTGAACAGCGGTTGCGTGTCCTTGTAATGCTTTACATGCTTGGCGTGGCTCGGCATCAGCATGCGCATGAAGTCACGCGCTTCCTTGAAGCCTTCTTCGCCGGACACGACTATTTCTTCGATATCCTTGCCGTAAAGGTCGCGGATAGAGCGCTTGGTAAGCGAGCCTTCCTCATAGACCAGCTTGGGGGCGGTCGATTTGAGCGTGAGGTCGCGCACCGTTTCCCATAGACGCAGCAGATATTCGAAATCGCGTTTGACTTCGGTTTTGGTGCGGCTTGCCCCCGCCGTTCGCAAAATCACGCCCATGCCTTCCGGCACCTCAAGGTCTTGCGCGATTTCTTTGAGTCGCGATCGGTCCTCGGAAGACGTGATCTTGCGAGAAATGCCGCCGCCGCGCGCGGTGTTCGGCATCAATACCGAGTAACGTCCGGCGAGCGAGAGGTAGGTCGTCAATGCAGCGCCCTTCGTGCCGCGCTCTTCCTTGACGACCTGAACCAGCATCACTTGCCGGCGCTTGATTACTTCCTGGATCTTGTACTGACGCCGAAATCGGGGAAGGCGCTCCTGCACTTCTTCGAGGGCATCAGCACCGCCGACAGATTCGACGGCTTCTTCCTCATGGTGGTCTTCGGCGTGGCCGTTATGGCCGTCATGGCCGTTTTCGCCGGAGAAGGCGGCCATCCCGTTTCCGGGATCGGCAAAGGTGGCGTCAGCTGTGAGCGCACCTTCGGCCGCAGCAGAGGGTTGCTCGCCCTCTGCGATCGTTTCGCGCGGCGTCTCGCTCACCTCGGACGCGGGCGGGGCCCCGGGTATGTCTTCGCCGGGAGAAAACCCGGTGGCTTCGTGCGCCTGTAGTTCCGCGACGAATTCGGACGATGCCGGCTCGGACGCCGGCATCGCGGTCTCGAACGCCTCTGCGGGTGCAGGCTCGTTCAGCCCGGCCTCGCCCGCCGGACTTTCGGCCGCTTCGTTCGCAAGGTCTTCGGTGGCGAGCGGTTCGCTCTGCACCACGTCACGATCGCGATGGCGATCGGCCCCGCGATGCCGATGACGACCGCGCCGTCCGGCGCGGTTATCCGCGTCCGCATCGGCCGCGCGCTGGTCACGCTCTTCCTGCGCGATCAGTGCTTGCCGGTCAGCGACCGGAATTTGGTAGTAGTCGGGATGGATTTCCGAGAACGCCAGAAACCCGTGACGGTTGCCGCCGTAATCGACGAAAGCCGCCTGCAAGGACGGTTCAACCCGCGTGACCTTGGCGAGGTAGATGTTACCGCGAAGCTGCTTGCGGTTGGCGCTTTCGAAATCGAATTCTTCGACGCGGTTGCCGCGTAGCACGACGACCCGGGTCTCCTCCGGGTGAGTCGCGTCGATCAGCATTTTGTCGGCCATTGGAAAATCTCACTGGGCCAGCTAGTCCCGCCAACTCGCGCGATGATGACAGCGCAAGGTGATAAAGCGGGAAGTCAGCCTGATTGGTGTGGATGGGAAGGGCCGCGTGGCCGAGGACAACACCTGCGCGCACCGTCATGGTGGCGGTGCGTGGGCGATCGACCTCAAAATACCTTTGCTGCGTCAGTGGCAGCATGAAACTTGCGACCCATTAGCGCTACGGTCGCGCCTCATAGGCGCGAACCGAGGTTTCTCAATACTCACGGCCAGGTGCGAACGGCGCTAGCGCCGCGCGCTGATCCGGATGTCCTTCACAAGGGTTTCGGCTCGTTTCGCTTGGCCGTCCGCCGTCCTCCTCGAGGGGGGCGGTACAGGACCTAAAGCGGCCGGGGCCCGAACGCGGCACAACCGGAACTCTAACCGTCAGCAACACCTTACATACGGCTCAGAACCTTGGCTGGCAAGCAAAGCTTTGCAGTTTGGCCACACTCGCGCACGGAAATGCCTTGTAGTTGGGCCACAGTGGCATCGGAAATGGGCGTTTACTCAAGTTCCGTTAACCGAAGCACCCCTTAATGGGCTAAAAAGGGACTGAAAAAGGGTCCGGATTCGTGACAGCCCGCGCATTCCACATTGCCAGCACGATCGTCGGCACGTTGTTCGCCGCTTGCGCGTCGCTGGCCATCGCCGCCGAAAAGGGCGTGACAGTGCGTGCTCCGTCCGCGTCCGCGGAGGCGTCGGTCGTTGCGACCGATATGCGAATTGGCGGAGACGACAAGCAGACCCGCTTTGTGGTCGATCTGAATCGGAAGATCGACCTTGTCGCGTTCACGCTCGCCGATCCGTACCGAGTGGTGATTGATTTGCCGCAGACGACCTTCACGCTCCCCGCCAAAGCGGGTGAGCAGGCCCGCGGTCTGGTGAAGGCGTTTCGCTACGGTCTGATCATGCAAGGTGGCTCTCGCATCGTCCTCGATACCAAGGGACCGGTGCGCCTCGAGAAAGCCTTCGTGCTCGACTCAGCGGAAGCGCAGCCGGCACGACTGGTGCTCGATCTCATTGCCACGGACCGCACCAGCTTCATGCGGAACATCGCGCTGGTAAATCGTCCCTCGCACAGCACCTCCATCAAGCCGAGCGAAGCACCTCCAAAAGCTGACGGCGACGCGCGCCCGCTGATTGTGCTCGATCCCGGTCATGGAGGCATCGACAACGGTACCAAAGGATCGGGTGGAGAACTTGAGAAGGATGTTGTGCTCGCGTTCGCGCAGACGTTGCGTGAGAAGCTTGAGAGCAGTGGCAAATATCGGGTCGCGATGACGCGTTCAGACGATACGTTCATCCCGCTCGCCGAACGGGTGCGTTTTGCGCGGTCGCGCAATGCCGGGTTGTTCATCTCCGTACATGCCGACGCCTTGCCGCGGCGCGAAGGTCAGGCCGAAGGCGCGACAGTCTATACGTTGTCGGAAAACGCCTCCGATGCCGAGGCAGCGCGCCTGGCCGAGGCAGAAAACAAGGCTGACGTTATTGCCGGTGTCGATCTCACGACCGAACCCGATGACGTTGCCAACATTCTGGTCGATCTTGCGCAGCGCGAAACCAAAACGTTCTCGATGCAATTCGCCCGTACGCTCGTCGGCGAACTCAAGGCTGCGGCGCGGCTGCACAAACATCCGCTCAAATCAGCAGGCTTCAAGGTTCTGTTGGCGCCAGACGTTCCATCGGTGCTGCTGGAACTGGGCTACATGTCGACCAAGGACGACCTCAAGCAGCTGACTTCCGCGGCCTGGCGTGCTCGTACGGCCCAGGCGTTGGCGCAGGCCGTTGACAGCTTCTTTACGCCCCGGGTGGCCGGGGCCGGTGCCGGTGGAGGACGCAACTGAAATGGCTAACTGGCCTCAGTTTCAACATAAAACCGGGCAACTTCAGGGACACGGTGGGGTCTTCGATGATGACGGTGGCGGGTTGGTAGTATTAGAATTCCTGCCGGTCTTGCGATGTGCTCTCACAGGAAATGAAGGCTGCAACCAGGCGCAAGACGGGACCATTCGACCATGAAGCTCCTGTTACGCTTCTTCGGCTTCCTCTTCGCGGCGGGCACGATCCTTTTTGTGGTGGGCGTGGCTGCGGCGGCAGGCCTGCTTTGGCACTTTTCGAAGGATCTCCCGGACTATTCGCAGTTGCAGGACTACGAGCCACCGGTGATGACGCGTGTGCACGCCGGGGATGGCTCACTGGTGGGCGAATATGCGCGCGAACGGCGCCTTTACATTCCCATCCAGGCGGTACCGAAACTGGTGATCAACGCCTTTCTCGCCGCCGAGGACAAGAATTTCTATGAGCACGGCGGGCTCGATTTCGGGGGCATCGCCCGGGCGGCCGTCGTCTATCTCCAGAATTACGGATCCAGCCGGCGCCCGCAGGGTGCCTCAACCATCACGCAACAAGTCGCCAAGAACTTCCTGTTGTCCAACGAACTTTCGATGTCGCGCAAGGTCAAAGAGGCGCTGCTGGCACTCAAGATCGAGCGCACCTACAGCAAAGACAAGATCCTCGAGCTTTACTTGAACGAAATCTACCTAGGCCTTGGTGCATATGGTATCGCGGCCGCCTCGCTCGTCTATTTCGACAAAGCGGTCAATGAACTGAGCGTTCCCGAGGCCGCCTATCTCGCGTCGCTGCCGAAAGCACCGAACAATTACCATCCATTCCGTCAGCGCGAGCGCGCGATCGAGCGCCGTAATTGGGTAATCGATCGCATGGCAGAATCCGGCTTTGTGAAATCGGCTGATGCCGAAAAAGCCAAGCGTTCACCGCTCGGCGTGACGTCAAAGGCGACTAGTGCGCACGTCTTTGCTGCCGAATACTTTGCCGAAGAAGTGCGGCGTGAACTCTATGAGCGTTACGGTGAGAAGAAACTTTACGAGGGTGGCCTGTCCGTCCGCACGTCACTCGATCCCAAGTTACAGGTGCTGGCTCGCAAAGTGTTTACCGACGGCTTGGTTCGCTTCGATGAAACACAGGGGTGGCGCGGTCCGGTCACCAAAATCGACATCGCCGGCGACTGGGGTGTCAAACT
Organism: Pseudolabrys sp.; assembly: GCA_036496445.1. Lineage (GTDB taxonomy): Bacteria > Pseudomonadota > Alphaproteobacteria > Rhizobiales > Xanthobacteraceae > Pseudolabrys. The sequence continues at coordinate 7,821 of DASXLC010000106.1, read as the reverse complement.
TGCCGATGTGAAATCCCTGTCCGATGTGTCGCCGTGGCGACTGGCGGTTGTGCTTGAGGTCAGCGACCAATCGGCGCGCATCGGATTGCAGCCGGGGCGTGAACCCGGCGGATTTGTCAGCAAAGAGCGCACAGTTGGAATATTGCCGCTCGAAGGCATGAAATGGGCCAAGACGGGTGGAAAGCCGGTTGGGAAAGTCGGCCAGGTCGTTAGTGCGGGCGACGTCGTCTATGTGGAGCCGGCCAAAACCGAGGGCCAGTTCGCGCTACACCAGATACCGGAAGTGTCCGGCGCCATGGTGGTCGAAGACCCCTGGACCGGGCGTGTGCTCGCCATGGTCGGCGGCTTTTCATTCGACCAGAGCCAGTTTAATCGTGCGACCCAGGCATTGCGCCAGCCGGGGTCGTCGTTCAAACCATTCGTTTACGCCGCAGCGCTCGATAACGGATACACGCCTTCGACCATCGTGCTCGATGCCCCGCTCGAGATCGACCAGGGGCCTGGCGTGGGCGTCTGGAGGCCTGAAAACTATGAAGGCAGTTTTGCCGGTCCTTCCACGCTGCGCTACGGCATCGAACATTCGCGCAACGTGATGACGGTGCGCCTGGCGCAGGACATCGGCATGCCGCTGATCGCTGAATATGCCAAGCGTTTCGGTGTCTACGATGACCTGCCGCCGTATCTGTCCTTCGCGCTGGGCGCCGGCGAGACGACATTGCTGCGCATGACCACCGCTTATGCAATGTTCGACAATGGCGGCCGGAAAATCAAACCAACATTGATCGACCGCATCCAAGACCGTTACGGCCACACGGTCTACAAACATGACGAGCGCGAATGCATCGGCTGCGCCGGCAAGAAATGGGACAATCAGCCTGAACCGTCGCTGGTCGATCGGCGCCAGCAAATTCTGGATCCGATGACTGCCTATCAGATCACCTCGATGATGGAGGGCGTGGTCCAACGCGGCACCGCGGCAGGCGCAGGCTTCCAGAAGGAAGTCGGCAAGCCAATTGCCGGCAAGACCGGCACCACCAACGATGAAAAAGATGCATGGTTCATCGGCTTTACGCCTGACATCGTCGTTGGTGTTTACATGGGTTATGACAAACCGCGCCATCTTGGTCGCGGTGCGACCGGTGGTCACCTTTCCGCGCCGATCGTCAAGGAGTTCCTCAAGGTCGCGCTGGCCGACAAGCCGTCCGTTCCATTCCGTGTGCCTCCGGGCATCAAGCTTGTGCGTGTCGATCTGAAGACCGGAATGCGTGCCGGGCCGGGCACCGAGCGCGCAATCCTCGAAGCCTTCAAGCCCGGCACGGCACCACCTGATAGTTATTCGGTGGTCGGCAGCGGTGACGCGCCGGAGGGCGGACGGTCCTGGGGGATTGGTGTCAGCCCTGATGCCGACCGTGCGGTGCGTTCGGGTACAGGTGGACTGTACTGAGCAGGCCGGCGAAATAAGAAAGCCCCGGCACAAAGGCCGGGGCTTTTTTTAAATCCCGAAGCTATGCCGCTTTTGCATTAACACTGCGCTCGGCAAGCGCAGTCAACTTGGAGTCGGCGGCCTTTTCTTCATCGAGATTCTGCTGCAGCACACTGGCGCAGTCCGGGCGGCCAAGTTGTTTTGCCCAGGCGATCAATGTTCCATAGCGAGTCATTTCATAGTGCTCGACTGCTTGCGCGGAAGCTATCAAGGCCGCGTCAAGCACAGCCTTGTTCTCTACATCGCCGGTGACGTCATCGGCTTCTTCGATGATTCCGTCGATTGCCGGGCACTCGATTCCCTTTGCGTCCACGCCATGCATCTTGAAGACCTGCTCGAGCCGCTTCACGTGGTTCTTGGTCTCACCAAGATGAGCCTCGAAGCCCTGTTTCAGGCCGGCGTCTGTCGCTTTCTCGATCATCTCGGGCAGAGCCTGCACGATCTGCTTTTCCGCGTAATAGATGTCGCGCAACTGATGCACGAACAGGTCGTCGAGTGTTTTGATGTCTTTACTAAAAAGGCCCATGGGTCATCCCTCGCTATGGTTGATTGTTCGGTAGCGGAGCGTCTCCATGGTCAATTCGTGCTCTCCACCATGGTTCCGGGTATGCGAATGGTTCTTCTGGAGATTGAGGGTTGCGGCGCTAGTGCAGGGACGCTACATGCGGAACAATTCGGGCCAAGGACGAATCAATGCGCGCGGAAACCCAGAATCTGGTCGAGGAAATCAAGCAGTCGGTACGGCTGCTGAGGAGGCATCTTTGACGTCGACGCCGCGACGCGCCGCCTTGCCGAGCTGAACAAGGAATCAGAAGACCCCAATCTGTGGAACGATCAGGCCCGAGCGCAACGCGTCATGCGCGAGCGTGACGCGCTTGATGACCAGCTCAAGGCCATTGGCCGCATCGAGCAGGAGCTTGAGGACCAGCTTACGCTAGTCGAACTCGGCGAGACGGAGAAGGACGACAAGACGGTCGCTGAAGCTGAGTCTGCGCTGAAACGTTTGAAAGTTGAGGTTGCCCGCCGCGAGCTGGAAGCACTTCTGTCGGGCGAAGCCGATGCCAACGATTGCTATCTGGAGGTGCACGCCGGCGCCGGCGGCACCGAGAGTCAGGATTGGGCCAGCATGCTTATGCGCATGTACGTGCGCTGGGCCGATGCCCATGGCTACAAGGTCGACTGGATCGAGGAGAGTGAAGGCGAGGGGGCCGGCATCAAGTCGGCGACCATCATGATCAAGGGCCACAATGCCTATGGCTGGCTCAAGAGCGAGAATGGCGTGCACCGGCTGGTTCGCATTTCGCCCTTCGATTCCAATGCGCGACGGCACACGTCGTTTGCCAGTGTCGTGGTGTTCCCGGTGGTCGATGACCGCATCAAGATCGACATCAATGAAAATGATGTTCGCACCGACGTCATGCGTTCCGGCGGCGCCGGCGGTCAGCACGTCAACAAGACAGAGTCAGCGGTACGCCTTACGCACATTCCGACGAATATCGTTGTGAAATGTCAGCAGGACCGCTCGCAGCATCGCAATCGAGCGATGGCCTGGGACATGTTGCGCGCCAAGCTTTTTGAAATGGAGATGAAGAAACGCGAAGAGAAGGCGGTGGCCGAGCAGGCCGCAAAGACCGATATCGGCTGGGGCCACCAGATTCGTTCGTACGTGTTGCAGCCCTATCAAATGGTGAAGGATCTGCGCACCGGTGTTTCCACGTCAAACACCGCGGGAGTGCTCGACGGCGACCTCGATGAGTTCATGCAGGCGGCGTTGGCGCAAAAAGCGTTTGGCGGAGGACCGGAACAGGTCGAGGACGTGGAGTAATTCCTAAAGTTCCAGGCGCTGTCCGGTTTCCCGTTGCCATTCCAGCAGCCATTGGCGAAAACGGCCGTTGCCGGTTTGCGCGCTGTCGCCGTGGCGTGCGGCAAATACCGGCCCCTCGTTTGAGAACATCAACACTGCGTCGAGCGCCTTGGAGCGCCGAAGCGTGTCGATAGCCTGTTGCGCCGTCTGCGCAATCGGCCCAGCCACGTTGAATGAGGTATTCACGGCAACTTCGACGCCGATCCGTCGGCCGAGTGCTTTCAGATACGCGTGGGTGAGGGGATCGGTGTTCTCGCGCACTATTTGAAGGCGGCCGGTGCCATCGGCATGTACGACCGAAGGAATACGGGTGTGTGCTGCGGGTTTGGCATGCGCGGTCAGCACCATGTAGTTGTAGGCATTGTAGTCGGCATCGCTCGCGCCGTCCGATAGTTCGAAAAATTGCTTTGCGGCATCGAGCGTCATCATCGGCGCCAGCGGACGGATGGCTTCGCGGTATTTCACGCGCGCGTTGAGGTTTTCACGCGTCGTCGGATTGCAGGGGTTGGCGAGAATGGAACGATGGCCAAGGGCGCGTGGGCCGGTTTCGGCCGGGCCCTGGTAAAGTGCGAAAATGGCGTCGTGCGCGGTCATGAAGGCCATGAAGTCGGCGAACTGCCCGCGTGCGTCGGGACTGGCAGCTGATTTTAGTTCGGTCCATTCGATGTCGGGGCTGGCGGTCAATGCCGCACGGATATCGTGTTCCGTCGGTGACGCGCCGCAGTAGAAGGCATGCTCGATCGGCGCGCCCACTCCATAGCCTGCGTGATAGGCGCCCATATAGGCTGCGCCGATTGTGACGCCGGCATCGTTGGGTACTGGCGGCACCCATAAATGAAGGCGGGTGTTACCCCCGAGGCCGGGACGAAAAAAGTTTTCGTCGAACGTCTCGAGGATTCGCATATTGCCCAGTGCATTGAGGCCAATTCCACCAGTAAGCACCAGCCGGTGAATGCCTGTTGCGCTGATAAAATGCGCAAGAAGATGCATCAATGCGTCCTCGAAGACCATTTGTGTCGCCGCAGCCTTGTCGAGACGCTCTTGTGTATTTTCCTTGTGCTTGATGTCTTCCAAGCGAAGCACCGCGTCCGGGTTCCACATGTCCTTCAGCGCTATCGGCTCGCCCAGGATTTGTTTCAGGGCGTCGCTATAGGGGCGGTTCAGGATATTGCGCTGCCAATTCGCTAGGTCACGATTCAGAAATATCTGGCCGTTCGGTGCGAGATTGAAGATCGGCTTTAGCGCTGCGTAGTAGGCATTTGTCTTGCGGTCGTTGTTGCCGTAGGCGGTGGCGCCCATGTAGCGGCCCTCGCTGGAGAGCCAGGTCCACCCTCCTTGCGTGGAACTGATCACCGAGTAGAAAACGCCAAGCGAGTCGAAGATGCTGTTATTGCAATAGAGGCGCCGCATGCGGCCCGCCTCACAGACGTAAACCGAAACGGCTCCCATATCGCCGAAGCCGTCCAGCACCGCAACCAATGCAGGACCTTTGTCGTGAGCGAATGGCGACGCGGCGAATGAAAACCACGCGTGATTGTCATGGTGCGGCGTGGCGATGAGTGCGACAGGCTGATCCAATCCCAACTGTTCGGAGATATGACGCGAGGCGCGGATGCCGCGATCAAGCGCCCGCAGGCTGAACGCGGGCGTCGCCTGGTCGCGAAGCATGCTGAAACTCGCCGGTGCTTCCTCGAGGGTGACGCGGATCAATGTTGTCCACACCGCAGCGTAGTCCCAGGAGGTGAGCCATGCGTCGATATGGCCGACATTCAAGCCCATGGCCGCCATTGCGGTGAGCATGTGTTCGATCGAATGTCGAGGGTAAGCGTTGGTGTGTTTTTCGCCCGAGAACCGTTCTTCCTCGTTGTTGAAGATCAAGCGTGGCCCGCGCTCGCGCGTCAGCTCGATGAGCGCAATACCGGAATTATGGAAGCCGACGGACGATACACCGGCCAGATATGACGTCTCGCCACGCTCTATTTTTGACCTTATTGCCCCAAAACGCGCGCGAGCGAATTCGCTGTCGGCTCGAAAAATATTTCGACGCCGGAAATACGGAGCGAGCAATGCGCCCGCGAGATGAAACCCGGCAGCTCCAAGCCAAGGATGGCGCGGCCCGATCCGCATATTGGTTTGGCTCCCGGCCGAAGCTACGAAGGGAGGATTTTTCCCTTTCGGGGCGCTGATTGGCAATGTTCGCCGGTGGCAGGCCTCAAATATTGCCCAGCCTTAGGCCCGCGCGCAGGAATTTTTGCGGATCGACCGCATCGCCGTTGATCCTCGTTTCGTAGTGCAGGTGAGGGCCGGTGGAACGCCCGGTCGATCCGATCCTGCCTACGACCTCGCCAATGCGTACGACCTGGCCGATTTTCACGCTGATTTGCGACAAATGGCCGTAACGGGTGGCAAGACCGTTGCCATGATTGATTTCCACCATATTGCCGTATCCGCCCTCTCGACCGGCGATGGTTACGTGTCCAGTGGCGGTCGCCCGCACGGGCTCGCCGGTTTCCCCACGCAGGTCGATGCCGGTATGAACGGCTGGCCTGCCCAAAAATGGATCCATGCGCATGCCGAAAGGCGAACTCATATCCACTTCGCCAATGACGGGTTTGCGGACCGGCACGGCGACGAGCGCGCGGGAGTAACGATCGATTTGCACGCGGGCGACATTGATGCGGTAGAGCTGACGCTCGAAGGCGCTGGCTCCGGATTGCGGCTGCCTCATTGGGACAAATGGTCCGCCGATGGATCCTTCGGACGATGCGCGGCCAAGATCGATTCCGAGGTCGGCAAGCACGCTCTGCATCCGGCGAACTCTCGTGTCGATACGTTCTTCGAGATCGGTGAGCGTTGCCGCCTGCTTTTGCTCAACCTTGTCCAGCGACAACGAAACGCGTGCGAGCATTCCGCCGAGGCCACTGGCGGTCGTGCGCTCGGCAATACGTGTCGCAGCCGCCGGCAATTCGCGCGACTGCAGACGGGCTTCGCGGTCCGGCGGCGCAACGAAGATCACCGTGTCATTGATCTGCGACGGCCGGATCGGCTTTTCGAGAGGCATTGTCGCCGGTGGTGCGATGCGTGCCGGCTTGACGCCGCCGGTCGAGGATGGATCGCCGATGAGCGCGGACGTACGTTGTTCCAACGCGGCTTGGCGTTGGAGAAGGGTGTTGAGTTTTTTCTCGAACTGTTCCTGGTCGAGCAGCTGGCGACTCGTCGTGCGGTCGACTTGAGCACGCAACTCGGCGATACGATCCTCGTAAGCAAATTGCATTTCGGCTTGCCGGCCGATCAGGCGAGTAAGGACATTGTCCCGAAATGCGAAGTAGGTACCCGTCGCGATCGACCACACCGCCATGATGACCAGCGCGCCGACCACGATCCAGAATGCGACCGGTCCAATCCGGACCTGGTGTCCGGCGTGCGTAAGGGTGTAGCCGTCGTGACTCCGGTGAAGATGTCGAGAGATCGAGCCGGCGGACTGTGCCCTGGGTTGGGCATGCCGGCCGATGTGATCGGCGGCCGGGTAGTACGAAGGGGACGAATGCGACATCAACGCTCCGCGCCGGTTCGGCCTTGGGTCGAGCCGCGGTCCGGCAACGTCGATATCAATCGGATATGGTTAAGAAAGCCGTAATCCGGGTAGGGTATGGCTATGATTCACCAGTATTTGCCGGGCATTAGAGGTCGCGGGCGGCAGTCAAGACCTCTTCGGCATGTCCCGGCACCCGTACCTTCGGCCAGATCCGGATGATGCGGCCGGTCGCGTCAATGAGGAAGGTCTTGCGCATGACGCCCATAAATTTGCGACCGTATAGCGATTTCTCGCCCCAGGCCCCATAGGCCGCGAGCATCTTTTTGGTTTCGTCGGATCCAAGCGGTATGGCGAGTTTATGTTTGGATTTGAATTTGTCCTGTGCGCTCACGGGGTCGGCCGAAACTCCGAGAATCGCCGTGCCCGTTTTGGCGAATTCGGAACGCAGGCGGGAGAACGAGACGGCCTGTTTGGTACAACCGGGCGTATCGGCCCTGGGGTAGAAGTAAAGGACGAGGTTGCGGCCTTTGAAATCCCTTAGCGAGACTTTACCGCCACCATCCCGCGGGAGCGTGAAGGCCGGAGCCTTCGCACCCGCAACAAGCTCCCGCGTCATATGCCTTCCTTTCGTCGTTTTCGAGCGCTCATGTCGCACATGCCATTTGCGTTGGGGCGGCGCAACGGGTTCCACAGATATGTGCCGTAAGCCGCGCCACCTGGGGGTCTGGCCGCAGGCGCGAAACATATCCTGTGTCAGACGAGGGGCGCGACAGAGCGCATGACAGGTACCGAGCACGAGCACGGACACCGCGCCCACGCTGTCGCTGTGGGGCATGCACCGCGTCGGCGTGCCCTCCGCAGGTTCGGTCAATGGCGGTGGGGCGGCCTGCGCCGCACGACCAACAATCTACTTCGCTCTCGCCTTGCGCGGCGGCTCTT
>DASXLC010000105.1:0-19090 GCA_036496445.1 Pseudolabrys sp. | reverse complement strand
TATTACCTTTGTCTCGCGCTGCTTTTTGCGTCGATATACCTCGTCTGGCGCATCGTGAATTCGCGCTTTGGATTGGCGGTTCAGGGCGCCCGGTCGAACGATACGCGCATGCGCGCCATCGGCTTCCCAACCTATCGTTATAAACTTACCTGCTTCGTCATTGCCGGCACGCTTTGCGGCCTCTCTGGCGCGTTGCTCGCCAATCACACCGATTTCGTCAGCCCGGCAATGATGTATTGGACGCGTTCGGGCGATCTCATCATCATGGTCGTGCTCGGCGGCATGGGCTCGACATTCGGCCCGTTGTTCGGCGCGGTGGCGCTGCTGGTGCTGGAAGAGGTGCTTTCCGGCATCACCGAATACTGGCAGATCATCCTCGGACCGCTCCTGTTGCTCGTTGTGCTGTTCGCGCGCGGCGGTATCGACGGCCTTCTCGGCAAGGTGCGCCAAAAGGTGCACCATGACTGATTTGCTCCGCGTGGAAAGTCTTGCCAAGCGTTTCGGGGGCATCGTGGCCACCGATGATCTCAATTTCCGTATTCCCGAAGGTGAATTGCATGCCGTGATCGGGCCTAACGGAGCGGGCAAGACAACGCTGATCGCGCAACTCAGCGGCCAGCTCAGGCCCGACTCCGGGCGCATCTATTTCGCGGGCGACGATATCACTGCGATACCCATGCACGCCCGCAGCACGCTCGGACTGGCGCGCTCGTTTCAGATTACGTCGCTCTTTCTCGATTTGAGCGTCCTCGACAATGTGGCGCTGGCGGTGCAGGCGCGCGCTGGTCATTCTTTTCATTTCTGGCGCAATGCGCGGCGTGAACCGGAGCTGCGCGATCCGGCGCGCGCGGCTCTCGCGCGGGTGGGCTTAAAGGAGCGTGCAGACCTTCCGGCATCCGCACTTAGTCACGGCGAGCATCGGCAACTTGAGCTTGCGATGGCGCTTGCGTCCAAACCGCGCATGTTGCTGCTTGACGAACCAATGGCGGGCCTCGGACCTGAGGAATCCGCGCGCATGGTTGCCACGCTGCGCGAACTCAAGAAAGAGCTGACGATCCTGCTGGTCGAGCATGACATGGAGGCTGTTTTCGCGCTTGCCGACCGCATCACGGTCCTGGTCTATGGCCGGATGATCGCTTCTGGCCGACCTGAAGACATCCGCAGCAATGCCCAGGTCCGCGACGCTTATCTCGGCGAGCAGGAGGCCGTGCATGGCTGAACCTGTGCTCGCGCTGGACGGCGTCGAAACCTGCTACGGCCTCAGCCAGGTCTTGTTCGGCGTCTCGCTCGTCATCGCCCCCGGCGAAATGGTCACGCTGATGGGGCGCAACGGCATGGGCAAGACCACCACTGTGCGCTCCATCATGGGACTTACGCCCGCCCGCGCCGGGGCCATTCGTTTGATGGGCGAAGAGATCAGAACCCTGCCGACATACAAAGTCGCTCAGCTCGGCATCGGCCTTGTGCCGGAAGGACGTCAGATTTTCCCGAACCTCTCCGTGCGCGAAAATCTGACGGCGACAGCGGCCAAACGTAACGGTGAGGGCTGGACGCTCGCCAGGGTATACGAACTATTCCCGCGGCTCGCCGAGCGCGGTGACAGTATGGGCAATCAACTCTCCGGCGGAGAGCAGCAAATGCTCGCAATTGGCCGAGCACTGATGACCAATCCGCGTCTGCTCATCCTCGACGAGGCGACTGAAGGTCTGGCACCTCTGATCCGTGCCGAAATCTGGCGCTGCCTTGCCAGCCTGAAGGAATCAGGCCTGTCGGTCCTGGTGATCGACAAGAATGTTGGCGCACTATTGCGCGTCGCCGACCGGCATTTCCTGATCGAGCGTGGGCGCGTGGTGTGGAAAGGTTCATCTCAGGAGCTTGCCGCCGCGCCTGACGTCCAGCACCGTTATCTAGGCGTCTGATTCTACTCCGCAGGTTGTAACGGCGGGCTGCCCCGGCGGATGAAAGAAAAGTTCGCGCCGCCCAGCTTGCGGTGCAGCCGGTCGAGCAGCAAGTAAATGACCGGTGTCGTGTAGAGCGTGAGCACCTGCGATACCAGAAGCCCGCCGATAATGGTGATACCGAGCGGCCGCCGCAATTCAGCACCCGGTCCGATGGCGATCACCAGCGGCAATGCGCCGAGCATGGCGGATAGTGTCGTCATGAGAATTGGCCGGAATCGGACAAGGCAAGCATCGTGAATTGCACGTTGCGGCGACAGCCCCAGTCGTCTCTCACCGTCGAGAGCGAAGTCCACCATCATGATGCCGTTCTTCTTCACGATGCCAATCAGAAGAATGATGCCGATAAAGGCGATCACCGACAGTTCGGTGCCTGAAACCTGTAGTGCCAGCAAAGCGCCCAAACCCGCCGAGGGTAGCGTCGAGATGATGGTCAGCGGATGCGCGAGGCTTTCATACAGGATCCCGAGCACGATATAGACCGCGACTAACGCCGCCAGCAGCAACAGGGGCTGCGCGCCGACGGCTTGCTTGAAGGCCTGCACATCGCCGGCGAAATCCGCGTGAATGGTGTCGGGAATGTGCATTTCGGCGACAGCGCGTTCGATGGCGCCAGTGGCGTCCTCGATCGCGGTATTGGGCGCTAGATTGTAAGTAATGGTCACCGAGGGGAACTGTCCCTGATGGTTCACGACAAGGGGCGCGATACCACGTTCTGTCTGCGTCACCGCCGATAACGGTACCTGGGCGTCGCCATTGCCGGGGACATAGACACGGGAGAGGTCGGTTGGATCGCGCTGATAAGAGGGGTCGACTTCCAAAATCACGCGATACTGGTTGCGCGGGCCATATATGGTCGAGATCTGGCGCTGCGAAAACGCATTGTTGAGTGCATTGTCGATATCCTGCACGCGCACGCCGAAGCGCGACGCTGCGGCCCGGTCGATGTTGATATTGGCCTGCAGGCCGCCTTGCTCGCGGTCGGTGGTGACGTCCACAATTCCGGGCAACTGCTTCACGCGATCGACCACGCGGGGTACCCATTTTTGCAGTTCGTCGATGTCAGCGCTCCACAGCGTGAACTGATATTGAGAATCGCTTTGCCGTCCGCCGGCCCGCAGATCCTGTGCTGGAAACATGAATACGCGGATGCCCGGGATCTGGTTGAGCTTGGTACGCAGACGCCCGACAACCTGCAGCGTGGTGACATTGCCGCGCTCATTGAGCGGTTTGAGACTGATGAAAAGGCGCCCGCGATTCACCGAAGCGTTGAACGGTGACGCGCCGACCGATGATCCGAGCCCTGCGACCGCCGGATCGGCCAGCACAATGTCCATCGCTTTCTGCTGCAGCTGTTTCATCGCTTCGAAAGAAATGTCAGTCGAGGCTTCAGTTCCGCCGAAGATCAGCCCGGTGTCATCCTGCGGAAAATAGCCTTTGGGCACCTTGATATAGAGCCCAATGGTGAGCGCAATCGTTGCGACGAAGACGATCAGCATGAGCGCACGGTGCTCGAGCGCGAAAGACAGCGTGCGGTCGTAGAAGCGGGTTATGCGTGACAGGAGACCCTCGACCCGGCGGTCGAGCCAGGTTGCGTCCCGGCTCGGCGGTCGACGCACGAAATACGCGCATATCATTGGCGTAACGGACAACGAGACCACTGTAGAAATGGCAATCGCAAAGGCGAGCGTCACTGAAAATTCGCGGAACAGTCGTCCGACGATCCCGCCCATGAACAGGAGGGGAATAAAGGCGGCGATGAGCGACACCGAAATCGACACAACGGTGAAGCCGATCTGCCTGGCGCCCTTTAGCGTGGCGCGTAGAGGCGAGGCGCCGCGCTCAAGATAACGGAAGGCATTTTCGATCATCACGATGGCATCGTCCACGACGAATCCCACGCTCACGGCCAGTGCCATGAGCGACAGATTGTCGATGGAAAAGCCGGCTGCCCACATAGCCGCGCAGGTGCCGGAAAGGGCCAGCGGTACTGTGACGCCGGCCGCTGCGGTCGGTGCCAACCGGCGCAGGAAGAGAAATACCACCAGCATCACAAGCCCGATCGTAGCGGCAAGCGTGAGCTGCATGTCGTGGACGCTGGCTCGGATGGTCTGGGTGCGGTCGGTTAGTACCGAAATGTCGAGTCCGGCTGGCACCCACTGCCGGAGTTCGGGCAGAAGCGCGTAGATCCGATCGACTGTGTCGATGACGTTGGCATCGCCCTGCTTGGTAATAATGAGCAGGACCGAGGGATCCCTGTTGAACCAGCCAGCCGCGCGGCTGTTACGCACGCTCGGACGGATGGTGGCGATGTCGGAAAGGCGAACTACGTTGCCGTTGATCGTTTTCACGACCAGTGGATCATATTCACCGGCATCCCGCAGCTGGTCGTTGATACCAATCGTCGTTGCGCGCTTGTCGCCGTCGAAAGTGCCGATCGGACCGGCAGCGTTGGAATTGGAGATCGCCGTGCGCACGTCTTCCATGGCCAATCCCATCGCGGACAGCCGCGCCGGGTCCACGCGCACGCGGATCGCCGGCTGTTCGGAGCCGGCCACTGTGACATCGGCGACGCCGGCTACCTGCGAGAGACGCTGGGCGATCACGCTGTCGGCGGCGTCATAGATCGCACTCGGCTGCATGGTCTTGGAGGTGAGCGCCAGGATCAGGATGGGCGCTGCGGACGGATTGGCCTTGCGGAAGGTCGGCAGGGTCGGGAGGTCGGTTGGAAGGTCGCTGAGCGAGGCGTTGAGCGCGGCTTGCACGTCGCGGGCAGCGCCCTCGATGCTGCGCGAGAGATCGAACTGTACGGTGATGCGCGACTGCCCCAGCGAGGTCACCGAGGTGAGTTCGGTGACGCCTGAGATTTCACCAAGCCGGCGCTCGATGGGCGCGGCCACGGTCGCAGCCATTATGTTGGGATCGGCCCCGGGCCGGCTGACACTCACATTGATGGTGGGGAATTCCACGCTCGGCAGGCTGGCAACCGGCAGAAACATATAGGCCACGGCGCCAACGAGAAACAAACCAATAGCCAGCAGCGTGGTGCCGATTGGCCGGCGGATGAATGGAGAGGAGAAATTCACGGGCGGCCCCGAGCCGGGCGCGGCCGTGCCGGCGGTACGGCAGGTGTTACGGCGCGCGCCAGGCGTGCGCGCAGACGCTCCATGTAAAGATAGATGACCGGCGTCGTGTAGAGCGTAAGCAATTGAGACAGCAGCAGACCGCCGACGATTGTGATGCCCAGCGGGTTGCGCAGCTCCGAGCCCGTGCCGGCCTCAAGCGCCAGTGGCAGTGCGCCGAACAAGGCGGCCAACGTCGTCATCATGATCGGCCGGAAGCGCAGCAGCGCCGCCTGCACAATCGATTCCTCCGGTGAGAGGCCCTGATGCCGTTCGGCATCAATCGCGAAATCGATCATCAGAATCGCGTTTTTCTTGACGATACCCATCAGCAAAACGATGCCGATCAGCGCGATCACCGACAGGTCATAGCCGAACAGCATCAAGGCCAACAAGGCGCCCACGCCTGCCGACGGCAAGGTGGACAGAATTGTGAGCGGATGGATAAAGCTTTCGTAGAGCACCCCGAGCACGATGTAGATCGCGATGATCGCCGCGAGAATCAGCCACGGTTCGCCGGCAAGAGATTTGGCGAATTCAGCGGTATCACCGGAATAATTGCCGGTCACCGAGGATTGCATGCCGATGTCCTGTTCGACCGAACGGATAACCTTGACTGCATCAGACAGTGCGTAGCCGGGCGCGAGATCAAAGCTGATAGTGACGGACGGAAATTGCTCCTGATGTGCGATGGCGAGCGGCGCTGATGTTGGCACGAAGCGCGCAAAGGCGGCCAACGGCACCTGATTGCTGCTGGTAACGGCGTTGGGCGTGGCGGTCGTGTTGGTGTTGGTATTCCCGCTTGCGGTGTTGGCAACCGTTGCCGCCGTTCCGGTGGAGGTGCTCGCACCGGTGACGTAGAGCTTCCTCAGGGCGTTGGGGTCCTGTTGATAACGGGGCTGGGCTTCCAGGATGACGCGATACTGATTTGCCTGGCCATAGATCGTCGAAATTTGCCGCTGGCCAAAGGCGTCGTTGAGCGTGTCGGTCACGCTCTGCATGGAAACGCCCAGCCGGCCCGCCTGTTCGCGATCCACGTCGACCTGCACGCGCGGGCCGCCCTCCTGCGCCTCGGACGCGACCTCCTGGAACGTCGGATTGCTACGCAAACGGCGAACGAGCTTGTCGGCCCACTCAACCACTTCGTCGCGGTCGGTGGACATGAGCGTGTATTGATACTGCGCACGGCTTGCGCGTGTCGAAATCTGGATGTCCTGCGTCGCCTGAAAATAAACGGTCATGCCGGGGACGTTGGCGACCGTCTGCTTGAGGCGCGCGACAATTTCGTCGACATGAGCCTTTCGGTCGTCTCTAGGTTTGAGAGTGATGGCGAGCCGGCCAGCATTCGGCGTGGCATTGATCGGGCTCACGCCAATGACGGAAACGACGCCCGTCACATCCGGATCGGACCTGATCGCATCCTCCACGACACGCTGGCGGCGCTGCATTTCCGCAAACGAAACGTCGGTTCCGGCTTCTGTCACCGCAGTGATCAGGCCGGTATCCTGCAAGGGCAGGAAGCCTTTGGGGATAATGATGTAGAGCAAAATGGTGGCGACAAGCGTCACCATCGTAACGATAAGCGTCTCACGTTGCCGGCGCAAAACCCATTCGAGGCTGCGCCGATAGGCTTCGACTGTCTGTTCGGTCAGCTCATGGAAGCGGGTGGTGAACGCACGGAAGCGCGTGGCAAGCCCGGTCTCCGTGCTGCCGCTGTGACGCAGCAGGCGGGCACACATCATCGGTGTGAGTGTCAGCGAGACGATGGCCGATGCAACAACGGCGATCGTGAGAGTCAGCGCGAATTCGCGGAACATGCGGCCGACGAGGCCCGTCATGAACAACAAAGGGATGAAGACTGCGACGAGCGAAAGGGTCAGCGAAATTACCGTGAACCCGATTTCGCGTGCGCCACGCAAGGCCGCGTTCAGCGCGCCTTCGCCGTTCTCCATGTGGCGGACGATATTCTCGATCATGACGATCGCATCGTCGACGACGAAGCCGGTGCCGATGGTCAACGCCATCAATGACAGGTTATCGAGCGAAAATCCGCAGAACCACATCACGCCGAAAGTGGCGATCAGCGACAGGGGCAACGCAACGCCGGCAATAATGGTGGCACGGATGGTTCGCAGGAAAATCAGGACGACGAGCACCACCAATGCGATGCTGAGCACGAGCGTGAACTGAACGTCATGAATGGAGGCGCGGATCGTCGTGGTGCGGTCATTGACGACGGTGAGGTTCGCGCCGGCCGGCATCGCGCGCCGCAGCCGCGGCAACTCGGCGTGGATGCGCTGCACGGTCTCGATCACGTTGGCGCCCGGCTGTCGTTGCACATCGACGACGATGGACGGCTGCCCCCGGTACCAGGCGCCGACTTTGGTGTTCTCAAGCCCATCAACTACGTCGGCGACGTCGCTGATTTTGACTGGCGCACCATTACGAAACGCTACGACAATGTCCCGGTAAGTCTGAACGGTCGTTATCTGGTCATTCGCTGCAATGGTGTAGGACTGATGTGCGCCATCAAGCGAGCCCTTCGGTCCGGCAACGTTGGCACCCACGATGGCCGTGCGCAGATCCTCAAGTGCAACCCCGTAGGCAGCAAGGCGAGACAGATCCGCCTGAATG
Organism: Pseudolabrys sp.; assembly: GCA_036496445.1. Taxonomy (GTDB): domain Bacteria; phylum Pseudomonadota; class Alphaproteobacteria; order Rhizobiales; family Xanthobacteraceae; genus Pseudolabrys. The sequence goes on along the minus strand of DASXLC010000105.1, from coordinate 11,376 downwards.
CGGATTGCCGGCCGGATGCCGCCCTGCACCGAGACGTGGCCGACGCCGGTCACCTCGGAAAGCCGCGGCGCCATGATCGTGTCGGCCATGTCGCTAAGCGCGCGCAAATCGATGGTTTGCGATGTCAGGGCGAGGGTGATGATGGGTGCATCTGCCGGATTTACCTTCGAATAAAGCGGCGGGTAGGGCAGGTTGCGGGGCAGCGTGGAGGCGGCGGCGTTGATCGCGGACTGCACGTCTTGCGCCGCCGCGTCGATGTCACGATTGAGGTCGAATTGCAGGGTGACCTGGCTGATGCCGAACGAGCTCGACGATGTCATCGTCTGCAAGGCCGGGATTTGCCCGAATTGCCGCTCCAGCGGTGCAGTCACCAGCGCGGCGATCGTGTCCGGATTGGCGCCCGGCAGCTGGGTAGTGACCTGGATGGTCGGAAAATCGACTTGCGGCAGCGCAGAAACCGGGAGCCACCAGTAGCCGAGAAATCCTCCCAGCATCACCGCGACGCCGAGAAGGGAAGTGGCGATCGGCCGGTGAATGAAAGGCGATGATACGCTCATTGCTGTGAGTTCGGCCTCGTACTACTGCCGCTCCGCTGCCGCCGCTCGTTGCTTTGCCGGTCAGGACGTTGACCGCGCGGCTGTCCACCTTGAGTCGGAGTTGCTGCGTCCGCGCTTCCCACTGAAACTTTGCTGCCGTCGGTGAGACGGACGAATCCGGTCGTGACCACACGGTCGCTCGGCTCGAGCCCGCCCTTGATCACGGTTTGTGTTTCGTCTTGTTTTTGCACCACGATAGGGCGCACCGCTGCGGAATTGTCGTCCTTCACGACATAGACGAAGGTGCCATTCGGGCCGCGTTGCACGGCTCCGGTCGGGATCACCAGAACCTGCTTGAGAGTATCGATCAGCAGACGGATATTGACGAACTGGCCTGGCCAGAGTTGCAAACCGGTATTCGGAAACTCAGCTTTCAGTTTGACGGTGCCAGTGGTCTGGTCGACCTGATTGTCGACGACCTTCAACACCCCGCGGTCGATGACCACATCATTGTCAGAGCGTTGCGCTTCGACAGTGAGGGGTCCCTTGTCGAATGCGGCATTCACCTGCGGCAGGTCCTGCTGGGGCAGATTGAAAAAAACCGAGATCGGGCGCAGCTGCGTGAGCACCACAATCGCCGAAGCGGTATCTGCGGCGCGCACGAGATTGCCTTCGTCCACCATGCGGATGCCGGTGCGGCCTTCCAGCGGCGCGGTGATGGTGGTGTAGCCAAGCATGGCCCGTGCATTATCGATTGCCGCCTGGTCGGCCTGCACGAGCGCCGTATTTTGAGCAACGAGCGCGCGCTGGGTGTCCGCCTGCTGTTTGTTGATCGCGTTGGTGGCGGCAAGTTTCTCGTAGCGGTCGAGATCGATCTTGGAATTGGCGAGCTGCGCCTCGTCCTGCGCCTTCTTGGCCACGGCTTGATCGAGTTGCGCCTGGTAAGTGATCGGGTCGATTTTGGCCAGCACGTCACCCTTTTTGACGTCCTCGCCTTCCTTGAAGTTGACGCTGAGCAATTTACCGTCGACCTGCGGACGCACCGTGACGGTATTGAGTGCTTTGATCGTGCCGACAGCGTCGAGATAGACCGGCACATCAGCACGCGTGACGGCGGTGGCAAGAACCGGCACTGGTCCTTCAGTGGCGAAACGGTTCGCCCGCCGTTGTTGCGCGCCAGGCCAACCGAAGACGTAATAAAGTGCGGCGATGATTCCGATCAGGATGAGCGCGATTGCAAGTGTGCGACGCGTGTTGCCGCGCGCCTTCGCCAGCAGTTCTTTGGGGAATTCACCGTGCATCGGCGGATACCACCGGCTTCGGCAGCCAACCGCCGCCGAGCGCCTGGTAAAGACTCAGGATCGCCTGAACATGTGCGAGCCGCGCCTGAGCCAGCGCGTCTTCGGCCTGGTAGAGTGTCTGTTGCGTCTGCAGCACGGTGACCAGATCGACCGTGCCTTCGCGCAGACGTTGCTCCGATATATCAAAGGCGCGCCGCGAGCTCGTTACCACCTCACGCTGCAGGCGTTCGCGCTCTGCGTTCTGCCGAATGCCGTCGAGTGCATTCTCGACGTCGGCAAAGCCGGAAATGACGGCCTTGCGGTAGATCTGCAGCAGCTCATCCTGTTTGCCCTTTTGCAGATCGAGATTGCCGAGAAGCTGGCCACCGTGAAAAATCGGCTGTGTCAGGCCGGCGGCTACCGAATAGATCGCCGATTCCGGCCGCAGCAATAGTTTGAGGAAGGCACTCTCGTAGCCGCCCTCGCCGGTGAGCGTGATGCTTGGCAGGAATTGCGCGCGCGCATTCTGCACGTTGGCGTCGGCGGCAGCGAGGTTGGCTTCAGCTTCGCGAATATCAGGCCGTTGCGCCAGCAGTTCAGAGGGCAGACCCGGTGTCACGCGCGGGTACGCGACGCTGCGCAGGCTTCCGCCGCGGATAGTGACGCTCTCGGGCGAGCGTCCCATCAGCACTGCCAGGGCGACCCGGTTCTGCCGCAACGTCTGTTCAAGTGGTGGAATCGCAGCACGTTGCGTGTTGACGAGGCTTTCCTGCTGCGCGGTGTCGAGCGCCGAAGCGGTCCCCGCCTGCAGCCGTTGCTGGATCAAATTGAGTACGCGCGTCGCGCTGGCCAGGTTGTCCCGCGCCGCGCGCAATCGGTCCTGGGCCGCCAGCACCTGGAAATAGGCGTTGGCAGTCGCGACCACGGTCGTAAGAGCGACCACCTCGCGGTCGTAGCGGGTGGCAACGGCAAGCTCCTCGGCTGCTCTGAGTGCTGAGCGGTTCTTGCCCCAGAAGTCGATCTCGTAGCTGGCGTTAAGCGTGGCCGTCAGGTTGTTGTTGATGATGGCGACAGTGGGGCCTGACCGGGAGACATTGATAAGGCTTGAACTTCCTGTGGTCTTGGATTGCTGCGAGTGCTGGGCGTTGCCGTTGAGATCAACGATCGGCAATAGCGCTGCGCCGGTAATGCGCGCCTGCGCGTCGGCCTGCACGATGCGCGCGATCGCGACAGCAATATCGAGATTTGCGGACCGTGCCTCTTCGACGATCTCGGTCAATTCACGCGAACGAAACGCCCGCCACCAGTCAAGCGGGGGAACGGCTGCTTCCGCCGCAACGGGGTTGCGCGGGCCAGCACTATAAGCGGGCGGAATATCGAGGCCTGGCTCCGGTTTGTCGCCGGTGAGCAGGCAACCCGCGAGGGGCAGCGTAAGGCTTAGTCCCTGGAGCATGGTCCAAAACGGGCGCCCCCGCGCTTTCGTTCCCGCCTCCTTTGCGTTCCCAGCCCCTTGCATTCCCACGACTTTCTTAAACCGGCCAAATAGCGACTCGGAGGTTGAGAGTACTACTATTTGGCGGCAGCGGCTTTCCGCCCCGGGGGCCAGTCGGCCAGGGCTTGGCGTCCGGCTGGCGAGATTTTCCCCGCGATCACGGCGAAAACCCCCTGAATGGCTTGGTCGAATGCCTGGCGTCCCGCCCGGGTTTTCGTCATGGCAGCACGCAATGCTTCGGCGTCGAACGGCTCCTGCCGCAGGACCTGATGAATGTGGTCCTGTGCCGCGTGATACGAAGTCTGTGCATCTACGATCGCGGCGCGGTTGGCGTTGATCTCGCCGCGAAGGATGTCGGCGTCGGCTGGCGGCAGTGTTGCGGCGAGTCGTTCAACACGGACGAATACGTTGCGGTCCCAGTAGGACGGCGCCGGCGCCCGCACCGCCATCGCGATTGCGACGCCGACAAAAAACAAATTGAGCGCGAGCGAGCCCAGCAGCAGCCAGCGAGACGAACCGCGCTCCGTCGCGGAAAAAGCCTGGGCAACGCTCATGGCCGTTCTCCAGTCAGGGAGTCAGGTTCGGACACGATTGAACCGATATCGCGATTGCCGACGCCATATGTCACGTCGAGTCGGTCGAACGGACGATCGAGCCCGGCGATCCCAACAACAAAACCGAGCGCTGCGCAGCAGGCGAGAGCTGCCATGCGTGGCCAAGCGGGCGCGAACTCCCAATTGAGGAGCACCGCGGGCAGTCGCCACAGTGGCTGCTTCTGCCGGGGCAGGGGACCGCTCAGCCGCTTGAGTACGCGCTCGACAGCGGCCTCGTCGCCGCCAGGTGGGGCCTGCGTTTGCCGGGTCAGCGCGGCTTTCAGAAAACGTTCGAATTGTTCGCCAGTCATCTCACTCATCCTTATCGATCATATCGCCTAACGCGCTGCGCAGGTTTTGCTTGCCGCGTACCAGCAGGGTCTCAACGGCCGACACTGACGTGTCGAGAATTTCCGCTACCTGCGCGTTCGTCATGCCCTCGCCGTAAGTGAGTGCGATCGCGCTGCGCTGGCGCGGGGGAAGTTTGTCGACTGCCGCCGCAAGCATGCGCGCTCGTTCATCCGCTTCCGCCTTCTCGCCGGCGCCAGGTGTCGGGTCGACGATCTCGCCGGCCGCTTCGAGTTCGACCCAAGGGGCCCGCCGCTTGCGGTCAAGGCAGAGATTGACGACCACGCGCGTGAGCCATGTCCGGAACTGAGCCACCGGCTGCCAGCGTGGCGCATGTGTCCAGACGCGTATGAAAGCCTCTTGCGCGACATCCTCTGCTTCCGCTGCGTTTCTGAGGATGCGGCGGGCAAGCCCGAGCATGGCCGGCAAATGACGGCGCGAAAGCAGCTGGAACGCCCGCTCGTCGCCACGGGCGACCCGGGCCATGAGCGCCTCGTCGCTGTCATCCATCGCAATGAGGTAGCTGGCATGGGGAACGCCCGTCCATTCTAGTCCTTGGCCTATCTGATTAACGGGCGAAGTGCCCGAAACCTGTGCCGGCGGTATAACGGGGAATTCGGGGAAAAGGCCGCGCGGTTAAGGCCTAACTTATTGAATTACTTGACTTTCGCAACCCACTTGCGCGCCGCGCGTTCAAGTCCCTTCACCAGGCGATACACTGTTTTGCAGCTCGCAACCGGCACTTTGAGCCGTTCCCCTTCGCGCACGATAAAACCCGTCAATTCGTCGATTTCGGTGGGCGCGCCACGGGCAATATCGAGAGCCATCGAGCCGGCATGCGTGGACAAGGGAATTTCCCCGGCACGGACCTTGGCAACGAATTCCATAGGCGGAAATGCGAAGGTGCCACCGAGCGCCTGGACGACGGCCGTGCACTCGGCCGCCATGTCATCAATCAATTCGCGCATCTCGGGTGAGTCGTAACGCGAAGCGTTATCGCCCATCATGAGCGCGCCGAGCGGGTTCATCACGCAGTTGAAGACGAATTTTGACCAGACCGCGCCCATCGGATCGGCGACCGTGTCGGTTTCCATACCGGCTTTGTTGAGCAGGGCGGCAAGTGGCCGGACATCCTCGATGCTGCCGCGCGTGGGGCCAAGCCAGGTCTTCCCCTCGATCAAACTCTCGACGCAGCCCGGCTCGACATAGCGACCCGCGTTCATCGTGACGCCGCGAATGATGATTGCACCAGGCTGAGACAGCAGGACCTCCGCATTGCCCATGCCGTTCTGCAACGTGACCAGCGCCGGGTTGCCGTCGAGCACGGGCCACAGTTGGGACATAGCGCTGCCGGTCATCTTCGACTTGATGAGGAAGATGACGGCGTCGAATGCAGAACCTTTGAGCGTAGCAGGATCGCCCGTTGCCTCGACGTGTGCGGTTCGCGGATTTTTTCCGGTGACGCGAAGCCCTTGCGCGTTGATGGCCCTCACATGCTCGCCATTGGTATCAAACGCGCTGACCCTGGCAACGGTCGACAGCGCCGCAGCGAATAGCCCGCCGATAGCGCCGCAACCGACAATGAGGATGTGGGAGGGCATGTTTTTCAGTTACCCGGAGTCAGACACAAGTGGCCGCGTCTTTATTTCCCATTGATACCACTGTGCTCGAATTCGTATCGCATCTTTATTGCCCACAACATAGTTCGAAGGTCGTTCAGAATGTCGTTGTGGAAGTGAACGATCATGCTCGACGCCATCTTGCTGGTTTTCACGCTCGGCTTGTTTGTGCTGTCCGTCGGCTACGCCTACGCCTGCGACCGGCTCTAGGGAGGCGTCGATGGCCTTTGACTATTCCGTCGCCGCCCTCGTGACCGCAGGCCTGATGGTCTACCTCGTCTTTGCCTTGCTCAAGCCCGAGCGGTTCTGACGCGCATGATTTCGAAAAGTGTGCGCAACCGACAAGGTACACCATCATGACCGTCATCGGCTGGATTCAAATTCTGCTCTTTTGCGCAATCATTCTGGCGATCACACCCGTGCTCGGCGCCTACATGACTCGCGTTTTCAGCGGTCAGCGCACATTTCTCTCACCGATCCTGCGGCCGGTTGAATTGACGCTCTATTGGGCTGGAGGAGTCGAAGAGAAAAGCGAACAAGGTTGGCTTCGGTATACGGTCGGGATGCTGCTGTTTCACGTTGGCGGTTTCGTGATTCTTTATGCCTTGCTGCGCCTGCAAGGGGTCCTGCCGTTCAATCCCGCCGGGCAATCGGCTGTGGCGCCCGATCTGTCGTTCAACACCGCTATCAGCTTCATCACCAACACCAACTGGCAGAACTATGGTGGCGAAACGACAATGTCGTATCTCGTGCAGATGCTTGCATTGACGCAGCAGAATTTTCTGTCGGCCGCGACGGGGATCGTTCTTGCGATGGTTCTGATACGCGGTTTTGCGCGCGCGTCCGCAAGGACAATAGGCAATTTCTGGGTCGATGTGACACGCTGCACTCTCTACGTGCTGTTGCCGGTCTGCGTGCCACTTGCATTGTTCCTGGTCTGGCAGGGCATGCCGCAGACACTCGGTCCATATATCGATGCAACAACACTCGAAGGCGTGAAGCAGACTATCGCGGTCGGTCCTGTTGCCTCGCAAGTCGCCATCAAAATGCTCGGGACCAACGGTGGCGGCTTCTTCAATACCAATGCAGCGCATCCATTTGAAAATCCGACGGCACTGTCGAATTTCCTGCAGATTATCGCGATTTTCGCAATTGGCGCCGCCCTCACCAATGTATTCGGCCGCATGGTTGGCAATCAGCGGCAGGGTTGGGTGCTGCTTGCTGCGATGGGTGTGCTGTTTATTGCTGGTATCCTCGTGACCTATTGGGCTGAAGCCAACGGCACCAATACGCTGAATGCGTTGGGTCTGACTGGCGGCAACATGGAGGGCAAAGAAGTTCGCTTTGGCATCGTTGCGTCCGCACTGTTCGCGGTGATCACCACCGCGGCGTCCTGCGGCGCCGTCAACGCGATGCATGACTCGCTCACCGCACTCGGCGGCATGATTCCGCTGATCAATATGCAACTTGGCGAGGTTATCGTTGGCGGCGTCGGAGCTGGCCTCTACGGCATGCTGCTCTTTGTGATCATCACCGTTTTCGTCGCCGGCCTGATGGTCGGCCGTACGCCCGAATATATCGGCAAGAAGATCGAAGCCAAGGAAGTCAAAATGGCCATGTTGGCCATTCTGGTTCTTCCGTTGATGTATCTCGGTTGGACAGCTGTTGCCGCGGTGAATCCGCAGGCACTCCCACAGCTGGGCAATGCAGGGCCGCATGGCTTTTCGGAGATGCTCTATTTGTACACATCAAGCACTGCCAACAATGGTTCGGCGTTCGGTGGCATCACGGCCAATACACTCTTCTTCAACATCACCGGTGCGGTCGCGATGTTTATCGGGCGCTTCTGGGTGATCATCCCGGCTATGGCCATTGCAGGCACACTCGCCGCCAAGAAGTCTGTCCCACCTTCGCTCGGCACTTTCCCGACCACCGGGTCTTTGTTCGTTGGATTGCTGGTAGGCGTGATCCTGATCGTCGGAGGCCTCACTTTCTTCCCTGCGCTTGCTCTCGGTCCGCTCGTCGAGCAGTTCGCGATGACGGCGGGAGCCGTGTTCTAAGCCGGTTCATTCGGAGTTGCGCCATGGAAACCTCAAAACTGCGGAAACGAATGCCGGTCAATACCCTGCTAGATCCGAGCGTAGTGATTCCGGCGATTGGACAGGCATTTGTCAAACTCAATCCGCGCACGCTTGCCAAGAATCCGGTGATGTTTGTGCTCGAAATGGTGACGCTGCTCACCACGGTCCTCCTCGTCCGCGATCTGATGACAACGGGTCAGGCTATCCTCTTCGAGTTCCAAATCGTGGTCTGGCTGTGGTTCACTGTCCTGTTCGCCAATTTCGCCGAAGCGGTTGCGGAAGGGCGCGGCAAAGCGCAGGCCGACGCATTGCGCAAGACCCGCACCGAAACCAGGGCCAAGCGGATCCTGTCGCCGGACAACTATGAACTATACGAGGGCGTGTCCGCTGAAGACCTGGAAACCGGTGATCTGGTCGTATGCACAGCTGGCGACATCATTCCCGGCGATGGCGACGTGATCGAGGGCATCGCGTCGGTCAACGAAGCAGCCATTACCGGCGAATCCGCGCCTGTCATCCGTGAATCCGGCGGCGATCGTTCGGCAGTGACCGGCGGCACCACTGTGATTTCGGACCGGATTATTGTCCGCATTACATCATCACCGGGTTCATCATTCCTGGACCGCATGATCAAGCTTGTTGAGGGTGCCGAACGTCAGAAGACACCAAACGAAATCGCGCTCAACATCCTTTTGGTTGGCCTCACTATTATTTTTGTGTTCGCGACCGCGACTATTCCGAGCTATGCGGCTTATGCCGGGGGCGCGGTGTCGGTGGTGGTGCTCGTAGCTCTTTTCGTGACGCTGATCCCGACTACGATTGGCGCACTGCTGTCGGCGATTGGCATTGCCGGCATGGACCGGCTCGTGCGCTTCAATGTGCTCGCGACCTCCGGCCGTGCGGTGGAAGCCGCTGGCGATGTCGACACGCTTCTTTTGGATAAAACGGGCACCGTGACCTTCGGTAATCGTCAGGCGACAGAAATCATCGTGGTGCCCGGAGTAGGCGAACGCGAAGCTGCGGAAGCCGCCTTGCTTGCGAGCGATGCTGACGAGACCGCAGAAGGTCGCTCCATCATCGCGATGGTGCAAGAGAAATACGATGTGCGTCGCCAAGCGGCGTCGGCGAATGCCAGGTTTATCGAATTCTCAGCGATGACACGGCTGTCTGGTGTGGATATCGGAGATCGCAAGTTACGCAAGGGCGCGGTGGACTCTGTGCTCAATTTCGCACGCGAACAGGCCGGTCAGGATGTCGCCGAGCCGCCGGCCTTTCGCGCGGCAGTCGACAAGATCGCGCGCTCAGGCGGCACGCCGCTTGGCCTTGTCCAGAATGGCCGCCTGCTTGGCGTAATTCATTTGAAGGACGTGGTGAAGCCTGATGTGAAGGAACGCTTCGCAGCTCTCCGCCGAATGGGTATCAAGACTGTCATGATCACCGGTGACAATCCTGTGACCGCGGCTGCAATCGCCTCCGAAGCCGGTGTTGACGATTTCATCGCCCAGGCAACGCCTGAGGACAAGCTGCGATATATCCGCAGCGAGCAATCGCACGGTCGGCTGATCGCCATGGCTGGCGATGGTACCAACGATGCGCCGGCGCTTGCCCAGGCGGATGTTGGTGTCACCATGCAGAGCGGCACGCAGGCGGCGCGTGAGGCCGGCAACATGGTCGATCTCGATTCCAACCCGACCAAGCTCATTGAAATTGTTGAAATCGGCAAGCAGTTGCTCATGACTCGCGGCGCGCTCACGACATTTTCGATTGCCAATGACGTCGCGAAGTATTTTGCCATTATCCCGGCGATGTTTGTGGCCTTTTATCCTCAATTGCAGGTGCTCAACATCATGCACCTGTCAACACCGCAAAGTGCGATCCTGTCGGCCATCATCTTCAATGCGCTGATCATCATCGCGCTCATTCCGCTGGCCTTGAAGGGTGTGAAGTATCGGCCAATCGGCGCGGCCGCACTGCTCCGCCGCAATCTACTGATCTACGGAATAGGCGGGATCATCTTGCCGTTCGTCGGCATCAAGGCCATCGACCTTGCGGTTACTGGGTTGCATTTGGCCTGAGGGAGGTAGCTATGTTGAAAGAAATCCGTCCCGCAATGGTCTTCATCATCGCGCTGGGGCTGATAACGGGTCTTGCATATCCACTGGCGGTCACCGGAATTGCCGAAGCCATTTTCCCCGCTCAGTCGCAAGGCAGCCTGATCGAGAAAGACGGGAAGGTTATCGGGTCTGCGCTCATCGGCCAGCTTTTTACAGAGGACAAATATTTCCACGGCCGGCCCTCGGCGACCAACACGCCGGATCCAAAGGATTCCACCAAGACTGTCGATGCGCCCTACAATGCCGCAAACTCGCTTGGCTCGAATCTCGGGCCGACCAGTAAGGCGTTGGCCAACAGGGTAAAAGCTGACGTCGAGAAGCTTAAGCAAGAGAATCCTTCGGCACCGGTCCCCGTTGATCTGGTGACCACCTCAGGCAGCGGCCTCGATCCGGATATCTCCCCGGAGGCGGCGCTCTTCCAGGTGCCGCGCGTGGCCAAAGCGAGAGGTCTGCCCGAAGGGCGTGTGCGCGCTATGGTGGACAGCCAAATCGAAGGGCGGACCCTCGGCCTGCTAGGTGAGGCGCGTATTAATGTTCTCAAGCTCAATCTCGCGCTCGATGGGATGAAGTCGTAGATTGGTTCCGTCGAGGGGCCGAATGGCCGGAGACCTGGTACAACGAGCTTCGCCTGACGCATTGCTTGCTCGCGCCAAAAAAGAAGGGCGAGGGCACCTGAAGATATTTCTCGGTGCCGCGCCAGGCGTCGGCAAGACCTACGCTATGCTCTCCTCCGCCCGCGCCGAAAAGGCGGGCGGACGCGATGTCGTTGCCGGCCTGATCGAGACTCACGGCCGACGCGAAACAGAGCAATTGATCGAGGGTTTCGAAGTTCTCCCGCGTTCGCCAATGATCTACCGCAATCAGGTCGTGCGGGAGTTTGATCTCGATGGCGCACTCAAGCGTCGCCCGCAGCTTCTGCTGGTCGACGAATATGCCCACACCAATGTGCCCGGCAGCCGGCATCCGAAGCGATGGCAGGACATCGACGAACTGCTGGCGGCCGGCATCGATGTGTGGACCACGCTCAATATCCAGCACCTCGAGAGCCTCAACGATGTCGTCCAGAAGATTACCAAAGTGCGAGTGCGTGAAACCGTACCCGACACTGTGTTCGACAGGGCTGATGAGATCGTGCTGGTCGACTTTCCACCCGACGAACTGCTGAAACGGCTCGCCGAAGGAAAGGTCTACGTCCAGGATACCGCTGCCCAGGCCGTCGAGCATTTCTTCAAGCCGCAAAACCTGACCGCCCTGCGTGAGCTCGCCTTGCGACGGGCGGCGGAGCGCATCGATGCCGACCTGATCGAACGCAT
>DASXLC010000104.1:0-2882 GCA_036496445.1 Pseudolabrys sp. | reverse complement strand
CTCTTTTCCGCACGCGCGAAGATGACGGCGCTGGACGCGGATCTATTCACGGCATGCTCCTGCGCCGCCATGGCAATGACTGAATTGACAGCAGCTAGCGCTAACGCCAGGACAAGGAAACTTTGCATCACGAGGGCAGATTTTCTAATTATGCGCGGCATGGACTCTCTCGCTTATCTTTCTCTGCTTCGCGTGATCGAGGCGGAGCATGTAGGCTGCTTTGCAGGTACGCGAGCAAAATCGCATCCTCCAATAGAAGCGGCTGATTGGACCCAATGAGCTGCGGCAATGGTCGTATTTCATGACACGGCCCTCGCCGGGTAACCGAGCGCTAGCCGCGCCGTCCTCGGATGATCGGCAACGCAGATACAGTCGCAGTAACAGCGTTTCGTCTTGATCTCACGAATATAGCCGGCGTCAAGCTTGGCGCAGCACAATGCGCAATAAGCGTCGGCGCGCGGCGTTCGATCGTTGACGAGAATGAAGCGCATCATGTGTCGCTCCGAAAAATCGAGTCACGCCCGGTGAAACGATTGCGGGGCGGCGTGACGTCAGTGCGTCCTTTTGCTGATAAAGACTCGGATCGGACGGCGGCTATTCCCGTGATCGCGACTTGGTGATCGCGTCCGATCTGGCCCGCGTCCGCACTCAGCGCAGACTTGTCAGAGCCTCGCCACCGGGAACGCGTTATTCGCCGACATGCTTCACTAACTGGTGATGAAAAAGTTATCTGAAGTGACGCATCAGCTTTCGCCGCGCTGGGAATAACGCGGCCGTTTGTCGATCTTATTGGGTGTGCCGTCGCAGCGCCGGCGGCGAACAAACGAAGGAGATAGGACAATGTCCAACGTGACAAAGATCGCACTCTCTGCCGCGATCATCCTCAGCACCGCCTTTTCGGCCCTGGCCGCGAGCAACGCTGGAGTTACCAGGGAGCAGGGGGCCAGTAGCGGGACAGGCATGGCGGCCTATGATCGGTACGGCGGCATCGTCTCGAGTCAGTGGCGCTAGTGACGTCCGGCGTTGAGCGATAAGGCCCCCCGATTGCGGCCTTATCCTGCCGGGAGGATTCCGGTCGCGTACCGTGCGCCGCGATCACGTCAGACGAGATCTTGATCAGCTAATCGTTGAGCCGCTCCAGGTCTTGAAGTTCAGCGAAGCCGTGAAAAAGGCGCGGCGCGGCAAGGTCCTGGCGAGACTCAAATTTCTTCGCGGACCTGGGAATAAATCCGGCATTTGTCCAATCTTGCTGCTGAAGCCGCAAAGCCGTACCGGCGTGGGACAGGCGGCTGAAAAGGAGATTCGCAATGAGTGAATTCGATTATCGGAACGGCATCAGCCGCCGCAAGGTGCTGGAATGCATGACCTGGTGCGGCACCGGCGTCTTGTGGACAATTTCCGGCGGCGTGCCCCACTCGCTCGGCATCATGGGCGAGGCGCAGGCGGCCGACACGCGCGGCCTTACTTTCCTGCAGATCAGCGACAGCCACGTCGGGTTTGACAAGCCTGCCAATCCCAACGCGCTCGGTACGCTTGAAGAGGCGATCAAAAAGGTCAACGCCTTGCCGCAGAAGCCGGCCTTCATGATCCACACCGGCGACATCACCCATCTGTCGAAGGAAAAGGAATTCGACGACGCCGATCACATCATTTCGCAGTCGCGGCTCGACGTGCATTACGTGCCCGGCGAACACGACTTCGTCGATACCGATCGCAAAATCTATCAAGACCGTTACGGCCGGGCCGCCAAGGGTCACGGCTGGTACAGCTTCGACGCCAACGGCGTGCATTTCATCGGACTGGTCAATACCTTCGATCTCAAAGCCGGCGGTTTGGGCAATCTCGGCACCGAGCAGCTCGAATGGCTGGAGCACGATGTCAAAGGCCGTTCGGCATCAACGCCGATCGTCCTGTTCGCCCACGTCCCGCTCTGGACGGTCTATCAGGATTGGGGCTGGGGCACGGACGACAGCGCCCAGGCCTTATCTTACCTCAAGAAGTTCGGCTCGGTGACCGTGCTCAACGGCCATATCCACCAGGTGATGCAGAAGGTGGAAGGCAATGTCACGTTCCACACCGCGCGTTCGACCGCGTTCCCGCAGCCCGCTCCCGGCACGGCGCCGTCACCGGGCCCGATGAAGGTGCCGGAAGACCAGCTGCGCAAAATGCTCGGCATCGCCAACGTCAACTTCAAACAGAACGAGCAGCGCCTCGCGATCGTCGACTCGCCACTGCAAGGCTAGGATAAAGATAAAAATGTTGCGTCCCCTCATCGCTTCTTCCGTACTCGGCGCTGTCGTCGGATCGGTGCTTGCAGCTGGTGTGCTGTTTGCCCGGGCGGAGGCCACGCCGGGTACGGTGTTCATCGACAACTTCATCTTCAACCCGAAGGCGGTGACGGTGAAGGCCGGCACCACCGTGACCTGGACCAACCGGGACGACATCGTTCACGGCATCGCCTCGTCGAACAATGCCTTCAAAAAATCGCCGGCGATGGACACCGACGATAGCTATTCGTTCACCTTCACTACACCCGGAACCTACCAGTACTTCTGCTATCTGCACCCGCAAATGGTGGGCTCCGTCGTCGTGGAAGCAACAACGGGCAGCATCGCTACGCAATAATGCTACAATCGGCTGCAGCAACATGGACCCGATGAAATATCGTGGATGCGCAGGCACGACGCGATGGCGAATGATGCAGTTGCCGACCAAGAACGGATGCGGCGTTTTCGTGACGCCGCATTACCCCATCTCGACGACCTTTACACGCTGGCACGCTATCTCATGCGCAACGCGACCGACGCCGAGGATGCAGTTCAGGAGTGTTATCTGCGGGCGTTGCGCCACTTCGACAGCTACCGGGGACCGGCAATGAAGCC
>DASXLC010000103.1:0-22014 GCA_036496445.1 Pseudolabrys sp. | reverse complement strand
GATCCCATCCTGTCACTGGTGCCGGCTGACCGGCGCGGGACGCTCGTTGCCCACAAAGAGATGCGGGGCGAGCTGCCGGTCTACCGCTTCGACATCCGGGTCCAGGGCGAGAACGAGACCGTTTTCTTCGATATCTGATCGAACGGCGGCCGTTTCAGCGCATATCGTGCCAAAAAGCCGGCGTACGACCGCCCACATTTGCCCACCGAATCCGCCTTTGCGTGTAGGATCCGTCCCATAAAACGGCCTGCTAACAACCTTGCCATCCAATAAATTGGCTATTATTTCAGTAAATGCATGATTTTACTGGTGGGCAGTCAGCCCACCCACTCCGCCCACCTTTTCATGTCACGTTTTGTGAGTTGACGAAAACGAGGGGAGTTGGTTCGCTTCGAACTGCAACGGCCATCGAGAGCCGGTCAGGAAACGTCGCAATGAACGAACAAATTCTCCAGGAGATCAGCGAATTTTGCCGCGTTCGCGGGCTTGCCGAATCGACTTTCGGCCGACGTGCCGTCAACGACGGCAAACTGGCGAGCCGGCTGCGCAACGGCGGTCGCATCACCACCGACACGCTCGAGCGCATTCGCGCCTTCATGGCGCGTAACGCGGATGGCGCGCCCGCGCGGCGTCGCGTGCTGTTTGAGCCGACCCCACCCGGCGTGTTGCCTGTCGTGAAACCGGCGGCGCCGCCGGTTGCCTCCGGGCTCGCCACCGACGACCCGCAGCGGAATTTCCGTTTCTTCGACAACCGGCAGAAATATCTGCTGTTCGTAAACACCTGCTCGGAAAAATGGGAAATCGCGTCGCGCGTCGGACTGGAACTCGGCAATATTCATCCGCGACCGCCGGCGGTGCGCGTGTTCGATGCCGGTGTCGGTGACGGCACCGTGCTCGCGCGCGTCATGCGCTCGATGCACGATCGTTTCCCGACCACGCCATTTTATATCGTCGGCAAGGAGATCAGCCTCGAAGACATCCGACTGACGCTGCACAAGATGGCGGATCGCTTTATCGAGCATCCTTCCACGGTGCTGGTGCTGACCAATCTTGCTTACGCCGAGGCACCCTGGCTGGCGGCGAAATCATTGAGCGCGGCCACCAGCCTGGTCTGGAAAGAACTGGCGATGGAAGGCAACACCGCCCACAGCTTCGAGAAGCAGATCACCGATCTCGAACCATTCCTGTCCGAGAACTGGAAGGCGCGGGTGAGCGCGAAAAGCGGCAACCCGGTCTATGAACGTCCAGTGATTCTGGTGATCTATCGCAACGATCACCGCTTTCTTCTCGATCAGATCGTGCCCAAGCCGGGTGGCACCGTCGCCGACTATGACCTCGTGATAGCGTCGCAGCCCTATCGCGCGCGCGCGTCGCTCGAATTCAAGGCAAAGCGCGTGCTGGCTCCCCTCGCCAGAGCGCTGGGATCCGGGGGCCGCATGATCGCGATCCATTCCTACGGCCACGATCCAGGGATGGAGATCATCAGCAAGGTCTGGCCCAACGACAATCCGTTCGTGCACAGTCGCCATGATCTGCTCAAGGAAGTGAAGCACGAGCTGGGCGCCGCTGGCCGCGATCTCAACTTCAATGCCTATTCCGATCAGCGCTCGCTGTTCCGCTATGAGATGCACACTCTGCCATCGGAGATATCGTCCTCGATCGGCACATCGACACTGCTCGCTGCATGGAACGCGGCGATCTACGTTGCGCAGGTGGAAGACGATCGCCTTTCCGATGTGAACAGCGATCGCCGTTACATCGACGCTACGCGCGATGTTCTCCAGACGCACGGCGGCTTGTGGTTCTACGACGAGTCTTTCGTGATCTCACGGCGGCGCGAATAATCGTGCCGGTCATGTCCGCCGCCAGTCCTGCGCCCGATGCTGCCGGCTTCGCGCGACATTTCTCGCTCGAGGCGACGCGTCCGGGCGCAGCGGAAATTGCGACACTGGCCGACACTCTTCCGCGCGGCACGCCGCTTTATCTGACTGCGGTGCCGACACAGGACACGCACGAGCTCGTGACGGCTGCGGCGGGCGTGCGCAAGGCCGGCCTTGAACCGGTCGCTCACATCGCGGCACGCCGGATTGCCGGCGCCAGTCTGTTGCAGGAATTGCTCACGCGTCTTCGTGGCGAAGCCGACATGCGGCGGCTGCTCCTGATCGGCGGTGACGTCGACGCACCCGGTGCATTCCCCGATGCCCTCGCCGTTCTCCAACGGGGCGGTTTGCGTGAAGCCGGCATCGAAGAAATCGGCATTGGCGCCTATCCGGAAGGCCATCCGCGCATTCCGGCCGGGCGGCTTGAATCCGCACTCGATGAAAAGATCGCTGCCGCCACGGCACAGGGCCTGCGGGTCCACATCGTCAGCCAGTTCTCGTTTTCTCCTGAACGCATCCTGGCGTGGCTCAAGACATTGCGCGCCTGCGGTATCGGCAAGCCGGTGAAGATAGGCATGGCGGGCCCGACCAGCGTCCCGTCGCTCCTGCGGTATGCGAAGCGGTGCGGCGTTGCTGCTTCATTGCGCGGGCTGGCGTCGGGCGTCGTCAGCGGTCTGGTTGGCAATGTCGGCCCTGATCTCATTATCGAGACGCTTTCGGCGGCGGGCGGTCTGGGCGATGTGGCGCCGCATTATTTTTCCTTCGGCGGGACGCTTGAAACTGCACGCTACGCATGCGAAGCCGCCGCAGGACGGCACGGCGCCGGCCGTGCTATGGCTCGAAGCAATTAAGACCCGCTTGGCAAACGCGGGCCTCGCGGAGGAAAACATGCAGAGAACAAAGCCACCGTTTCGTGCCGATCATGTCGGCAGCATCCTGCGCACCGCGCCGGTCAAGGACGCACGCGCAAAGCGCGAGCAGGGCGCGATCAGCGCGGCCCAGCTCAAGGAGATCGAGGACCGCGAAATCGAGAAGATCATCAGGAAGCAGGAAGAGATCGGCCTCAAGCTCGCCACCGACGGCGAGTTCCGCCGGTCCTGGTGGCATTTCGATTTCTTCGGCATGCTTGATGGCGTCGCGATCTACGAACTCGACCACGGGATCCAGTTTCAGGGCGTGCAAACCAAGCCCCGCAGCATCAAGGTCACCGGCAAGATCGGTTTTTCAAACCATCCGATGCTGGAGCATTTCAAGTTCCTGAAAGCGCATACCAGGGTCACGCCGAAGATGACGATTCCGGCGCCGACCGTGATGCATTTCCGGCTCGAGCCCGGCGCTGTTGCCAAGGAAGCCTACCCCAATCGCGATGCGATCTTCGACGATCTCGCCGTGGCCTATCAGAACGCGATCAAGGCGTTTTACGCCGCCGGCTGCCGCTATCTGCAATTCGACGACACCGCGTGGGCCTATTTGTGCTCGCAGGAAGAATTGAAGAAGGCCAGAGAGCGTGGTCTCGATGTTGATCATCTGCAGGAAACCTACACGCGCTGCATCAACAAGGCGCTGGAGGCAAAACCCGCCGACATGACAATCACCACCCATGTCTGCCGCGGCAACTTCCGTTCGACCTTCATCTCTTCCGGCGGCTACGAGCCGGTGGCGCAGAATCTCCTCGGCAAGTGCAACTACGACGGCTACTTCCTCGAGTACGACACCGACCGCGCCGGCGGATTCGAGCCGCTGCGGTTTCTGCCGAAGGGCAACAAGATCGTGGTGCTTGGCCTGGTCACGTCGAAGTCGGGCCGCCTGGAGCCGCGTGCGGACATCAAGAAGCGCATCGAAGAAGCCACGAAATTTGTCGCGCTCGATCAGCTCGGCCTGTCGCCGCAATGCGGCTTCGCCTCGACCGAAGAAGGCAACGTGCTGGCAGAGGATGAGCAATGGGCCAAGCTGCGCATGATTGTCGAGCTGGCGGACGAGGTCTGGGGGAAGTGATTGATGCGGTCGTCGCCGCGAAAGCGGGGACCATGCGCCGTGCCCTTCCTGCAGACTGCGGAGTATGGGTCCCGGGTCTGGCTGACGCTCGCCCGGGATGACGGACGAAGATCACATCGAGATGAAGATGACCCAACGCACAACGCCTCCCTTTCGCGCTGATCACGTCGGCAGTCTCCTGCGCACCGGGCCTTTGAAAGAGGCGCGAACCAGACACCTCAGAGGCGAGATTGACGCAGGCTCGCTCAGGGCGGTCGAAGACCGCGAAATCGAGACAATCATCAGGAAGCAGGAGGAGATCGGCCTCAAACTCGCCACCGACGGCGAATTCCGCCGTTCGTGGTGGCATTTCGATTTCTACAAGGGGCTCGACGGAGTCGAGATGTACCAGACCGGCGAAGGGATTCACTTCGCCGGTGTCGACACCAAGGCGGAAAGCGTGCGCGTGAACGGCAAGGTGGGCTTCTCCAACCATCCGCACGTCGAGCACTTCAGATTTCTCAACGCGCACACCAAGGTCGTTCCGAAGATGACCATCCCGGCGCCGTCGACATTTCATTTCCGGCAAGGTCGGCAATCGATCAGCAAGACGGCCTATCCCGATCTTGATGCTTATTTCGACGACGTTGCCATCGCATATCAGAAAGCGATCCGCGCCTTCTATGACGCCGGGTGCCGCTATCTGCAACTCGACGACACCGCCTGGTCGATGATCTGCGATCCGAAGCAGCGTGAGGATTCGCGCAAGCGCGGTGATGATCCGGACAGGCTGCCGCCCCGCTACACCCGGATGACCAACAAGGCGCTGGAGGCCAAGCCCGCGGACATGGTGATCACCATGCACTCCTGCCGCGGCAACTTCCGGTCGACCTTCATCGCGTCCGGCGGCTACGAATTCGTAGCCGAGGAATTGTTCGGCAAGGTCAATATCGACGGGTATTTCCTGGAATTCGATACCGATCGCGCCGGCGGTTTTGAACCTCTGCGCCATCTCAAGGGCGACAAACGCGTTGTGCTGGGGCTTGTCACGTCGAAAAGCGGACGTCTTGAGCCGAAGGACGACATCAAGCGGCGCATCGATGAAGCCACAAAATATGTTGCGCTCGATCAGCTCTGCCTGTCGCCGCAATGCGGATTTGCCTCCACTGAGGAAGGCAATGTGCTGGCTGAAGAAGAGCAATGGGCAAAGCTGCGGATGATCGTGGAGCTGGCGGAAGAGGTCTGGGGAAGTGATTGATGCGGTCGTCCCCGCGAAAGCGGGGACCCATACGCCGTGCCCTCTCTATAGACTGCGGAGTGTGGGTACCGGGTCTCGCTGACGCTCGCCCGGGACGACGGACGAAGATCACATCGAGATAAAGATGACCGAACGCACAACTCCCCCCTTCCGCGCCGATCATGTGGGAAGTCTCCTGCGCACAGCGCCTCTGAAAGAAGCGCGCGCGAGGCGCGAGAAAAACGAGATCTCGGCGGCCGAACTGAAAGTGGCCGAAGACCGCGCGATCTCGGCGATCATCAGCAGGCAGGAAGACATCGGCCTTCGGGCGGCCACCGACGGTGAATTCCGCCGCGCCTTCTGGAACTATGATTTTCTCGGGGAACTCCCGGGTGTCGAAGCCTATCTCGGCGAACGCAAGATCAAGTTTCAGGGCGTCAATCCGAAGCCAATGATGCTGCGTGTCACGGGCAAGCTTGGCACTTTCTCCGGCCACCCGATGCTCGAACATTTCAAGTATGTGAAAGAGCACACGCGCGCGACGCCGAAGATGACAATCCCGTCGCCGTCATCGCTGCATTTTCGATATGGCCGCGACGCGGTGCCGGAATCGATCTATCCGGACATGCACGATTTTTACCGCGATCTCGGCCAGACATATCGAAAGGCCGTGCGCGCTTTTGCGGATGCCGGCTGCCGATATCTGCAGCTCGACGAGGTCAACTTCACCTATCTCTGCGATCCGAAGCTGCGGGCCCAGGTCGCCAACCGTGGCGACGATCCGGACACGCTGCCTGAGATATACGCCGGGATGATCAATGCCGCGATGTCAGATATTCCATCCGATATGACCATCGCGATGCATTTGTGCCGCGGCAATTTCCAGTCGACCTTCGTCGCCTCGGGCGGGTACGAGCCGGTGGCGGAGATTCTTTTCAACACCATCAACGTGCACGGCTATTTCATGGAATATGACAGCGACCGCGCCGGCGGTTTCGAGCCGCTGCGGTTCGTACCGAAGGGCAAGACAGTTGTGCTTGGTCTTGTCACGTCCAAGTCCGGCCGGCTCGAATCAAAGGATGACATCAAGCGCCGCATCGACGAGGCTGCGAAATTCGTATCCCTGGAGCAGCTTTGCCTGTCGCCGCAATGCGGCTTCGCCTCCACCGAAGAAGGCAATATCCTCGCCGAAGACGAGCAGTGGGCGAAACTGCGGATGATTGTAGAAGTTGCGGAGGAAGTCTGGGGCTGATTTTTTGCTGCCGAGTAAACTTGCGGAGAGTCAATAAATGCAACGTACCAAGCCGCCGTTCCGCGCCGACCATGTCGGCAGTCTGCTGCGCCCCGCCGCGTTGAAAAAGGCCAGGGAGCAACGCGCCAAAGGGGAAATGACGCCCGCGCAGCTGAAGGAAATCGAAGATCGCGAGATCGAACGGGTGATCGGGAAGCAGGAGGAAGTCGGCCTGCAATCGATCACCGACGGGGAATTCCGCCGCTCCTGGTGGCATCTCGATTTTCTTTGGGGTCTCGATGGCATCGAAAAGCATGTGATGGATACCGGCATTGCCTTTGCGGCCGTGACCACGCGCAACGAGGGCCTCAAGGTCACCGGCAAAATCGGCTTTTCCGGGCATCCGATGATCGAACATTTCAAATTCGTCGCGGCGCACACCAGGCGCACGCCGAAGATCACGATTCCCTCACCGTCGGCGGCGTATGGGCGGCCGGTACCGACGCCGATCGACAGGAAGGTCTATCCGAAGCTCGATTCCTTCTTCGACGATCTTGGCCAGGCCTACAAGAAAGCCGTTCGCGCCTTTGCCGACGCCGGCTGCCGCTATTTGCAGCTCGACGAGGTCTTCATCGCCATGCTGTGCGATCCGAAATATCGCCAGACGATGAAAGACCGCGGCGACGATCCGGAACAGCTCGGCGAGCTTTACGGCGATCTCATTAATACGGCGATGTCAGATATTCCATCCGACATGACCATCACCATGCACATGTGCCGCGGCAACTATAAGTCGACCTTTATGGGAAGCGGGGGCTACGAAGCGGTGCAGGAGATCCTGTTCAACAGAATCAAAGTGCACGGCTTCTTCATGGAATATGACAGTGACCGTGCCGGCGGCTTCGAACCATTGCGCATGCTGCCGAAAGATAGATCCGCCGTGCTCGGTCTTGTCACCACGAAGACGGGCCGCCTCGAAGCCAAGGAAGACCTCAAGCGCCGCATCGACGAGGCCGCGAAGTTTGCTTCGCTTGATCAGCTGTGTCTGTCGCCGCAATGCGGCTTTGCCTCGACCGAGGAAGGCAATGTGCTGGCGGAGGACGAACAATGGGCCAAGTTGCGTATGATCGCTGAGCTTGCAAAGGAAGTATGGGGCTAGACCAGCCGTCATGGCCGGAGCCGGAGGCTAATCAGAATGGCGGCAATAGTCGCGGGCAAAACCGCCATCGTCACCGGCGCGGCGCGTGGTATCGGGCGCGGCATTGCCATGTTGCTTGCGAAGGAAGGTGCACAGGTCGTTGTTTGCGACATCGGTGCCAGCCTGCAGGGCGAAGGCAGCGACGCCGGTCCGGCCCAGGAGACGGTTAGCGCCATCAAAAAAGCCGGCGGCGCCGCGATTGCGTCGACCCTCTCGATCACCGATCCGAAAAACGCGGAAGCTATCGTCAAATCCGCGCTCGATGCTTTCGGCCGCGTTGACATTCTCGTCAACAACGCCGGCATATTGCGCGATGTCATTTTCCACAAAATGAGCTGGTCAGACTGGTCCGACGTGATCGCCGTCCACCTCAATGGTTCGTTCAACATGAGCCGTGCGGTTGCGCCGCATTTTCGTGAACAGAATGCCGGTGCATTCGTCCATATGACGTCGACCTCCGGGCTGGTCGGTAATTTTGGCCAGGCCAACTACATGGCTGCGAAGCTTGGCATCATAGGTTTGTCGCGTGGCATCGCATTGGACATGGCGCGTTTCAATGTACGCTCGAATTGCATCGCGCCCTTTGCGTTCACGCGCATGATCGAGTCGATTCCGGCGCAATCGGAACAGGATAAACGCCGCATCGAAGCCTTCCAGCAGATGACCCCGGAGAAGGTCGCACCGCTTGCAGTCTATCTGTGCACTGAGGCGGCCACCGGCATTACCGGGCAGATTTTCTCAGTCCGCAACAACGAGATTTATCTGTTTAACCAGCCGCGGCCGATCAAGACCATCCATCGCGCCAGTGGCTGGACACCGGAAGAGCTTGCAACGGAGCTCAAAACCGCCTTCGCGCCCGCGTTTACGCCGCTGGAGCGTTCGGAGGAGGTGTTCAATTGGGACCCGATCTAGCGCTACTTGTCATACAGCGGGCCCCGCTGCATAGAATGGCCAATGAAAAAGCGCGCCGCAGAGCAAGACGAATTTGCCGAAGTTCGGGACGGCGTCCGTGCGCTATGCTCGAAGTTTCCAGGTGAATACTGGCGCGCCCTGGACCGCGACCGTGCGTACCCGACTGAATTCGTCGCAGCGCTTACGAGGGCGGGCTATCTCGCAGCGCTGATTCCTGAGGAATACGGCGGCAGTGGACTCAATCTCGGCGCTGCTGCCGCGATTCTGGAGGAGGTGCACGCTTCCGGCGGCAACGGCGCTGCCTGTCACGCGCAGATGTACACCATGGGCACAATTCTGCGCCACGGCAGCAAGACTCAGAAAGAGCGCTATTTGCCACTGATCGCCAGCGGCGAACTCCGCCTGCAGGCGTTCGGCGTGACCGAGCCCACATCGGGCACCGACACGCTGTCTTTGCGTACTGCGGCCCGGCGGGAGGGCAATGATCATTACATCATCAACGGCCAGAAGATCTGGACCTCGCGCGCGGAACATTCGGATCTGATGCTTTTGCTGGTGCGGACGACGCCGAAGGAGCAGACGAAAAAGCGTACCGACGGTCTGTCGGTATTTCTGGTGGACATGCGGCTCGCCCAGGGCGCCAACATCGCCATCAACCCAATCCGGACCATGATGAATCATGCCACCACGCAGATTTTCTTCGACGATCTTCGCGTGCCGGCCGAAAACCTGATTGGCGAGGAAGGGCAGGGATTTCGCTACATTCTTGCCGGGATGAATGCCGAGCGCATCCTGATCGCGGCGGAATGCATTGGCGATGCCAAATGGTTCATCGCCAAGGCCACGCAATATGCCAAGGACCGCGAGCTGTTCGGACGGCCGATCGGACAAAATCAGGGCGTGCAATTTCCGATCGCCCGCGCCTATGCGCAAATGCGTGCCGCCGAGCTGATGGTGCATGAGGCCGCGCGAAAGTACGATGCAGGCGAAGATATCGGCGCGGAAGCCAACATGGCCAAGTTGCTCGCCGCCGATGCCTCCTGGGCAGCCGCCGACATGTGCGTGCAGACGCACGGCGGCTTTGGATTTGCCGAGGAGTATGACGTCGAGCGCAAATTCCGTGAGACCCGGCTCTACCAGGTGGCGCCGATCTCCACCAACATGATCCTCTCGTATCTGGCCGAGCACGTGCTGGGATTGCCCCGGTCATATTGAGATGTCGGCTATGTTTTTATGAAGGCTGGGTCCCCGCCTTCGCGGGGACGAGCGGAAGAGAGTGGAACACGCAGACGACAGCCGGTCATTCCCGCGCAAGCGGGAATCCAGCTCCCAAATTAAGGACGCGCTCCGACTATCATGATGCTCCCTCTCTCAGGCCTCCTCGTCGTTTCTGTCGAGCAAGCAGTGGCGGCGCCGCAATGCACCTGCCGTCTCGCCGATGCCGGCGCGCGGGTGATCAAGGTTGAACGGCCGGAAGGGGACTTCGCCCGCGAGTACGACCATGTGGTGCACGGCGAGAGCGCCAACTTCGTCTGGCTCAATCGCGGAAAGCAGTCCGTGGTGCTCGATCTCGGCAAGTCCGGGGACAGAGCCCTGCTCGAAGCGATGCTCGCGAAGGCCGATGTCTTCGTGCAGAACCTCAAGCCCGGCGCCATCGCCAAGCTCGGCTTCGCCACGGCGCGGCTGCGCAAGGATTATCCGCGGCTGATCTGTTGTTCGATCTCCGGTTACGGAGAGGCCGGGCCCTATGCGCAGCGCAAGGCCTATGACCTGTTGATTCAGGCTGAATCCGGCGTGTCATCGGTGACGGGCGGACCCGAAGGGCCCGCCCGCGTCGGTGTGTCGATCGTCGATGTTGCCGCGGGCCTCAATGCCTACGAAGCCATTCTCGAGGCGTTGATTGCGCGTGGCAGGACAGACGAAGGCGCCGAAATCTCCGTCTCCATGTTCGACGCCATGGCGGAATGGATGACGGTGCCGCTGCTGCACGGGGAAGGAGGCATGCCTTTCAAGCGTATTGGCCTCGCGCATGCGGCGATCGCTCCCTATGGCGTGTTCAAGAGCCGTGACGGCGCCGACATCCTGATTGCCATTCAGAATGATCGCGAGTGGCGGGTGCTGGCGGAGAAGGTGCTGGGCAACGCCGCTTTGGGGTCGGACCCGAAGTTCGCCACCAATCCGAAGCGCGTCGAGAATCGGGCAGAAACGGATACCAAGGTCGCTGCCAATTTCGCCGGCCACGATGTCGATGTGCTGATGAAGAAGCTGGAAGCCGCCGACATTGCCTTCGCGCGCGTCAACGACTGGGAGCTATTGTCAAAGCATGCGCATTTGCGGCGGATTACGGTCGGCGCGCCGAGCGGCCCCGTGACGATGCCGGCGCCGGCGCCGCTGCGCGCGGGGCAGGAACGGACCTACGGTGCGATCCCTGCGCTTGGCGAGCACACAGAGATGGTGCGGCAGGAGTTCTCCCGCAAAAGCTAATCAATCGCCGCTGTTTCGACCTTCGCGCCGGGTGTCGGGCGTGAATTGCCGATGATCAGGATCATTGGAATTACGGCCAACGTCAAAATCATCAGGAGCTTGAAGTCGTTGATATAGGCGAGCATCGCCGCCTGCTGCGTGACGATCGCATCGAGCAGCGCGCGGCCCATGTCCGTGTGCACGTTTAGGTTCCCGGCTACATCGGGCATCTGAAGCGCGTCGTTGAATGGCGTCACCTGCTCGGTCAGACGTGCGTGCATCTCGGTGGTCTTGCTGGTCAGATTGGCAATCACCATCGAAATGCCGATCGATGATCCGATATTGCGCGTGAGCGTGGTTATGGCTGTCGCGCCGGTGCGCAGGTGCCCGGGCAGAGTGGCAAATGCCACCGTCGAGATCGGCACGAACAACAGGCCGAGCCCGACGCCCTGAATGATGCTGGTGACGACGATCGTCGTCTTCGTCACGTCGAGCGAAAAACCGGTCATGTAATAGAGCGTGCCGCCGGCGAGCAGCAGGCCACACAAAATCAGATAGCGCGGATGCACCAACTTCATCAGCCGCGGCGCCGCCATCATGGTGATCAGCGTGCCGACCCCGCGCGACCCGAGCAGGTATCCCGCCGTCTGGATCGGATAGCTGAGCAGGTTCTGCATGAACGGAGTGACCAGAGCCATCGTGCCGAACAGCACCACGCCGATCACAACCATGAAAATGCAGCCGCTGACGAAGTTGCGGTCCTTGAACATCTCGAACCGGACAAACGGCTCATCTGTGGTCAGCGAATGCGCGAAGAAGTAATAGAAGCCGGCCACCGAGATGACCGCCTCGATCCAGATTTCGTTTGAGTCGAACCAGCCGACCTGCTCTCCGCGGTCGAGCAGCAATTGCAGAGAGCCTATGCCGATCGCGAGCGCGATAAATCCGAACCAGTCAAAGCGCATATGTTCCTGTTTCTGCGTCTCTTCCATGAACATCATCATGCCGATCGCGGTGATGACACCGATCGGCAGGTTGATCAGGAACACCCAGTGCCAGGAATAATTATCAGTGAGCCATGCACCCAATGTCGGGCCCATGATCGGCCCCAACATCACTCCGACGCCCCAGATCGCCATCGCCTGGCCGCGCTCTTCCGCCGAGTAGGCATCGAGCAAAACGGACTGCGACAGTGGCACCAGCGCCGCGCCCGCCATGCCCTGCAGCAGCCGGAACAGCACCATCTGCTCGATGTTCTGCGCCAGCGCGCAAAGGAACGATGCGACGGTGAATCCGGCGACGCAGATGATGAACAGCTTCTTGCGGCCGAAACGGTCGGCCAGCCAGCCCATCGGGGCCGTCATGATCGCGGCAGCGACGATGTATGACGTCAGTACCCAGTTGATCTGGTCCAGGGATGCCGAAAGCGAACCCTGCATATAGGGCAGTGCGACATTCGCGATGGTCGTATCGAGCGCCTGCATGACCGTAGCGGTCATGGTGCAGACCGTTATCAAGACGCGCCGCAGCTTCGGATCCATCGAAGCGAAGTGCGCGGTCATTTTTTCGGTTCTTTCGCCCGCGCGGGCGCGAACGGCAGCCGGCTATGGCCGGTGTCGATCTCGACGTTCACGCTCATGCCGGAGCGCAGCAGATGGGTGTCTTCGCTCTTGTCGAAGGCGATCCGAACCGGCACGCGCTGCACGACTTTCACCCAGTTCCCGGTCGCATTCTGCGGCGGCAGGATCGAGAATTGCGCACCGGTGCCCGGGCTCACTGCGATGACAGTGCCGGTGAAAGTGTGGTCGGGGAAACTGTCGACGTCGAGCGTCGCCTTCTGTCCGACGCGCAGGTAGGTAATGTCCGTCTCTTTCGGATTGGCCTCGACCCACGGTGCCTGATCGTCGATCACGCTGAACACCGGGGTGCCCGCAGCGACAAAGCGGCCGAGCTGGATGTTGTCCACCTGCGTGGCGGTGCCCGGCATTGGCGCGCGCACGATCGAATGATCGAAGTCGCGCTGCGCGTTGTCGAGAACGGCCTTGGCCTGGGCGTATTCTGGAAACTTTTCGAGCGGCAAATCAGGATCGCCAAGCAGCTGGCTCAATGTGGAGTCGCGCTGTTGCACGGCAAGCTCCGCCTGCAATTGCGCAGTGACTACTGCCACCATTGCAGTGTCGAGATCGGCCTGCGATCCCGCTTGCGAGCTCACCAGTTTTGTCTTGCGATCGACGTCGCGCTTCTTGAGATCGACATTCTTGTTGGCGAGTTCGGCAAGAGTATCGAGCGACTTGAGGTTGGTCTTGAGTTTGTTGAAATTGCTGCGTGCTGCATCGAGCTTGGCCTTCGCCTGTTGCAATGCCAGCGCAAAAGGCTCGCGGTCGAGCGTGAACAATTCATCGCCGGAATTGACATGCTGACCTTCGCGGACGGCGATATGCGTGATCTTGCCGGAGATGTCCGGCGTGATCAAAACCTTCTGCGCGCCGACATAAGCGTTGTCGGTCGAGATGTAGCGCCCGCCGGAAAGGTAGATGACGAGGCCGATCACAACAGCGAGCGCCGGCAGGCCGACGAGCAGAATCATGCGCAGCCGCTTGCGGCCGATGCGCGCGAGTAGTCTGGCAGATGTTGGCGTCCCGGTTTTAGCCTCCGGCGATGTCTTGGCTTCCGGTACCGACACGATCTTCAGGGCTTTTTCACTCATGGCTCATCCGGCGATTGCTTGGTCTTGGTTCGTATTGCGGGCGATGGCGGAGCGCAGGTTGTCTTTCACCGCGCCGAGTTCTTTGAGCATGCGTTCGATCGACGCCGTGGAAATTCCGTCGAGGACGGTTTCCATCATGTCGGCGCCGAGGTCCGCCAACTGGTCGAGCAAGGGCTTCGCGGCGGGCTTCAGGTACAACCGATTGGCGCGCCGGTCGTTCGGATCGGCGCGGCGCTCGATCAGACCGTTTTCTGCCAGCCGGTCGAGCAATCGCGTGAGGCTGATCGGCTGGAGATCGAGGATGTCGGCGAGTTCCGTCTGCTTGAGGCCTTCATTGCGATCGATCCGCACGAGCACCGCCCATTGCGCCCGGGAGATGCCAAATTGGCGCGCCCGCTGGTCGGCATAGGTTTTCAACAGGCGTGCTACGTCCATGATAGTAAAAGCAAATTCTCGCTTTACGGGCTGTTGGGGCATGAGACTGCTCTGTGCTGGATAGGACAATAATAAGCAAGCTTATAATAAGCGCAATATGCCATTTCGGCAGGGCTGCCGCGCGCGGTCCGCGTGGATGACGGGCGCTTTAGCGTCGGGCAAAGTCACGGCCCCGCCTTCCGCGTACAGGAACTCAGCACATGGACATCGGCTTCATCGGGTTAGGCAATATGGGACAGCCGATGGCGCGCCGGCTGATCGAGGCCGGCCACAGGCTCGTCATCTACGACACGCGGAATGATGCAGTCGCGCCGCTGGTGGCGCTCGGTGCGCAACTTGCATCGTCGCCGGCCGACGTCGCCGACCGCGTCGAAACGGTCATGGCAAGTCTGCCATCGTTGCAGATCTCCGAAAAGGTCGCGACCGGTGAAGGTGGTGTCATTCACGGCAAGCGAATCAAGCGCTTCATCGACCTGTCCACCACCGGATCGAGCGTCGCTGCAAAAATCGCAGCGGCACTGGCGAAGAAGAATATCGTGCAGATCGATTCCCCGGTGAGCGGCGGGGTCGGCGGCGCCAACAAGGGCACGCTGGCGGTGATGGTCTCAGGACCAAAGGCCGAAATCGAACATGTGAAGGACGCGCTCGCAGTGTTCGGTAAAGTCTTCATCATTGGCGAGAAGCCAGGCATGGCGCAGACCATGAAGCTCGCGAACAACTTTCTCTCGGCCACGGCGATGGCCGCGACCTCCGAAGCGGTCGCAATGGGGGTGAAGGCGGGCCTCGATCCTGCAGTGATGATCGACGTCATCAATGCCGGCTCCGGCCGTACCACTGCATCGGACGGAAAATTTCCGCAGGCCATCCTCCCGCGCACATTCAACTACGGCTTTGCTACTGCGTTGATGCTCAAGGACGTACGGCTATGTACCGAGGAAGCCAGGAGCCTGGATGTTCCGAACTCCGTGATGAGTGCTGTCCTCGACCAATGGGAAATGACCAATACGGAATTCGGCGGAGACAGCGATTTCACCGTCATTGTTAAAATGATCGAGAAACGCGCGGGCGTTACTGTAGGCAAGAAAAAATGAGCAATGATATCCACGAAGTCTACGCGGTCTGTTACGCGACCCACGCACGCAGGCGCTCGGAGAACTATATCTTCGGCGACCCGCACGACGAGATGACGTCGATTGCCTATTACGTCTGGGTGATCAAAGGGCCGCACGGCACTTTCGTATGCGACACCGGCTTTGACGAAGTCGCCGCCAGGGAACGCGCACGCACAATCATTCATCCAGTCGGCGAAGGCCTGCAGGCCCTCGGTGTGCAGCCGGACAAGGTCGATCATGTGATCGCCACGCACATGCACTGGGACCACGCCGGCAACTACGATCTGTTTCCCAATGCGCGCTATCACATCCAGGACACCGAGATGGCTTACGCCACCGGCCGCTGCATGTGCCATCAGATGCTGCGCATCCCGTTCAGCGAAAACGACGTGCTGGCGATGGTGCGGAAGGTTTTTGCCTATCGCGTCGAGTTCCACGATGGTGTCGAGGAGCTGGCGCCGGGCATCACGGTGCACAAGATCGGTGGCCACTCGAAAGGCCTGCAATGCGTCCGCGTCAAAACCAAACGGGGTACGGTGGTGATCGCATCGGATTGCTGTCACCTCTACTCGCACATCGATGAGGGCCGCGTGTTCCCGATCACCTACAGCGTCGGCGATACGCTCGAGGGTTACAGGACGCTGCAGAAACTGGCGAGCTCCCGCCATCATATCGTGCCGGGTCACGATCCGGAGGTTCTGAAAATTTATCCCGCCGTGAAGTCCGGTCTCGAAAACTGGATCGTGCGGCTGGATGTTGAGCCGAAGGTTTAGCCTCTTCCCGCACGCGGGAAAGGCGCTACGCCAGCCCCAGCTCTCCAAATGCGTCCTTGTGGTACTCCGCGCTCTCCGGCGAGAAGCAGCAAAAAGTAACACGCGCAATGCCGCGCGGGTGCGCGGCAATTTCCGCGGCAACGGTGCCTACGGCTATGCGCGCGGCAAGATCGGCCGGAAAGCGGTAGACGCCGGTTGAAATCGCCGGGTAGGCGAGCGAGGCGAGCGCATTGGCGGCTGCAAGATCGAGCGCGGTGCGATAACAGCTCGCCAAAAGCGTCTCCTCATTCTTGTCGCCGCCGCCCCATACCGGGCCTACCGCGTGGATCACGTGCCTGGCCTTGAGACGATAACCGCGCGTGATCTTGGCGCCGCCGGTGTCGCAGCCACCCAGCGTACGGCATTCGGCCAGCAATTCCGGCCCGGCCGCGCGGTGAATGGCGCCATCAACGCCGCCGCCGCCCAGCAGCGAGCGGTTGGCGGCATTCACGATTGCATCGACATCGAGCGTGGTGATGTCGGCAACGATGATGTCGAGGATTGTCTGGCCGACCTCGGCGCTGAGCCCCGTCATGGGCCGATCATATCACGCGCTTGCGGCTTCGGGTGCTGCCTCGAAATCGACCGTCGAGCGCACACCGATGTCGTCGTAATGTGCGTCGAGGAAACGGCGCGCCGCACGTCGGCCATTGGTACGCAGCATCTCGAAGAAATCGTAGTCGGTGTGGAGCCGGCTGGCAGCATCGAGCGTTTGAGCCGGTCCGGTCAGTGCCACGCGATGCACATTGATGCGCCGGTATTGCCCTGTGCCGGTGCCGCGCGGCAGCTTGCCCTCGTCGATCAGCTTGCCGACAAAAGTGATGCCGCGTAGTTCCGACATCAGTGAGGAATTGAACGTGATCTCGTTTATTCGCGCCAAAATCTCGTCTTGCGTCTTGGGAATTTTCTTGCGTTGCAGTGGATTGATCTGAACCAGCAGCAGGTTTTCGGTCTGCGTCGCGCCGACCAGTGGATAAAGGGCCGGGTTACCCACGTAGCCGCCGTCCCAATAAGCCTCACCTTTGATCTCGACGGCACGGAACAGATGCGGCAGGCACGCCGAGGCGACGATCATGTCCGACGTCATCTCCTCGCGTCGGAACACGTGCAGCTCTCCGCTCTTCACGTTGGTCGCGGATACGAACAGTTGCACATCCTTGCAGCCACGCACCGCGTCAAAATCGACGAAGCGCTCGATGAGATCCTTCAGCGGATTGATGTTGAGCGGATTGAAATCGTACGGCGACAGATATCGCGTCAGCGCCTGCATCCACAGGCCGACCGGCGTATCCTCGATCGGCCAGAATGAAAACAGCCGATCAACGGCGCGCCGCTGGACGTCGGGCAGGTTACCGCCGAGGCTCGCCGCGCGCCAGAATTCGGCGAGGCGCTTGCGTGCCTCCTCCGGTCCGCCGCGCGCAAGCCCATCCGCCAGCATGACGGCATTGACCGCGCCGGCGGACGCGCCGGAAATGCCTTCGATCGTCAGCCGGCCGTCTTCCAGCAGATGGTCGAGCACGCCCCAGGTGAATGCACCAAGCGCGCCGCCGCCCTGCAGTGCGAGATTGATGCGTTTGCCTGCTTTCGGGTTTTCCGACTTGTTGCTGCCAAACGCCCGCGAGAGAAAGTCGATCATAATTGATTACTGTGCCACCCAGCCGCCGTCGATCGAATAGGCCGAGCCGGTCATCGTCTCCGCCGCATCGCTGCACAGAAACACCGCCAGCGCGCCGATGCTCTCCGGCTTGGTGAATTCGTGCATCGGCTGCTTCTCGGACAAAAGCTTGACAGCCTCCTCCTTTACGCTGTCACCGGTAGCCTTGGCGCGCGCGTCGATCTGTTGCTGCACAAGCGGCGTGAGCACCCAGCCCGGACAGATGGCATTGCACGTCACACCATCATTCGCGGTTTCCATCGCAACCACCTTGGTGAGGCCGACGAGACCATGCTTGGCGGAGACGTAGGCAACCTTCTGCGTGCTGGCGACCAGTCCGTGCGCGGAAGCAATATTGATGATGCGGCCCCATTTGCGTTTCTTCATGCCGGGCAATGCGGTGCGGATCGTGTGGAACGAGGAGGACAAGTTGATCGCAATGATCGCGTCCCATTTCTCGATCGGGAAATCCTCGATGTTCGCGACGTGCTGGATGCCGGCGTTGTTGACCAGCACGTCGAGCGCGCCGAACTCCTTTTCGGTTGTGCGGATCATGTCGGCGATCTCGGCAGGTTTGGTCATGTCGGCGGCCGAATAGCGTGCCTTGACCCCGAAATCCTTCTCGATACCGGCACGGATTTCTTCAATCTCGGCTTTGTCGCCGAAACCGTTGAGCATGATATTGGTGCCCTCACGCGCGAGCGCATGCGCGATGGCGAGACCAATTCCGGAGGTCGAACCGGTGATTACTGCAGCCTTGCCTTTAAGCATTGCGGGTCCTCGTTTTGTTGGCGACGCCCCGGCGACAAATTGCCGGCGAAAACTGCCCCTATTCTTGTTGCAGTGCAATATATATGTTCGTGACTTAGGGATTCGAGTGGTTTGACGTTAGACTTGCGTTGGTAGGCGGAGCATTCCTTGCCCAGAAAATCGTCCGCGCATGCGGTATTTCCGAGGCCCGATCACGACCACCGGCGCTGCGCGAGCGATGCGATCGCGCACGCCGAAGCGCTATGCGCCGCGCGCAAGGAGCGCTTGACGCCGATGCGCCGCCGCGTGCTGGAAGCATTGCTGGCGAGCCATCAGCCGCTCGGCGCCTACGAATTGATTGACCGGCTGGCAGTCCGCGGGCAGCGTCCAGCTCCCATTACGGTCTACCGTGCGCTCGATTTTCTGCGCGAGCAGGAACTGGTCCATCGCATCGAGAGCCGCAACGCCTTCATCGCCTGCGTGCATGATCACGAGAGCAGCGATCCGGTCGTATTCCTGATCTGCGAAAAATGCGGCGCGGTCGGCGAGGCGGCCTCGGCCGCGGTGGCCGATACGATCAAGAACGCTTCGCGGGCCGTGGGCTTTGTACCGAAGACGCCGGTGATCGAAATCTCCGGCATCTGCGCGCATTGCACAGCGGCGTAGGCGGCCACTCATATTGTCCAGTCCCACTTACACATCGACCACGCGTCCGCTTGACGCGCTCGCGGCCGGCATCGTTGTGGTGCTGTGTCTGTCGTGGGGCTTCAACCAGGTTGCGACCAAGCTCGCGATCCATGACCTCCCCCCGCTGACGCAGGCTGCCGTTCGCTCGGTCGTTGCCGCGCTGTTGATCGCCGCATGGTGCAGGTTGGGTGGAATTGGGCTGCTCAAGCGCGATGGCACGCTGTGGTTCGGGCTTGCGGCCGGCGTTCTCTTCGCAGTCGAGTTCATCCTGATCTATCAAGGCCTGCTCTACACAACCGCGACGCGTGCGGTGCTGTTCATCTATCTCGCGCCATTCTTCGTGGTGCTCGGCGCACGTATCGTTCTGCCGGCTGATCGCTTCGGTGCGGCGCAGTGGCTGGGGTTGGGCTTGTCGTTCGCGGGCATGCTGATCGCGTTCGGCGTGCCGACGCCGGCGATGGATCCCCGCCAGCATATCGGCGATGTGATGATGGTCGGCGCGGCTCTGTTCTGGGCAGCGACCACATTGATCATCAAGGCCAGCCCGTTGACGCGCGTGTCGGCCGAGAAGGTCATGCTTTATCAGCTTGTCGTGTCGGCCCCGATCATGGCGGCAACGGCGCTTGTCGTCGGGGAACGCATCACGCATATGCCATCGGCGCTGGCGCTCGGTTCGCTCGTCTATCAAACCGTCTGGGTTGTGAGTGTGACCTTTGTGATCTGGTTTGCGCTGATCGCGCGCTATTCGGCGAGCCGTCTGTCGGCCTTCACGTTTCTGACGCCATTGTTCGGTGTTGCCGCTGGCCATCTGGTGTTAAATGAACCGCTGACAACGGCTTTTGCCGCCGCAGTCGTGTTGGTTGCTGCCGGTCTGGTGTTGGTGAACAGGGCGCACTGATGGGGCCTGCTGTCGAAGAAACGCTGCGGCGCGCGATGTCCGCGATCCAGAGTCAGCGACCCGACGAGGCCCTGCGGCTGACTCAGGACATTCTCAACAAGAATCCAAGTCAGCCCAACGCATTGCATCTTTACGGGTATGCCTTGCTGATGCAGGAGCGCGCCGACGAGGCGGTCGCGCCCCTGGAAAAAGCCTTCCGATCACTTCGCGATCCCGCGATCGAGACGCAACTCGCAATTGCCTTGCGAAAAGCCGGCCGTACCGACGACGCACTCAGCCGGCTTGCCCGTGCAGTCAAACGCAAGCCACCATTTCCGGCTGCCTTTCACGAATACGGTTATCTGCTCCATTCGCTGGATCGGACCGACGAAGCGATCGATGTGATCAAGGCTGGTATGGAAGCGGCCCCATGGATGCCTGATTTGCCGCTGTTGCTTGGTTGGATTTTTCATGCCCGCAACGATGGCGTCGGCGCCAGGACAGCATTCGCTCGCGCCCTCGGCGTCGCGCCAAATCATGGCGACGCACTGTACGGCATGGGGCTGGTGCTCATGGATGCAGGGGAATTCGCGCCGGCGTCCGAATTTTTTCAGCGCGCATTGCTGAATGATCCCTCCGACCAGCAATCAAGGCTCTATCTTGGTGCCTGCCTGCTCGAGTTGGGCGAAACCGGCGCGGCCTCGGTTTGCCTGCGTCAGGTGACGCGCGGCGGCGCAAGCTTCTACGGCAAGGCGTTGAAGGTCCTGAGTTCGTCCAGCCGTGGACGTTTCTGGCTGCGGCCGAGCGGCCTCGCCAGATTTTTCCGAGGTGAGCAAAGCTAGCGCTTGGCTAGCGCTTGGCTAGCGTTTGGGCGCGCGAAATTCTCTGCGGTAAATGCCGGTCTCCTCCGCAATGGCGCCGGCGGTTGCGAGCAGACGCTGGGCGGCGTCCTCGGAGAGAACGTCGAACTGCTCATTCCAGCTTTCCCGTTTTATGGCGATGCATTGCGCGACCGGCGTTCCTTTTGGAAGGACACCGCTGAATTCAGGATTGTTCCAGCGCGCCGGAAAATGGATCAGGCTGTCGGCGTAAAGATCCGAATCCACCAGGCCGGTCAGCGTCGTGAATGGCAGATCCGCGCGATTGATCGGGTGCGTGACGAAAAGCGAATAGCCCGGCGGCAGTTCGATCGTCCAGAAATTGTTGAATTTAATGATGAAACGATCATCGTCAAAAAACGGCGTTCCCTTGACCTGGACGCTATCGTGGTAATCGATCGGAGAACGCGTAAGGTTTCGAAGCTTCCCGGCCACCGGAATGTTGCTGACCCAGCTGAACTCGCCGTTCTCCACCTTGAGGTCAGCGGTCAGGGGCATCAGAAAGCCGAACGTCATCGCATCGATAAACGGCGGGCATTTCTTGACGGTCATCATTTCCATGTTCGAGACCGAACTGAAACCGTGCTGTGGCAAGGCTTTGAACCAGTCAGGCAGCCCCCGAACGGCGGGGATCGGCCGCGGCAAGACCGGCTCCATCTCGGGTGGGCATGAAAATTTCACGGTCAGCTGATTGGCCTGATCCATCGGCGTATTCTGGCATCTGTTTTTGGGTTAATGAGGCTCATTGTCATGAGACTTGGTCATGAGATTTGGCAATTTAACTGATGCCGGCGCGCACGAATAGGTGTGTCGCTGTGGCGTGTCAGGCGTACTATATTGGGTTGGCAATCTGAGCCTGGAGCGATCGTGAATGACATTGTCTGAGCGTCACAGATCGGTAGCGGTGGATGTCGGCGGCGTGATGGTCGGCGGCGGTGCGCCGATCGTGGTGCAGTCGATGACCAATACCGATACGGCGGATGTGGAGGCCACCGCCCGGCAGGTGGCGGCGCTGGCGGCTGCCGGCTCGGAACTGGTGCGCATTACGGTCGACCGTGACGAGGCAGCGGCCGCGGTGCCGCACATCAAGGAACGGCTCGGCCAGCGCGGCGTGTCGGTGCCGCTCATCGGCGACTTCCACTACATCGGCCACAAGCTGCTGGCCGACCACCCGGCCTGCGCCGAGGCGCTGGATAAATACCGCATC
>DASXLC010000102.1:0-20080 GCA_036496445.1 Pseudolabrys sp. | reverse complement strand
CCGGAGATTTCCGACCTTTGGCTGCGTCGAAGACACAAATTTGCAACTCAGAGACAGCTATCGAATTCAAAAAGCGCGGCCGTGGCGGGCGTCTTCGCGGCAATGGCTTAAGTATATGAAGAGACCGGACTTGGTGGCTGGGGCGCCAGGATTCGAACCTGGGAATGGCGGAATCAAAATCCGCTGCCTTACCACTTGGCTACGCCCCAACAGGTACCGGAGAGCCGCAGTCTCGCGCGCGGCGGCGGGACCATAGCGGCGTGGACGAGCCCAAGCAACGCCCAGTGCCCCTGATATATTGAACAAAAGCGTGCGTTGACCCCTTTTGGGCCGAGGCTAGATTAGCCGGCATGAGCTATCGCGCTCCCGTTGCCGATATCGCCTTCAGCCTCAAGCACGCCGCCGGCCTGAAAACCGCGCTGTCCGAGGGGCTCTATGGCGACCTCGACGAGCAAACGGTCGATTCGGTGCTGATGGAGGCCGGGCGCTTCGCCACCGATATCATCGCGCCGCTCAATGGCGTTGGCGACAAATTCGGGACGCCATTCAAAAACGGCACCGTCACAACGCCGCCCGGCTGGAAGGACGCCTACACGACCTGGGCCGCGGCCGGCTGGAATGGCCTCGCTGCGCCGGCCGATTGGGGTGGTCAGGAACTGCCGCAGGCGGTGAACGCGGCCTGCATCGAGATGTGGAATTCGGCATCGATGGCGTTCGGCATCGGGCCTGTGCTTACCATGGCGGCAATTGATGCCTTGCATGCCTATGGAAGCGATACGCTCAAAAAAGAATATCTCGGCAACCTCATCAGCGGCGAATGGATGGGCACCATGCAGCTCACCGAACCGCAGGCCGGATCGGACGTCGGGGCGCTGCGCAGCAAGGCCGAGCGTGCAAATGACGGCAGCTATCGCATCACGGGATCGAAGATTTTCATTACTTACGGCGAGCACGATCTCACCGACAACATCATTCATTTCGTGCTTGCACGGCTACCCGACGCGCCGCCAGGCACCAAAGGCATCTCGCTGTTTCTGGTGCCGAAAGTGATGCCGGATGGCACACGCAACGACGTGCGCGCCCATTCGGTCGAGCACAAGCTCGGCATTCATGCCTCACCCACCTGCACAATGGTCTATGGAGACCATGGTGGCGCCGTGGGATTCCTCATCGGCGAGGAGAACAAGGGCATGGCCTGCATGTTCACCATGATGAACCGGGCGCGACTCGCCGTTGGTCTGCAGGGCGTCGGTATCGCCGAGCGCGCAACGCAGCAGGCGCTTTCCTACGCGCGCGAGCGCAAGCAGGGCGCGGCTGGCGCGATCATCGCCTATCCTGACGTCAAACGCATGCTGCTCACCATGCGCGCGCTGACCGGCGCAGCGCGCGCGATCTGCTATGCGACCGGGATTGCCATCGATCGGTCGCTGCGCGCAAAAACTGAAGAAGGGCGCAAATCAGCGTACGATCGCGCTTCCCTTCTAACCCCCGTGGCCAAGGCCTTTTCAACCGATATCGGTACTGAGGTCGCTTCACTCGGCATTCAGGTCCACGGCGGCATGGGTTACATCGAGGAGACCGGCGCGGCGCAGCACTATCGAGACGCACGCATCGCCGCGATCTACGAAGGGACGAACGGAATTCAGGCCATCGATCTTGTGACGCGCAAGGTGCCCCTCGAAGGCGGCAAGACCGTCGCGCTCTATATCGACGAACTGCGGCGCACCGTGAAGTCGGTGCAGTCAAGCAATGCACCCGCCTTTGGCGAAACGGCGGCACGCCTCGGCGAAGCAGTCGACAGCCTCGAACGTGCCACACGGTGGGTGCTGACCCAGAAATCGTCCGACGCGGCACTTGCCGGTGCCACACCCTATTTGCGTTTGTTCGGCAATGCCGCGGGCGGTTGTATGCTGGCCGAGGAAGCGCTCGCGTCGTTGCGCGCGGGAGATGGGGTTGGCCGTACCGTACTCGCACGCTATTTCGCCGAAAATCTCGCAATTCAGGCGAACGGCCTCGAACGCAGCGTGACCGAAGGCGCCGATAGCATTATCGATGCCCAGGCGGCGCTTGCAGAATGATCGCCAGGGGACATTCACGCCGATGTCACTAAAGGGCAAAACCCTGTTCATCACCGGCGGCTCGCGGGGAATTGGCCTTGCGATCGCGCTCAAGGCTGCAGCCGATGGGGCGAATATCGCTATCGCCGCCAAAACAGTCGACCCGCACCCCAAGCTTGAAGGCACTATCCACACCGCGGCAGCCGAAATTGCGAAGGCTGGCGGACGCGCATTGCCACTCGCCGTCGACGTGCGCGACGACGCGGCTGTGCAGGCCGCGCTCGATGAGACAGCGGAGAAGTTCGGCGGCATCGACATCGTTGTGAACAATGCGAGCGCCATCCAGCTCACATCGGTCGCGGCGACCGAGATGCGGCGTTACGACCTGATGCAGCAGATCAATGCCCGCGGCACCTTCATGGTCTCCAAATTCGCCATTCCTTATCTTGTGCGCGCGGAAAACCCGCACATCCTGATGTTGTCGCCACCGCTCGATATGGCCGAGAAATGGTTCGCGCCGCATGCCGCCTATTCGATGGCGAAATTCGGCATGAGCCTTGTGGTATTAGGGCTTGCAGGCGAATTGCGCGGGAAGGTCGCGGTGAATGCGCTATGGCCGCGCACCATTATAGCCACGGCCGCAATCAAGAATTTGCTCGGCGGCGACGCGATGATGCGAATGGCACGCAAACCGGAGATTCTTGCCGAGGCCGCCTATCGCGTTTTCCAGAAGCCCAAAAGCTTTACCGGGAACTTTCTGATCGACGACACCTTCCTCGCCGGCGAAGGCGTCACTGATTTTGATCAGTATCGCGCCGATCCCAGCCAACCGCTGCAGGTCGATTTCTTCGTGCCCGACAAGAGCCCGCCACCAAACGGCGTCAGTCTGAAGGCGAAATCGCGATAGGCACTTCCACCACGGCCCGCGAGCGTTTAAGTCTAGTCAATGTCTACTCTCCTGCTCAGTCATCCCGCCTGCCTGAACCACCTCACGCCAGCAGGCCATCCGGAACGGCCGGACCGCCTGCGTGCGATCGAACAGGCCCTGGAAGACGAAAAGTTTCAAACGCTGGCGCGCGTTGAGGCTCCTCTCGGCCCGCTCGATATTGTCGCGCTTTGTCACCCGATGGATTACATCGAAGCAATCCGCGACGCCTCGCCGGCTGAAGGCCTCGTGCGGCTCGATGCCGATACGTCGATGTCGCCGGGAAGTCTTGAAGCAGCATTGCGTGCCGTCGGCGGCGCCAAGCTCGCCGTAGACGACGTGATGGCCGGCACGGCGAAAAACGCATTCGTTGCCACCCGCCCACCGGGACATCACACCGAAACGGCGCGGCCGATGGGGTTCTGTCTCTTCAACAATGCGGCGATCGCCGCGCGCTATGCGCAGAAGGCGCACGGGGCTGAGCGGGCGGCAATAGTCGATTTCGATGTTCACCACGGCAACGGCTCGCAAGACATTTTCTGGTCGGACAAGAGCGTAATGTACTGCTCGACCCATGAGATGCCGCTCTATCCTGGCACCGGCGCCAAGGGTGAACGAGGTGATTTTAACACCATCGTCAACGCGCCACTGTCAGCGGGCGATGGCGGCGACGCCTTCCGCGAGGCATTCGAGACCGTGATCCTGCCTCGTCTGCGCGCATTCAAGCCCGACATCATGATCATCTCGGCGGGTTTCGACGCGCACATGCGCGACCCGTTGGCGAACCTCAACCTTGTTGAAGCGGACTTTTCGTGGGCCACCCAAAAGCTGATGGAAATCGCGGATACGAGCGCCAAGGGGCGCGTCGTCTCATTGTTGGAAGGCGGCTACGATTTGCAGGGCTTGTCGCGATCGGTCGCAGCCCACGTCACCGCGCTGATGCAGGGCTAAAGGATACGCGCTATAGGATGCCTGTAACGAATCATCGGGCAAGAAACATGGCCGAGAACAGCAACATTGACATCAAGAAGATGCCCTTCGAGAGGGCGATCGAAGAGCTGGAATCGATCGTCAAGGATCTTGAGGGCGGCAAAGTGCCCCTCGAGCAATCGGTAGCCCTCTATGAGCGCGGCGAGGCACTAAAGAAACGATGTGAGGAGCTATTGCGCCAGGCCGAAGCGCGGGTGGAAAAAATTACCCTGGACGCCAGCGGCAATCCGACCGGCAGTGAACCGCTTGACGTGGATTGAGCGGCTACGCCTGCGTCCTGAAATTTCGGCCTACTGTCGAATTGCCCGCAATGGCAATTTTGGTGTAAGTGATTGATCCAGTTTGTTGGAGCTTGTCTTGTCTGAAGTGTCAAAAACGCCCCTGCTCGACCGCGTCCGCGTGCCGCGTGATCTCAAAAACCTATCGGCCGATCAGCTTAAACAGCTTGCCGGCGAACTGCGTTCGGAAACCATCGATGCGGTCGCAAAGACCGGTGGTCATCTCGGCGCAGGGCTCGGTGTCGTCGAGTTGACGGTGGCGCTGCACTACGTATTCGACACCCCCGATGACCGTCTGATCTGGGACGTCGGCCACCAGAGCTATCCGCACAAGATCCTCACTGGTCGTCGCGACCGCATCCGCACGCTCCGTCAAGGCGCCGGCCTGTCCGGGTTTACGAAGCGGGCGGAGAGCGAGTACGACCCGTTCGGCGCCGCCCATTCATCGACGTCGATCTCGGCCGCTCTCGGCATGGCGGTGGCGCGGGATCTGGACGGCAAGAAGCACAATGTCGTGGCCGTCATTGGTGACGGGGCGATGTCCGCCGGTATGGCGTACGAGGCTATGAACAATGCCGGCGCGCGCAATGAGCGGCTGGTCGTCATTCTCAACGACAACGATATGTCGATTGCGCCGCCGGTCGGTGCCATGTCGGCCTATCTGGCACGGCTCATCTCCGGCAAGACTTACCGCACGCTGCGCGATATCGGAAAACAGCTCGCGCGGCACCTGCCAAAATTCTTTGAGGAAAAGGCCGGACGCGCCGAGGAGTTCGCGCGCGGCTTCTGGACCGGCGGCACGTTGTTCGAGGAACTTGGATTCTATTATGTCGGCCCGATTGATGGTCACAATCTCGACCACCTGCTCCCCGTTTTACGCAATGTGCGGGATGCCGAGGCGGGACCAATCCTCGTGCATGTGGTGACGCAGAAAGGCAAGGGCTACGCGCCTGCCGAAATCTCGGCTGACAAATATCACGGCGTGGTCAAATTCGACGTCGCCACCGGCACGCAGGCGAAGTCGAAATCGAATGCGCCGCAATATACAAAGGTGTTTGCGGAAAGCCTGATCAAGGAAGCACGCAAGGACGATCGGATCATCGCCATAACGGCGGCGATGCCGTCGGGCACCGGTCTCGACCTTTTCGAGAAGGAATTTCCTGATCGTTGCTTCGATGTGGGCATCGCCGAACAGCACGCCGTGACTTTCGCGGGCGGCCTCGCGACCGAAGGCTTCAAGCCATTTGCAACCATCTATTCCACGTTCCTGCAACGCGCGTACGACCAGGTGGTGCACGATATCGCAATCCAGTGCCTGCCTGTCCGCTTTGCGATCGATCGTGCCGGTCTCGTCGGGGCGGATGGACCGACCCATGCCGGTGCATTCGACATTGCCTATCTTGGTTGCCTGCCGGGATTCGTTCTGATGGCTGCAGCAGACGAGGCCGAGCTCGTGCACATGGTAGCGACGGCAGTCGCGATCGACGACCGGCCGAGCGCACTTCGTTACCCGCGCGGTGAGGGCCTCGGTGTACCGATGCCGGCGGAAGGTAAGCCGCTGGAAATCGGCAAGGGCCGGATTCTGCAGGAAGGTCACAAGATCGCGCTGCTTTCATACGGCGGGCGACTCGGTGATTGCCTTAAAGCAGCCAAGGAGCTCACGGCGCTTGGCCTATCGGCCACGGTCGCGGATGCGCGTTTTGCCAAGCCCCTCGATGTCGATTTGGTTACACGGCTGGCGCGCGAACACGAAGTTCTTGTCACGATCGAGGAAGGGTCAATCGGCGGTTTCGGGACCTATGTTCTGCAGGCACTGGCCGAGCAGGGCCTGCTCGATCAAGGCCTGCGCATTCGTTGCATGATCCTTCCGGATCAGTTCATCGATCAGGATACGCCTGCTGCCATGTATGCGTCTGCCGGCCTCGACGCCCGCGCAATTGTTGCAAAGGTATTTGAAGCCCTGGGCAAGGACGTCGGGGCCGAGACCGTCAGGCTCGCCTGACGGTCCTAGAGCCTGCGTTTACGGGGTACTTTCTTCCCCTTTTGCCGCGCCTCCGAGAGACCGATCGCTATGGCCTGCTTGCGGCTCTTGACCCTCTTGCCGCTGCG
Organism: Pseudolabrys sp.; assembly: GCA_036496445.1. Taxonomy (GTDB): domain Bacteria; phylum Pseudomonadota; class Alphaproteobacteria; order Rhizobiales; family Xanthobacteraceae; genus Pseudolabrys. Next base: position 13,721 of record DASXLC010000102.1, on the reverse strand, counting down.
CCCGCTTTTAAGTGTGCCTTTCTTACGCTTCTTCATGGCGCGCTCTACATATCTGGAAGCGCCCTTCGAATATTTACGTGCCATACTGATTCTCCTCAAACAGACAATCATTGCGGCCACTGCAGATGCTGTCGGCCAATGCGGGTAACGATCGTGTATGGGCCATTGTTCCGGGAGTGGATTGCATGAGCGGGACGCGCGAACGCGCTGACCGCCTGTTGGTCGCCCGCGGCATTTTTGAAAGTCGCGCCAAGGCGCAGGCCGCAATCGAGGCGGGCCTCGTCACTGCCAACGACCAGATCGTGCGCAAGGCTTCAGAAGAAATCCCAACCGACGCATCCCTGCGCGCGACGTCAGCTCACCCTTATGTGTCGCGCGGCGGCGTCAAACTTGCGGCAGCGCTTGACCACTTTGACTTCAATCCAAAGGGCCGCATCTGCCTCGATGTCGGCGCCTCTACCGGCGGATTCACACAGGTACTGCTGAAGCGTGGAGCGCAACTTGTCTATGCAGTCGATGTCGGACGCGCCCAACTCCACGAGACATTGCGTGCGCGGCCAGAGATCGTTTCGCTCGAGGCCACCGATATTCGCAGCCTTTCCGCTGCCCGGTTCGATGATCGGCCGGACTTTGTGACCATTGATGTCAGTTTTATTTCGCTCAAACTGGTTGTGCCGCCCGTAACAAAGCTCATAAAAGCACCTGCCCTGCTCGTTGCGCTGATCAAGCCGCAATTCGAGGTTGGTGCGAGCGCCGTGAAAAAAGGCATCGTGCGCGATCCGGCGCTCCATGCTGGCGTCTGCAAGAATATCGCCGAGTTTGTCACCTCGCTCGGATGGCGCGTTATCTCGGTAATTCCCTCCCCGATCGAAGGTGGCGACGGCAATGCTGAATTCCTGCTTGGGGCGGACCATGACTGAGCAACTCGACATCAGTCGCCTCGGCCACCGCGGCGATGGCATCGCCGATACACCGGAGGGACCCGTTTATGTGCCTTATGCTCTGCCTGGCGAGATCGCCGTGGTCGAGCCAGTCCCTGGCCATCCCGACCGCCGGCATTTGCTGCATATCGACAGGCGAAGCCACGAGCGCGCGGAACCGGTTTGCAAACATTTCGGTGCCTGCGGTGGCTGCGCGCTGCAGCATTGGTCGCTGGCCGAATACCACCTGTGGAAACGCTCGCTGGTGGTGGAGGCATTGGCACATGCAAATGTCGTCGCGCCGATCAACGATCTCATCGATGCCCATGGTGCCGGGCGGCGGCGCGCGGTGCTCCATGCGCGACGCGGGACCCATGACATTCTGGAGGTCGGGTTTACGGCGCCACGTGCTCACCACATCGTCGCTATTGATGCGTGTCCCATCCTGGCGCCAGGGCTTGGCGGCGCACTCAAGGCCGCCTGGGCGATTGCCGAAACGCTCAAACCTACGGGCAAACCGCTCGATATCCAGACGACCGCAACGGATTCGGGCCTCGACATCGACGTACGTGGCTCGGGTGCAGTGAGCACGGAACGCCTGACCGCACTCGCAAGCGTCGCCGAGACTCATAACCTTGCCCGCCTCACGCGTCATGGCGAGCTTGTTGCGCAGCGTACGCAACCAGTCCTCCAGGTGGGGCGGGTTCGCGTGCCGCTGCCGCCCGGCGCGTTTCTGCAGGCGACCGCCGAAGGCGAGAAAACGTTGGCGCGACTGGCGCTTGATTATGTGGGGAAGGCCAGACAGGTCGCCGACCTGTTTGCGGGCATCGGCACTTTCGCCTTGCGGCTTGCCGATGTGGCACGCGTCAGCGCCGCCGACAGCGATTCCACAATGATTAAAGCGCTGCAACGTGCAGCTTCCACAACGTCAGGACTCAAGCCGATCGAGGCCCAAACACGTGACCTTTTTCGCCGCCCGTTTATGGCGAACGAGCTCAAAGTTTTCGACGCCATCGTGTTCGATCCGCCCCGCCAGGGCGCCGAAGCGCAGGCGCGCGAACTTGCCAAAAGCGCGGTGCCGGTTGTGGTCGCTGTATCTTGCGATGCGGCAACGTTCGCCCGCGATGCGAAGATCCTGATCGGCGGCGGTTACAAACTCGCTGCCGTTACGCCCGTCGATCAGTTCCGCTATTCCCACCACGTGGAGATCGTCGCGAAATTCGTGCGGTAAGCGCGCTATTGAAAATCGATGCTCCCACCCCAGCGCTCTTGCCACATCTTCTCACCGATGGTGCATGAGATGCGCGGCGCCAGCGATGAGGCCGGCACAACCCGCCCCTCCGGCTGTCGCCCGGCAATCTCCAGCACCAGTTTGGTGCGTGTCGCTTCAATGAATTTCTCGCGCTCCTGGATCGGCACGACAAACGAGCCCGGGCCGCCAATCACACAATCCTCGTAGTACACATCGAGGTTTTCGACATCCATTGTCCCGACGTAGGGTCGTTTCAGCATAATCGGCAGGCCGTTGATTGTTATGCCCGCGGCCAGCACATCATCGCGCGTTGACTGCACCGGTGGACCGGCATTGTTGGCGCCGTCGCCCGAAACGTCGATCACGCGGCGCAAGCCTTTATAGCCGCTCTCGTCAAACAACGGCCTGGCGAAGCGCAGGGCACCCGAGATCGACGTTCGCGACGCACGGCGATAGGGCGCACGCGCAATCTCGGCCGCGACCGCGTCGGCGGCTTCCGGTCCGTCGATCAACCGCCACGGCATGACGACCTTCTGGTCGAACTGACCGGCCCACTCAAAATAAGTGATGGCGATCTTGCCATTCGCGCCCTGACGCAGCGCCTGCAGGAACTCTTTTGAGGTCAACGCCAGAATGTAACCTTCCCGCTGAAGCGCCTGCTCGTCAGGGTCCATCGAGTAGGACACATCGACCGCGATCACGAGTTCGACATCGACCGGGATGGCGTTCGCCCTGCGGTCGGCTAACATGCGCGGAACACCGGCGATTGCCAGGTTCGCTGCCGCAAGACCGGCAAGCGCAAGCGCAGCAATACCCAACAAGCGATGTGGCATTTTCACTCCCTCACTGCCTGCCACCATGCTGCCACAGCGGCTGGCGTAAGAAAACGGCAAGGCCGGCCGGGTCGCCCCGGCCGGCCCGACATTGTCGCGAACAATCGTGGGTCAGTTCGCCTTGATATGTTTGGCCCGCATGGATCGCAGCGCGGTGATCGCCAGTACCGCAGTGATAAGGTCGAGCGCCGCGACGATCAGGAATACCGCCGACCAGCTTCCGGTGGTCTGCTTTATGTAAGCGGCTGCCGGCCCACCGAGGATCGAGCCCACCCCCTGCGCAATATAGAGGAAGCCGTAGTTCGTGGCCGCGAATTTCGGGCCAAACGTGTCGGTCAGCGTCGCCGGGAAAAGCGAGAAGATTTCGCCCCATCCGAAGAACACTAGCCCGGTGAGCACCACGAACAGCGCCGGCCGGTCGATAAACGCGAACAGCACGAGGATCGCCACGCATTCAAGTGAAAACGCGATAAACATCGTCAGCTCGCGCCCGATATGGTCGGAAACCCAGCCGAAGAACGGCCGTGTCAAACCGTTGGTTGCACGCGACAGTGTCAGCGACAGCGGCAACGCCGCCATGCCCAACACCAATGCTTGCGCGACTTTGTACTCGTTCGCGAAGGGCCCGACATTCGAGACGACCATGAGGCCGCTGGTCGACATCATGCTCATCATGACGAACAGGAGCCAGAAAATCGGGTTTTGCAGCATTTCGCGCGGCGTATAGCTGCGACTGGCCTGCATGGTGCTGGCGGCCGCCGGCGAATAGCCTTCGGGTAGCCAACCTTCGGGCGGCATGCGCAGCCATTGCGCGGCAATAACACCGATCACCCCCTGGATAATTCCCCAGACCACCAGCGTATGTGCGTAGCCAGCACTCTTGATCATGCTGTCGATCGGGAAACTCGTGAAAATCGCGCCGAAGCCGTAGCCGGCGGCCGCCAGCCCGGTGGCAAGACCACGGCGGTCGGGGAACCAGCGCACCATCAGCCCGATGATGCCAACGTAAATGATGCCGGTGCCGAAGCCGCAGATAACGCCATAGGTGAAATAGAGCGCCCAGAGACTACTGACATAGCCTGACAACACCCAGCCGCCACCCGACAGCAATGCCCCGACCGAGATCAGCAGCCGCGGACCAAAGCGGTCAACCAGATAGGCCTGGAGCGGAGAACACCATGTCTGGAGAATGATGAGCAGCGAGAACGTCCACTGAAGTTCGGCGAGCGTCGTTCCAAGCTTCTGATTCAGCGGACCGGTAAACAATGTCCACACATATTGCGGACTGGAGATCGCCATCATGGCGATCAGGCCGAGCACGAGTTGAGACCAACGATTCCAGTACCACGCAGATGACTGCGTGGTCGCCGTAACTGTAGCCATGACGTAGACCCCTAATGCAAACCGTTGCCCCTTTGCAGAACAATTATTTGCGTCTTCCGCGCGGTCTGCAACGGTAATTGGGAAGGAGACAAAAAAATCGCGCCGGCAGGCTTTGCGAGTCAGCCCTCGATTGGCTCGGTCGCCACGATCTCAATGCCGAAGCCTCCGAGACCCACGTAAGTGCGCTTGCTGGAGGTGAGCAGGCGAATAGAGGAAATGCCGAGGTCCTTGAGAATTTGCGCGCCCAGCCCGATTTCGCGCCATTGCCGCGAACGGGCCGCATCGGTTCCGGTGTCGCCATGTGGAATCTCGGCCACCGGCACGCCGGCCGTCCCATCTCGCAGATAAACGATAACTCCGCGCCCAGCCGCCTTAAATCGCGCCAGCGATGCACGGATCGCTCGCGCGCCGCCGAAAACATCGCCGATAACGTCCGCGCGATGCAGTCTGGCCAACACGCCATTGCCATCGCCAATCGTTCCATAGACGAATGCCATGTGATGCACGCGGTCGAACGGCGTGACGTAGGCATAACCGTGCAGAGGGCCGATTTCTGAGGCAAGCGAAAACGCGCCGACGCGCTCCACCAGCTTGTCGCGACGCTGTCGGTAGGCAATAAGTTCGGCAATCGAGACTTGCGTGAGTTTGTGCTTGTGCGCAAAGGCCGTGACTTCCGGGCCGCGCATGACCGAGCCATTGTCGTTCATCAATTCGGCAAGGACGCCGACCGGCGGCAACGACGCCAGTCTGCAGAGATCCACGCAAGCCTCGGTATGCCCGGACCGCATCAGCACCCCGCCCTCGCGGGCGACCAGGGGAAACACGTGGCCAGGGCGCACGAAATCAGCAGCGCCGTTGTTGTCATTGGCAAGCGCACGAACGGTATTGCAGCGCTCGTCGGCCGAAATGCCCGTCGTCAAACCATGCCTGACATCGACGGAGACGGTAAAAGCGGTTCCGAGCGGCGCCTCATTGGCCGCCACCATCGGCTCCAGATGCAGACGGCGCGCCTGATCAGCGCCAAGCGGGGCGCAGACGATCCCGGACGTATTGCGGATGATGAACGCCATCTTTTCCGGCGTGCAATGCGATGCCGCGACGAAAAGATCGCCTTCGTTTTCGCGGTCATCGTCATCGGTAACGACAACAATCTCGCCATTGGCGAAGGCCTTGATCGCGGCTTCGACGCGACTGTGGCTGTCGGGCACGGCTTTACCTCGAAGGCGGGTCTATGCGCCTGGTTTGAACGGCCACGCAGTCCCCTCGCCCACCTGGCCGCGATGCATCAGATAGTGGTCGGCCAGCACGCACGCCACCATCGCCTCCCCGATCGGCACCGCGCGGATGCCGACGCACGGATCGTGACGGCCCTTGGTGACGACGTCGGTGTCACGGCCATAGCGATCGACGGTCTTGCGCGGCGTCAGAATCGAGGACGTCGGCTTGACCGCAAAGCGCGCGACGATCGCCTGCCCGGTCGATATGCCACCGAGAATGCCACCGGCGTGGTTGGACAGGAACAGTGGTTTGCCGTCATTGCCCATACGCATTTCGTCGGCATTCTCGATGCCGCTCATTGCCGCCGTGGCAAAGCCGTCGCCAATCTCCACGCCCTTGACAGCGTTGATGCCCATCAGCGCAGACGCAAGGTCGCCGTCGAGCTTGGCGTAGACCGGCGCGCCAAGGCCCGCCGGCACACCCTCAGCTAAAATCTCGATCACGGCGCCGCACGACGAACCAGCTTTTCGCACGCCGTCGAGATACTCCTCGAAGAACTTGGCCTGTTTCGCATCGGGGCAAAAAAATGGATTTTTATCGATCTCTGTCCAATCCCAGCGTGCCCGATCGATCTTGTGAGGACCCATCTGGACCAATGCGCCGCGGACGGTCAGACCTGGCACGATCTTGCGGGCAATTGCCCCGGCAGCAACCCGCGCCGCCGTCTCACGTGCCGAAGCTCGGCCGCCACCGCGATAGTCATGGATGCCGTATTTGACGTCATAGGTGTACCCGGCATGGCCGGGCCGGTATTTATCCTTGATCTCAGAGTAGTCCTTGGAACGCTGGTCGACATTCTCGATCATGAGCATGATCGGCGTCCCGGTCGTGACCTGCCCGCCGCTTTGCTCATCGGTGAACACGCCGGACATGATTTTCACCGCATCCGGCTCTTGCCGCTGCGTGGTGAAACGCGATTGTCCAGGCCGGCGCCGGTCGAGCTCGCGCTGGATATCGTCCTGTTTGAGCGGAATCCGCGGCGGACAGCCATCCACGACACAGCCGATGGCCGCCCCGTGGCTCTCGCCGAAGCTGGTAAACCGAAAAAGATGGCCGAAAGTATTGAACGACATGGCGGTTCCGCGCTTGCCCGGCTTGGTAACGCGCGCTCCCGCCCTGGTCAATTAAAGGGCTGAGGCGCGCAGCCGTATGCAATCAGCGCTCCATCTGTTCTCTCGACTTCGCCATCGGCGCGACCTGTGCTGAACGGACGTTCACCACGCTGAACGGGAGTTAATGAGAACCTGAACACTCGTTAAGCTACGGAAATATAACAGCTTTTTTGATTTTTAATTTGCGGCCAGTTTCGACATCAGCTAATTAGATGACGCTGGTTAGGGGGAAGCTCGGAGTCAAAAAGCCGCGCGACAGGAACGCTGTCAGCTCCCGCCACAAGTGGATGGATCCAAGAGGACAAACACAATGCGCAAAATTACTGCTATCGCCGTCGCGCTCGGCTTCCTCACCTCGGTGAGCCTGCCCGCGTTCGCGACCCCGGCGGCCAACGGCGTCGTCAAAAGCGACGAACTGTCCGCCAAGAAGAAAAAGAAGACGGAGAAGAAGGACGAGAAGAAGTCAGCGCTCGGCGCCGACCTCTCCGCCAAGAAAAAGAAAAAGACCGAAAAGAAGGACGAGAAGAAGTCCGACCTCGGAATGACCGACCTCTCCGCCAAGAAGAAAAAGAAGACGGAGAAGAAGGACGAGAAGAAGTCGGCGCTCGGCACCGATCTCTCCGCGAAGAAAAAGAAAAAGACCGACAAGAAGGACGAGAAGAAGTCCGAGATTCTCTATCGCATCGCGGCTTGATCGCGATTTCGAATTTAGAATTTCTGCATATGCGGCCGGACATGACGTCCGGCCGCTTTTTGTCCGACGCTCAAGCGTAGCGAGTCAGTCGCTCTCCTTCGAAAACGTATACGACGCCCTGCGCGATATCGACCAGCGGCGCCGCTGCCGGCTTGGCAATGCCAAGATACGCAATGAGGCCGCGAGCCGTGCCACCGTGCGCAACCGCCACAGTGTCGCGTGTGAGATTTTGGTGCCATTCACGCATGCGCAACGATACAGCCTCGTAGCTCTCTCCGCCCGGAGGAACAAAGTGCCACTTGTCGTGCTCGCGCGTCGCGATATGTTGGGGATCGCGAATATGTAATTGCGCGATCGTAAAGCCTTCCCAATCGCCGAAGGCGATTTCGGAAAGGCGCTCTTCCAGACGATAGCCTTCCGGCGGCAACCCAAGCGGCACGCGCACCAGTTCCATCGTTTCGCGGGCCCGCCCGAGCGGGCTCGACACGTAATCGCAATCGGCGGGATCGCGGCCCTCGCGCGCGAATAAATCGCGCAGGATATCCCCACAATGGCCAGCCTGCGACCGGCCGCGCGTATTGAGCGGCACGTCATGGCGGCCCTGCAAACGGCCGGCCACGTTCCAGTCGGTCTCTCCGTGGCGGATGTAATAGATCGTCGGTGGCGGCTTTGCCGTCTCAGCCATCACTCGTTCTTGCCGACGGCAATATCCGGCGCATCGGGATGCTTGATGCCGACGATGTGATAGCCCGCATCGACATGATGGATTTCCCCGGTGACGCCGCTCGACATGTCAGACAGGAAATAGACGCCGGCCTTGCCCACTTCTTCCAACGTGAGGTTGCGCCGCAGGGGCGTATTGTACTCGTTCCATTTCAGAATATATCGGAAGTCGCCGATACCGGAGGCGGCGAGAGTTTTCAACGGACCCGCCGAAATCGCATTGACGCGGATATTCTTGGCGCCGAGATCCGCAGCGAGATATCGCACCGACGATTCAAGGGCGGCTTTGGCAAGACCCATCACATTGTAGTGCGGCATCCACTTCTCGGCGCCGTAGTAGGTCATCGTCAGCAGCGAGCCACCGTTCGTCATCAACTTTTCTGCGCGCTGGGCAAGCGCGGTGAATGAGTAGCAGCTCACCACCATCGTTTTGATGAAATTGTCTTCGGTCGTGTCGACGTAACGGCCGTCGAGCTGGTCCTTGTCGGAGAAGGCGATGGCATGCAGCAGGAAATCAAGCGAGCCCCAGGCTGACTGCACCGCCGAGAACGCGGCATCGATCGAAGCCGGCTCGGTAACATCGCAATGGCCAACCACGAGGCCATCCACTTCCTCAGCCAGCGGTTCAACCCGCTTCTTGAGGGCGTCACCCTGATACGTGAACGCAAGATCGGCGCCGTGGTCCCGGCAAGCGCGGGCAATACCCCAGGCGATTGAGCGATTGTTGGCCACGCCCATGATCAGCCCGCGTTTGCCGCGCATCAGACCAGAAAATTCCGGCATGCCCCTTCCCGTCTTGGCCGGTCAGCACCGGCCGCCTCCTATGGCACAGGGTCTTTTGACCATCAAGCAAAGCACCCGGCGTCGCTTTTGTCGCTGTTAATTCAATTCATTTTCGGGAATATGATCCGGGCTAATGGGGTTTTTCCTTGCAATTGGCGATGCCGGGACCTCAGTTCGGCAAATGCGGAAACGGACCTAAATGGTTCCTCCCGCATCACAGGTTAAAGGAGGGCCCTATTGGCCACGTTCCATCAGAGCGTCGAGGCAACGATACCTGCGCTACGACGATATGCCAGGGCACTGACACGGGACTCCGACATCGCTGACGATCTGGTGCAGGACACGCTGGTGCGGGCCCTGCGTTCGGAGCACCTGTTTCATGGTGGCGACGTGCGCAGCTGGCTGTACACGATCCTGACCAACCTCAATCGCAATCGGCTGCGATCACTGGCGCGCCGCCCGACTCTGTCGCCGATTGAGGATAACGACGCTCCGGATCTTGCCGGCCCGGAAGCGGGCGGGCGCGATATCGAGCGTGCGCTCGCCACGCTGGTCGAGGACCAGCGAAACGCACTGCTCTTGGTGGTGCTTGAAGGGCTCAGCTACCGCGAGGTGGCTGAGGTGCAAGGTGTGCCAATTGGCACAGTCATGTCGCGTCTGGCGCGTGCGCGCGTACAGATTAAAAACTATCTCGACGGCGGGCGCCCTGCGCTCCGCCGCGTGAAATGAAAGAGAGAGAAGGTGAACCCATGATCGATCGCGATTCACCCGTGACCGAGGATGAACTGCACGCTTACATCGACGGCGAATTGCCGGGCGACCGCAAGGAGGCAGTCGCCTCCTGGCTTGCCGCCCATCCTGAACAGGCCGCTCTGGTCGCATCCTGGCGCGCACAAGCCGAGAGCATTCGGGCGCGCTACGGGGCCGCCGTCGAAGAGCCAGTGCCCGAACGGCTCAAGCTCGACCAGGTGCTTAAGCAGTACCGGGCCAATGGACGGTCCTGGGCTGCGATGGCAGCCGCTGCAGCCGTCGTGGCTTTCATCGTCGGTGGCGCCGCCGGTTGGATGGCACGCGGCGCATCTGCTGCCGCTCCTACCGGATTTGATGTTTTCGCCAGCGAAGCGCTCGACGCCTACAAACTTTACGTGGTTGAGGTCCGCCATCCTGTCGAAGTCCCCGGCAACGAACGGGCGCATATGACTCAATGGCTGTCGAAGCGGCTGGGCGAGGATCTGCGTGTCCCCGACCTGCAGTCGATCGGGCTGAAATTGGTCGGCGGCCGACTTCTTCCCGGTCCGACCGGCGCCGCCGCCTTTTACATGTACGAAAGTCCGTCCGGCGAGCGCTTTACGATCTACTGCGCGAAAGCGGGCGAGCCACAGACAGCGCTGCGTTACGCCAGCGCTAAGCAATTCGCTGCGTTCTACTGGGTCGACGACAAGATCGCTTACGTGGTGAGTGGCCCGGCCGATCGCCAACGGCTCGAAGACGTGACCAAGGCGATTTACGAACAGGTCGACAAAGGCGCATCGAAAAAGCTGTAGCTTGCGCCGGATCGCGGGCGTCCCCGTGACCCGGGGGCCCAGATAGGCCCGCCGTCGCGGGGCTAGGCCTTACTCCAGATCCCCACGCGGATCGTAAGGCTTCTTGTCGCGCCATGTCTTCATGAGTTCCTTGAACTCATCGTCGACGCGTTCCGGCAGTACGACGCGCACGGTGGCGAGCAGGTCGCCGGCGCCGCTTTTCGCTTTAAGGCCCTTGCCCTTGAGCCGGAAGGTGCGCCCGGAATTGGTGCCGGCCGGGATCGCCAGCTCCACCGCGCCGTCCAGCGTGGGAACACGAACTTTCCCTCCGAGCACGGCTTCGTAAAGGCTGATTGGCAACTCAAGCCGCAAATCGGCACCATCAGGTTTGAATAACGGATGCGGCGCGACATTGATCGTGATCAGCGCGTCGCCCGCGCGGCCGGTCGCGCTCGGCCAGCCCTGACCTTTCAAGCGGATCTGCTGACCACTCGCGATCCCCGCCGGAATCTTGACCTCAACGTCCTTGCCTGTCGGCAGATGGACTCGGGTCTTGGTGCCCTTTGCGGCGTCCGCGAGTGTGATCGTCAGCGATGCGTGCAGGTCCTGTCCGGCGCCCGTCGCTGCGCCCAGATCGTCCGTTTCGAATTGGTGGCCGGGACCGGGCCCACCACCGCCGCGGCCACCGAACATCCCACGCAAAAGGTCGTCGAAGCCGCCGCCACCACCGCCGCCGCCTGAGCGGCGAAAACCATCAGGACCGAAGCTGAAGCTTTCAAAGTGCGCGCCGCCGCCCGGATGAAAGCCGCCGCCGCCCGGCTGCGCGCGAAAGCCTTCAAAGCCTTGAAAGCGCGGCTTGCCCTCTCCATCGATCTCGCCGCGATCAAAGGCCTTGCGTTTGTCGCCGTCGCCGACAATCTCGTAAGCGGCATTGAGCTCGGCGAAGCGCGTGGCTGCCTTCGGATCATGCTTGTTGGCATCGGGATGCAGTTTTTTGGCGAGACCCCGATAAGCACTCTTGATATCGGCCTCGCTTGCATCCTTCGAAACCCCCAGAACCTCGTAGGGGTCGCGCATCGTATCCAAACTCCTGTGAGTCCCCTCGCCGGCGAAATACCGGCCGCATGATGCTCAATGTGGGGTTTCAGCGCGACAGATGCAACGCAGGTTGCGCGTACCCGTCCGGTCAGGACCTTTTCCAAGGCTTAAGCGTACGCACTTCCCAGTCGCCTTGCTGCTGCTTGCAGGCTTCTCCCTGCAGCCAGGCCTGCGAGCTGCCGGTCACAAAACTCGCCAGGAAATCACGGCACATTTGCCCGTCCTGGGTATAGGCGGCTGCAAGCGGGGTTACGGTACCTCGCGCGCCGGTGGTCGGATTTTCCCACGGCATGCTGGTGTCCTTCTCACCGCGGCTTAACACGGCGCTGACCGCCGCCCGTGCGTAAGCGAGATCGGCGGCGGGTGGCAGCGGTAGTTGCACCACTTCCTTGGAGCCGGATGGAGGGGTAATCGTGCCGGTGCGCTCGGACTTCTCGCTGAAGACCGAATCAAATTGGCCGGAGAGGCTGCAACCACCCCCGCCGAGCGATAACACGAGTGCGCCTGCCAGCGTCACGCCGCGCCATAGGCGCGGGCATGCGCATCCATTATAAAGGCGACGAAATTGACGGGTACCGGCCACGCAAAGCACCCCACCAGATGTCCGACACGGCACCGATTCAACACCCAAGCTGGTTAACGACTGGTGATTTCACCGCCGCGGATGAGCCATTGCGGCTATTTACCGCCTGGCTGACCGAGGCAACGGCCTCCGAACCACGTGATCCGACCGCAATGACCCTCGCCACCGTCGATTCCGCAGGCCTTCCAAATGCGCGCATGGTGCTCCTGAAGGGGGTCGATGAGCGCGGTTTCGTGTTCTACACCAACATGGACAGTCAAAAAGGGCAGGAATTGGACGCGCAGCCGCTGGCCGCGCTCGTGTTCTACTGGAAGTCGGTGAACAGGCAGGTGCGTGTCCGCGGTTCCGTCGATCGTGTTACTGACGCCGAGGCCGACACCTATTTCGCCTCCCGCCCCAAGCAGGCGCAGATCGGCGCCTGGGCCAGCAAGCAATCGGCACCTCTGGAAACCCGCCTCGCCTTCGAAAAGGCGGTCGCGCTCTATGCCGCGAAATATGCCATCGGCGACGTTCCGCGGCCACCCAACTGGTCCGGCTACCGAATCGTGCCGATCTCCATCGAGTTCTGGCAGGAGCGAGCATTCCGTCTCCACGATCGCATCGAGTTCAAGCGCGATCATCCGGACGACCCCTGGACCAAGACGCGGCTCTATCCGTGAGCTAGCATCACTTTGTCGGTCGCACGCTAGAACCATTCCAGAAACGACATGCCCAGTTCGCAAACAAACCAGCCGCGCCGCACGCTGCTCCTCACCGGAGCAAGCCGCGGTATCGGTCACGCGACCGTCAAACGCTTCTCGGCCGCGGGGTGGCGCGTGATTACGTGTTCGCGGCATCCGTTTCCGGAAAATTGCCCTTGGGAAGCCGGGCCCGAGGATCACATCCAGGTTGATCTTGCCGATGAAGCCAACACGATCGCGGCGATCGAGGAGATCAGGCGACGGATTGAGGGCCATGAACTGCACGCGCTGGTCAATAACGCCGCAATCTCGCCAAAGGCCGATGGCGGCAAGCGGCTCGGGTCGCTCGACACGTCCATTGACGTCTGGCACCACGTTTTCCAGGTCAACTTCTTCGCGCCGATCATGCTCGCGCGCGGCCTCGTAAACGAGCTCAAGGCTGTAAAGGGCTCGGTGGTGAACGTGACGTCGATTGCAGGCTCGCGCGTACATCCTTTCGCCGGAGCTGCGTATGCGACTTCAAAGGCGGCGCTCGCCTCACTGACGCGCGAGATGGCATCCGACTTCGGCCGGCTCGGCATCCGCGTCAACTCGATCGCGCCAGGCGAAATTGACACGGCGATCCTGTCGCCCGGAACCGATAAGATCGTCGAGCAGATCCCGCTCCAAAGGCTCGGAACGCCCGATGAGGTTGCCAAGATCATCTACGTGCTGTGCACGGACACAAGCTCGTATTTGAATGGCGCCGAAATTCACATCAATGGCGGTCAGCACGTGTGAGGAGTTTTTCTCATTGCCGCGCGGCGCTGCCACACGGAGCGCCACCTCTTGTTCGCAATTCACTTTTCAAACAGCCAAT
>DASXLC010000101.1:0-8335 GCA_036496445.1 Pseudolabrys sp. | reverse complement strand
ACCTGCGCGGGCGGATCGACTTTTTGCAATTGCACCTGCTGTATGATGATGCCGGCGCCGTAGTGATCGAGTGTCCTCTGCATCAGGTCCTGCACCGCGGTCTCGGTGGTCTGCCGGGCGCCCGTGAGAATCGGCTGGATTTCCGAACGGCCGATGACCTCGCGCATGGCGCTTTCCGCTACCGCCTTCACTGTGCCTTCCGGATTCTGGATATTGAAAAGGAACTGGCCGACCCCGTCCGGTTTTACTTTCCACAGCACCGAGAAATCGACGTCAACGATGTTCTCGTCGCCGGTGAGCATCAGGCTCTCTTCCGGAACATCACGCACGGTGGTGCCGCCACGGCGGACGTCGTCGACCACGCGCATACCGATATCGATCTTGTTGACGCGCAGCGCCTTGGGCGTAAGCACGGTCTCGACCGGATACGGCAGGTGATAATTCAGACCGGGTTGCACCACGCGCACTTGTTCGCCGAAGCGCAAAACAACGCCCAGTTCGTCCGGTTCAACCCGGAAGAAACCGGAAAATCCCCAGAGCGCAAGCGCACCAAGGACCAAAAGAGCAAAACCGCGCCCGCCGAGGTTGCCGCCGGGCAGCACGCGCCGCAACTTGTCCTGACCGCGACGGAGGATCTCTTCCAGATCCGGCGGTGTCGGTCCTGGCGATTGTGGCCCGGAGCCCCATGGCCCTTTGCCACCCGAGCCCCACGGCCCACCGCCGCCCTGATTGGTCCACGGCATTTGATAATGTCTCCCGCGCCGGCTGTTCGCCCGGCTGACCTTAGTTGGGAGGGGTTATAGGGGACGCCAAGGCCGGTTACAACGCGCCCTCATGCCGCGTTTTTATTGAATTTTCAGCGCTTTATATATGTTACCAGCGAGAAGTCGGCGTCATCGTCCGCCCCGGCGTAGTGTTCCTCGCGCGATAGCTCCTGCCAGACCTCCGGATCGATCAGCGGAAACAGCGCATCGCCCTCGGGTGACGTGTGCACATGGGTTATTTCCAGCCGGTCGGCCATCTCCATTGTTGCCGCAAAGATATCGCCGCCGCCGATCACCATGATCTCATCGACCCCGCGCCTGGCTGCATCGGAACGGGCGTAGCTGAGTGCGGCGTCCAGGCTCGTAGCCAACACCGCTCCGGGCGCGATCAAGCTCAGATCCCGCGTCAGCACGATATTGGTGCGGTCGGGCAGCAATTTCCCGATGGACTCGTGGGTTTTCCGTCCCATGATCACCGGGCGGTTCAGCGTCACCTTTTTGAAGTGCTGAAGATCGGACTTCAGGCGCCATGGCAACTGGCCGTCACGCCCGATGATCGCATTGTCCCCAATTGCCGCAACAAGAACGATTTTCATGGCGCCGTCCTGCCGCATGTCGGACAGAAACGTCCCCATACGCGAGGCGAGCTCTCGTTCGAGAAATCAAGAAGCAGATGCGAAAAAAGACACGGCATTGTTTTGCGATCTCGCGATCAATGCATAGGACGATTGTTCTGATATTTCACTAACGGCCGCCCCTGAGAACGAAACATCTCTGCGCAAATTCGAACTGGCGGCCCTTAGTCCCCACTTAAAATCAGGTTAGTTCTATGCATACAAACAGCGACAACACGGCCATCACTTCTTGGCGACAGGCTACACGGCCACCGCGGCCTTTATATGCGGATGAGGGTCGTAGTTTTCGACCGTGAAGTCCTCATACCGAAATGCGAAAATGTCCTTCACCGCCGGATTGAGCCGCATCACCGGCGGGCGTCGCGGCGCGCGCGACAACTGCAGCCGCGCCTGTTCAAGGTGATTGAGATAGAGATGGGCATCGCCGAAGGTGTGGACGAAGTCTCCCGGCTTGTACCCCGTCACCTGCGCCACCATCATCGTGAGCAGGGCATAAGAAGCGATGTTGAACGGCACACCGAGAAACACATCGGCCGAGCGCTGATAAAGCTGGCATGACAGCTTGCCGTCGGCGACATAGAACTGAAACAAACAATGGCATGGGGGGAGTGCCATTTTATCGACATCAGCCGGGTTCCAGGCAGTAACAATCAGGCGGCGCGAATCCGGATTGCGTTTAATCATTGCAACGACGTTGCCGATTTGATCGATGGTCTCGCCATCCCGCGTCGGCCATGAGCGCCATTGCTGACCGTAAACCGGACCCAAATCCCCACGCTCGTCAGCCCACTCGTCCCAAATGCGCACGCCATGTTCCTGGAGATATTTGATGTTGGTATCTCCGGCCAGGAACCAGAGCAGCTCATACACGATCGATTTCAGATGGAGCTTTTTCGTTGTGAGCAGAGGGAAGCCCTCATCCAGGGCAAAGCGCATTTGATGTCCGAACACCGACAACGTACCCGTGCCGGTGCGGTCGCGCTTTTCTGCGCCACGGCTTAGGATAAGTTCCATCAGTTCGAGATATTGGCGCATCGGTCGTCTATATCTTTCGCGACTCGAAGATGGGGAAGTTTACATCTGACGGCAACCGCTGGCAGGCCTTTATCAACGGTCGAATGCCCGCGATTTTCGTCTGCCTGGGGCCGGGACCTGTTACCATCGCTTTGCCGCAGTTGGGGATCGCTATGCACTTCGACCATATCCTCGTCGCCCGTATCTTGTTCTCGCTGGTGACCATCGGTTGGGCCGTCCTCACCGTCGTCGCCGACTTCAACAAGACCCATGCCACCAATCCGGCATGGACGCCGCACGCGCGTTTTCATGTCGTCTGGCAGATTTCGAGCTACGTTGGCTTCGGCCTGCTCGCCTTTGCGCTGACCTGGTGGCCAGGCCCGCTGGCTGTGGAACGGCTGTATCTCGTCGCGCTCATGAGCGCGATCGTCTACGCCGCATTCTTCGGCGCGCTGATCGCCATGCCCCTTTATGGCGGTGCCGCCTATGACAAAAACGGTTACGAGCCCTTCAATGCGCCCATCCCCATCATTGCGAAAAAGTGGGACGCCAATGTCACCGTTTTCTCGGTCCAGCTGGTCATCCTGGCGGGGGGATTGCTCGCGGTGAGCGGAGTATTCACCCGCTGATTGAAATGAAAAGCCGGGCGGCGGGCAAAGCCCGCACACCCGGCGCTTTTCAAGGCTACTCGACGAAGACTTCCTCGCGCCGTTTGCGGATCATCGGCAGTGCCGCAATCACCAGCAACCCGGCTGCAACCGCGATCAGCCCGGCTGAGATCGGACGGGTCAGGAATACGGTGGCGTCACCACGCGCAATGAGCATCGCGCGGCGCAAATTCTCTTCCATGAGCGGGCCCAGCACGAACGCGAGCACCAGCGGTGCAGGCTCGAAATCGTGCTTGTTCAGCCAATAGCCAAACAGACCAAAGATCGCCGCGATGACCACGTCGGTCGGCGAGTTATTGATGGAGTAGATGCCGATGCAGCAGAAGACGATGATGGACGGGTAAAGAAGCCGGTACGGCACTCGCAGCAGGCTCACCCAAACGCCAACCAGCGGCAGATTGATGACGACCAGCATCAGGTTGCCGAGCCACATCGATGCGATCATGCCCCAGAACAGCTCGGGCTGTTTGGTCATCACCTGCGGACCAGGCACGATGCCATGAATGGTCATCGCGCCGACCATAAGCGCCATAACCGCGTTCGGCGGAATGCCGAGCGTGAGCAGCGGAATGAATGATGTCTGCGCCGCCGCGTTGTTGGCGCTTTCCGGCGCCGCCACACCTTGAATGGCGCCGCGGCCAAAGCGTTCCGGATTCTTGGAGATGCGCTTCTCGAAGGTATAGGCGGCAAATGAGGCCACCACGGCCCCGCCGCCAGGCAGGATGCCCAGCAGCGAACCGAGAACGGTGCCGCGCGCGATAGCGCCCGAGGCGTCGATCAGATCCTGCCGCGTCGGCATCAGGCCGGAAATTTTACCCTTCACGATGTCGCGGCTCTCTTGCGACATTTCCAGGTTGCGGATGATCTCGGCGAAGCCGAACAAGCCCATCGCCACGTTGGTGAAGCCGATGCCGTCGGACAGCTCCGCAATGTCGAAAGTCATACGCCCCGCGCCGGTCTCCAGGTCGGAGCCCACCATCGACAACAGCAGGCCGGTCACGACCATGGCGATCGACTTGAGCACCGAGCCCTTCGCCAGGACCACTGCGAAGATCAGACCGAGCAACATCAGCGAGAAATACTCCGCCGGGCCGAACAGCAGCGCGATGGAGGTGAGCGGCACACCGAGCGCAGCCACCAGCACGGTCGAAACGCAGCCGGCGAAGAACGAGCCGATGGCGGCAATTGAGAGTGCCGCGCCCGCGCGGCCCTGCCGTGCCATCTGGTGCCCGTCGAGGCAGGTTATGACCGAGGTGGCTTCACCCGGAATGTTGACCAGAACCGAGGTTGTAGAGCCGCCGTACTGGGCGCCGTAGTAAATGCCGGCGAGCATGATGAGCGCGCCGACCGGTGGCAGGCCGAATGTGATCGGCAACAGCATGGCGACCGTAGCAACGGTGCCGATGCCGGGCAGCACGCCGACCAGCGTGCCGACCAATGCGCCAAGCAGACAGAAACCGATGTTGTAAGGGCTCGCGGCGACCGAGAAGCCGAGCGCGAGATTGGCAAGAAGTTCACTCATGGCGGCTTCCTGCTCAGATCCAGGGCCAAAGTTGGAATGGCAGCTGCAGCAAATAGACGAACAGGCCAACGCAGAAGGCTGTCATCGCCACAGCGGCAATCAAGCTTTCCACCCAGCGCATTTCGGTGGAACCGAAGATCGATATCATGAAGGCGGCAAAGGTCGATGGCACCAGACCCAGAGGCGGAATGGTCACCGGTCCGATGTTGAGGCCGCGGATCATGCCGGCAAAGGCAAGGATCGCCAGGAGTACCCACGCGGGCCCGCGAACCGCGTAAGGCTCAACCGGCGGACCGTCGACAAGAAGGCCCGAGAGCGCCACCAGCGCTCCCACGATCGCAAGCAATCCTGCGAAAAGACGAGGCGCAGTGCCCGGTCCGAAGGCAAAGCCATGCGTACCCGGAAGGTCGCCCGAGGCCCAAATAGCAATAATCGCCAATGCGATCAGAACAAGCCCGCCGTAAAAATCGCGCGGACCGCGCACTTTAAAGCGAAACCCACCCCCGCGCGGGGGGGTCCTGACCCCCTCGGACATCCTGTTCCTCCCTGCACTCTCTATATTCTTACTTCTTAGTTCTTGGCTTGCCGCGTAGATCCCACGAATGATCCCTAGCACACGTGACGCCCCGGTCGGAAGCGCCGATGTTGGGGGTTCCGCTACAGCCAGCCGCTGAGGCCCATGAGGCCACCAACGGCGAAAATCCAGAGCGGATTGATGCGGGTGGCAAAGCCGACCAGCGCGGTAGTGCCGGTAATTATGGCAGCGTAGATATTGTGATCGGCGCTGCGCGCCAGAACAAAAGCACTGGCGGCAATCAGGCCGAGCGATACCGGGACAAGCCCTGATTGGATGGCAATCCGCCAGCGCGCCTCCTTGAAACGATCCCATGTGCGCGCGACGACAAAAGCGAGAACGCACGTGGGTCCACACATGGCCGCCGTCGCCACGGCGGCGCCGGCAAGGCCGGCGACGTGATAGCCGATCAACGTGACGATGATGATGTTCGGTCCAGGTGAAATCTGCGCAATCGCGAAACTGTCGGCAAATTGCCGCTCGGTCATCCACTGCATCACCTCAACCGCAATGCGATGCATTTCTGGAATCGCCGCATTGGCTCCGCCAACCGCGAACAGCGACAGCAGCGCGAAATACCCAAATAGTGAAAGCAGAGGGTTGTCGTTCATCGTTTCATCCATGCCAGCGCAATGCTGACCGGTGCGAGACCGGCAAATACCCACGGCAGCGGCCATTGCATGATTGCAACGCCGATGAAGGCGGCGATGGCAATCAACGGCGCCCAATCCCAACGTTTGAGGAACAAAGGCGCCGCCATCTTCGCAACCACGGCCATCAACAAGCCGGTAGCAGCGGCGGCAATGCCCGTCAGAATGCGACTGAGCATTTCCACGTCGCCAAAGCGCGCATAAAGAAATGCCAGCGCGGTGACGATGATCAGTGGTGGCCCCATCAGGCCAGCGAGTGCAACCGCCGCGCCTGGTGCACCGCCGAAGCGCGAACCGAAGACGACGGAAAAGTTAACGACGTTGGGTCCGGGCAGAAACTGCGAAAGTGCAAAGGCTTCGTTGAACTCATCCGCCGTCATCCAGTGTTTTTGATCGACAATCATCCGGCGGGCCCACGGCAGTGCACCGCCGAAACCGGAAATGGACACGATGACGAACGCGCGGAACAGTTCAGGCAGAGATGGGAGCGTCGTAACCGGAAACGGGGTGCCCGCAGGCGATCTGGTGGAATCGGACATGCGTCGTAGGGTTACATCGCGCCGAAGGCTGCGACTAGTCGGCAGCGGGCAAACCACCCTTGCGCCGAGACCTTCGGCCGTCGATGATTGGCTGCTCACACGACTTCCCGGAGACACCCGTGCAGCGGCGGGCATTCATTACTCTACTGGGCATCGCCGCAATCTGGTCGGTGATTTGGCCTCTGACCGCGCAAGGGCAAACCGGCTATCCGGATCGTCCAATTACGTTGATCGTTCCTTACGCGCCTGGCGGCGGCAACGACGTCATGGCACGCGCAGTCGCCGAGCCCATGGCCAAGGTACTCGGTCAGCCGTTGGTGATCGAAAACCGCGGTGGTGGCGGCGGCTCGATCGGCACGCGCCAGGTCGCCAAGGCGCCCGCCGATGGCTACACCCTCGGGCTCGGGGGCACTGGCACGCTCGCTATCGATCCGACCCTTTACCCGAATGTGGGCTATGACCCGCGCAAGGATTTCGCACCGGTGGGCCTGATCGCCACCAGTCCGCTCATTATCCTGGTCAACGAGGGAGTTGCCGCCCGTAATGTGCCTGAACTGATCGCACTGGCCAGGACGCAGCCCGGCAAACTCAACTATGCCTCAGCCGGCAGCGGCAGCGGCATCCATCTCGGCACCGTGCTGTTCGCAGAAACAGCCGGCATCGATCTCACGCATATTCCCTACAAGGGTACTGGGCCCGCGCTCACCGATCTGCTTGGTGGACATGTACAGATTTATTTTTCGTCACTGCCTCCCGCGATCGGGCTCGTAAAGGAAGGCAAGCTGCGCGCGCTCGGCGTCACCAGTTTGACGCGCTCCCCTTCTTTTCCCGATGTGCCGACGGTGGCCGAGCAAGGAGTGTCCGGCTTCGAAGCCGTGCTGCATTACGGGATTGTCGCGCCCGCGGGCACGCCTCGACCGATCATCGAAAAGCTCAACACTGCGCTGCGCGCGGCGCTGAGCGACCCTGTAGTCAACAATCATCTCGCAACGGAGGGCGCCGAGCCACTCCCCACGAGCCCGGAGGAATACGCCGCTGACATTGATCGCGAGGAAGCCAAGTGGTCGGCGCTGGTGAAAAAGTCCGGCGCCGCGGCAAAATAGCGAAAGCTTAGTCCGGGTTCATACCGAGCTCTGCGAAAATCTCCGCATTGTGCTGGCCGAGAGCCGGCGGCGGTGTATCGATGCGCGGGCCGCCATGCGCAAATGTAAAAGCGGCGACCGGAACGCCGAAGCCGCCGTCAATGCCGTTGCCGGTCTCGTGGCGATGAATAATGCCGCGGGACTTGAGCTGTGGATCGGCCACCGCCTCACCCATCGTGCGTACGCGTGCCGCAGGCACATGGCGGGACTGCAGGAAGACCTCCCATTCGTCGGCGGTGCGCGCAAGCATGATCTCGCTCAGCACTGCCGCTTCGCGCTCGCGGTCGATTTCACGCTGTTCGTTTGTTGTCTTGATCATGTCGGGACGCTCGAGCAACGTCCAAAGCCTTCGCTGCTGGCGCAAATTGCTCGCACCAAGCATCACCAGCCCGTCCCTGGTCTGATAGGCGCTGTTGGTCGCATGCGGATTGCTGTTGCCGCCCGGCTTTGGATGCACGCCGTTGCGTAAATATCCAGCGAGATGTGAACTCATCAGGATCAGCGCGACATCAAGCATAGCCATGTCGATGTGCTGACCCTTTCCGGTGCGCTCACGCTGGTACAAAGCCGCCGATAGTGCGAAGGCGCCGGTCATGCCGGTCGCGTAATCGACCGCTGGCGATCCAAACTTGATTGGATTGGCCTCAGGGGTCCCTGTCATTGCCATGATACCGGACGTTGCCTGGATCACATGATCGTAAGCGGTCTGTTCGGAGCGCGGACCTTTCTGCCCGAATGCCGAGAACGAAGCATAGATCAGTCGTTGATTAATCGTGGCGAGTGCCTCGTAACCCAGACCGAGCGCCTCGAACGCTCCCGGCCGGTAG
>DASXLC010000100.1:0-46371 GCA_036496445.1 Pseudolabrys sp. | reverse complement strand
ATATCGCCGCCATCGGCCGTTCGTTTTCCGATCTAATTGAACCACTCCGGATGCTCCGTGATGGCGGTAATGCCACAGGACGGGATTGGTATTCATGGTAAGCGTTCCACACTCGGCTCTCTCTGTCCTGGTGACGGGGAGGGCGGGGGCACGGGGGTTAAGGCGCTCCCTCGCATCGCGAGTAAGTCCGCGGTCGCCATCACCGCGCCTCCAACCGACATCTCTGACTTGGCTCTGAGCCCGCGCGGATGGCGGCTGGCGCCACACGATTCCCCGGTCCTTCTTAGCCCGCTCGCTCAGGAAATCGTGCGTCCTTTGGCCTCTAGCTGCCGGAATGCTCGCGACCAAACACAAAGTCTGAATTATTTTAAAATGAGGCCTCGCCGCCGAAGCTAGCTCGGCTGATTCGGCGCGGCTCCTTTCATTCAACAAGCCTCGCCAGCCGCGCGACGACTTTCATGAATTGTCCATGGCGGAAAAGAAAATAAAAGATAATTGCATACGGCATTATGCCGAGAATCCACTGTTCCCTATTGGGGAGCCACTCTCGCAGATTGGTCATGGAAAAGTTTCTCTCGCGACAAGAGCGGCCAAGACCGGAGCCGCAAAGGTGCCTAGGAGCTATCTCGGTTCGGTCGTGGCCGTCTACTCTTGGTTGCCTCCTTGAGCAAAACCGATTCTATGCGATCATTGCTTGAATGTTTTGATGTGGATCAATCGCCCATCAAGAGCAGCTATCCGGATATTTACTTAGGTTTTGTCTTTTCGCCCGACGTTAAGCAACAGAATTGGCTAGTAGCGGCCATTTAGGCAATCACGAAATCTAACACATTTGATCCAGCTCAATGCCCACAGGTCGGGGTGTGTGTCTAATCTCCGTTGACAGCGGACCGTGGGAAGAATGCGATGGTCGAAATCATCGAGATCTTGCGTCAGGAACATCGAAATATCGAAAAACTGCTCCAGGTAATGGAACGGGAGCTAACCGTCTTCGATCGAGGCGAACGTCCGGACTACGAGGTTTTTGTTGCAATTGTAGAGTTCTTTAAAAATTACCCTGACTCCTGTCATCATCCAAAGGAGGACATGATTTATGAGAAATTCAGGACGCGGGACCCTGGTCGAGCAGCGTCAGTTGCTGACCTTGAAGCTGAGCATCGCGAAGGTGCAGTGCGATTGCGCCGTGTCGCTCGAGCTATTGAAAGCGTTCTGAATGATCAGGAACTTCTACGTGAGAGTGTCGACCGGATTGTCCGCGACTTCATCGACAGTGAAAGAAAGCATATCGCTTTAGAAGAAGAGGTGGTTTTCCCGGCGATAGTTGACACGTTACAACCCGGAGATTGGGCCGACATCGCTCTGACACTGGCCGATCGGTACGGCCCGCCGTCGGAAGCCGATTTTGAGGAGCAGTTCAGTACGCTTCGCCGGGACATACTCGAACTTGAGGAGGCCGCCGTTGCGCGCCGGTCGTAGAGTTTGGTTTGCCGACAGACTGTGATCGTTGGGCGGCAATATTGGCTGCATCGCGATGGCCGGGAATGGCGCGCGTAACTTCTCGCCGCGTCGTCGACATCGCGACCAGTCGCGGGATTGCTCGAATTAAAGTCCGCCTTGCCCAACAAGGGACTCATACGGCGCTATCCTTAAGTCACCGGGTTTGCATTACAGCATCGATAACTGTCTGCTGCGTGATAGTATGCGCTCTCAACTTTGTGACCGGCCTGTCGCGACTATGCGGACTTTCCCGGCGAACCATTCTCGTTCGGAGCCGCCGCCTGTGCAGCCGGAGCTACAGCTTTGCGGACGTAACGGGTACTCCCATGCGTGGCAGACATGACCACAGGTCGTCGACCCAGCTCCTGTTGCATTTACCGCAGCGCCAACATTGCGCATATTCGATGCCGGCATGTCGGCATGATGTCCGCATATCCTCGAAAGCAGACAATTCGCATCTCTTCGGCACGTCTATTTTCCGGGCTCATGCGCGCGGTGCACGCTCGCAAATAAGAGCGTCAAACTGAGCAACCGCTAAATATTTACATTTTCTTATTCGGTTCCGAGATAAGCCTGTTGCACTTCGGTATTCGAACGAATATTCGTAGGCACATCGCTGGCCACTACCTGGCCGGAGAGCAAAACAGTAATGCGGTCGGCGAGCGCGAACACTACATCCATGTCGTGCTCGATAAGCAAGATTGTGAACTCCCGCTTTAGTTCGTGAAACAAGGCCACGATGCGGGTTGTTTCTTGCGGACCCAGTCCCGCCATCGGTTCGTCGAGGAGCAGCATGCGCGGCCGGCCGGCGAGAGCGATCGCAATCTCAAGTAAGCGATGTTCGCCGTGACTTAGTTGCGAGGCGGGCGTGTCCGCACGATCCGCGAGCCCGACACGCGCCAATTGGCGAAGCGCCGGCTGACGTAACTCGGGGTCAAAGCGCGCGTTTCGCCAGAAGCGAAACGAATGGCCGGCATGCGCCTGAACCGCAAGCGCCACGTTATCGATCGTACTGAAGTCGAGAAGAAGCGTTGTGATCTGAAAAGAGCGCGCCAGTCCAAGCATGCTGCGGCGATGCACCGGCAACCACGTGATGTCGCGTCCTGCGAACCGTATCGAACCGGAGTCAGGGCGAGTCTGACCGGCGATCTGATCGACCAGCGTCGTCTTCCCCGCGCCGTTTGGTCCGATTACGGCGTGAAGTTCACCGGCACCGACCTCGAACGAAAGTCGGTCGGAGGCCACGACGCCCGCGAAGTGCTTGGTCAAGGCCGTGACTTGGAGCATCGGCTCACGCATGGCCGTTGGTCTCCGGCATTCCATCCTCGCAAATATTTATAAGCCTGATCGAAAGCGGGTCATGACGACGATGATCGCGACTTGCATCAATCCTTGAAGACCAACGACGTAGAAATACCGCTGCATCCAGATGGCAACCTTGTTCATGTCCGGTTCGTTCTTCGAGGCAGACGAAGACATTGACCGGCGTCAAGAACCCGAGGCCTTGAATTGTCATCAACGTGACCAACGCGAGTGCTGCGGCTACCCAGCCGTAGGCCGGCCAGTCAAGTGCGGTATAGCCGATCTTGACTGCGAGGAACCAGCCCGTCGTGCCGGCAATGATGGAAACCGTCGGCATTAGAAAAAGCGTACGCGGTGTGAGGCGTCGCATGATTTCTCGACGAACCGAGCGGTCCGCGACGGAGGATAGGGCCAAGCACAAAACCCATGAACAGATCAATGCCAGTCCACAACAAACTAGAAAACACGTGAATAAAGTCGAGAAGCCAGAAATTGCCCGCTGTGATGGCTGCAATCATGGCGGCAATGGCGGTCGACGTCCACAACGGATAGCGGAACGGAATGAAGCCTTCGGGTATCTCTATCGGCGCGACCATCATTCCAGAATCATACTCCTTGCAGGAGCGACGCCGTGTTCAATGGCGCGCGACGTAAAGCCTCTGCCAATATTTAGTTCGTGATCGCGTTTTCGAAGGGGTAAATCACCTCGCCGCTCTTGTACTGCGGCGGATAGCCGAGCCCCGCGCTGAGCGGATTAGCGTATTAAATTATATCATCAGGTTGCGCGACCGTTTTGATCTGGATCAAGAGGAATTGCAGTTTGCTGAGTGAGTAACACTGCGCGGTTCTATCGCATCACTTCTGTTTTCCTCTTCGTTCTCGACGGTCGGCATGGCGCGCACTGAGGCAACATTGATTAAGCCGAGTCCCACGACCTATTGATCATTTGATCTAGCGCAATAACTCTGGCCGAACTGCCAATATCATACAAAAAACTCGGCATTCATTCATGACAAGAATTATTGAGACTTTACTTGAAGACCACCGAAACATCGAAGAGTTACTCCTTGTTCTGGAGCGCGAATTAGGTGTGATTGATCGCGATGAGCGGTCCGATTATGAAATTATACAAGCGATCATCAGTTATTTTCAGGACTATCCTGATTGCTGCCATCATCCGAAAGAGGACATGGTCTTTGAGAAGCTGAAGGCGCGTGACCCTGTTGCCGTCGAAAGCATCGGCGATCTCGAAGCGGAGCATCAAAATGAACGCCAACGTTTGCGCCGGGTTGCCGACACGATCAGGAATATTCTGACCGGTCACGACGTCCAACGGCAAACGTTCGACGATGTCATGCGTGACTTCATCAAGCACGAGCGGAAACATATGGAAATCGAAGAACGATTTTTATTTTCGACTGCGATCAACGTCTTACGACCCGAGGACTGGGCGGGCATCGATGCAAGGTGGGGTGATTGGAAGGATTCGATCTTCAACGTGGCATTTGAGGAAAAAGGTCAGTCACTTCGCGAGCGTATTTTGCAATGGCAGCGCGAAAATCGAGACAATTCGAAAGCGACGGGCGCCGATTCAAATAATAAGCCAATTCGAGCCTGAGCCGTTTCTTCGCAAGTCTCGCTCGCGCTCCAGCAACACCATTCAGGGCAATCCGCCGTGCGCGCCGAGTACGCCAGCGCCAATACAAAACGCCGAGACAATTAGGGCTACCGCGTGGAATCTTACTGCCACCGCGAAGGCGCGATCCTTATTGCGCAGAGCAAATTGATGAAAGAGACGATGAATCACGAGCGGTTCGAGCACATAGACCATTAGCGCGAATGGAATCCAGACAGCGACCATAAAGTCTAGCCACCAGGCCGACGCATAACAAAAGCGATCCCAAGCATCGAGCTTCGTCAGCATGTAGGTGCCGGACAGGCCGACGAGCAGGATCGAAATACGGGCTTGGGAGGCGAAACGCAATTCGAACGCCTCGAAAGCGGCAAGCGCGTCTAGCGCATTGGGCAAACCGCGAGCGCGGGGCAAAACAATCGTCGTTACGACGGCTAAGCCGCCGATCCAGTGAACCAACGCCAGAACGTGAATCGCACGCGCCAGTACGAGATCATCGATCATCATCGATTGGAGCTTCAGGTAGGGAATTGATCTTTGTCAACTCGATCTTTGGGATAGCTGTTAAATTTTGAAACTTAATTTTCGCGGAGGTTTGAATTGACGCCACCAACTATGATCGCACTGGCGCGGAAAATTCCCCGCAGTCAATGCCCCCGTCACCGGAAGAGCGGAGCGTCGCACTACAGAAATTCGGATATCTGTTCAAGAAGTAACGGCAATATATTTGCACCAATCCTAGAAACGTCAATGTCGCGGGTTTTGCGCACTTTTTCTTCGATCAGTTCGTTGTTTTGCGTAGATCCTTGACCCGCACAGCCTTGCCCTGCGAGCGCGGTACCGCGCCTGACTTCTTTACAGCAACCGTGCAGGTCACGCCGATCATCGATTTCAAGTGCTGGCGAATTTCGTCTGCTTTCTTCGCGAGGAAGTGTTCGTCCGACGGCGCATCGACGACGAGCTCGACCTCGACGGTCATGGCGTCGAGTGGGCCGTCGCGCGTCAGCAGGATTTGGTAATGCGGCGCGAGGTCGGGAAAGCCGACGAGAAACGCCTCGATCTGCGAAGGGAAGATATTGACGCCGCGAATGATGAGCATGTCGTCGTCGCGCCCTGTGACTCGCATGATGCGCGTATGCGTCCGCCCACAGACGCAGGGCTCGTTGGTCAGCGTCGTGATGTCACGCGTGCGATAGCGGATCATCGGCAGCGCCTCCTTGCTCAGCGTCGTGATCACGAGCTCACCGGGCTCGCCGATCGGAAGCCGTTGGAGCGTCTTTGGATCGACGATTTCGAACAGGAAATGGTCCTCCCAGCCGTGCAGGCCGTTCTGCCCCGCGTCGCACTCACAAGCAACGCCCGGTCCGAGAATCTCCGACAATCCGTAAATATCGATTGCCTTGATGCCGAAGCGAGTCTCGAGGTCGCTGCGCAAGGCTTCGCTCCACGGCTCGGCCCCGAAGATGCCGCAACGGACCGGTAGCTCGCGCACGTCGAGGCCCATCGCGTCAGCAACCTCGGCGATGTTAAGCGCATAGGACGGCGTCGCGCATAGGACGTCGGCGCCGAAATCCCGCAGCAGCGTAACCTGACGTTCAGTGCCGCCGCCCGAGACCGGCACGACGGTGCAGCCAAGCCGCTCGGCGCCGTAATGCGCGCCGAGCCCGCCGGTGAACAGGCCGTAGCCATATGCATTGTGGACGATGTCGCCCGGCCGGGCGCCAGCGCATGACAGCGATCGCGCCATCAGGTCTGACCACAAATCGAGATCGGCTTGGGTGTAGCCGACGACCGTCGGCCGACCGGTTGTCCCGGAGGACGCATGCAGCCGCAGCACCTTTTCGCGCGGCACCGCGAACATGCCGAACGGATAGTTGTCGCGCAGGTCGGTTTTCAGCGTGAAGGGGAAGCGCACGAGATCGTCGAGCGACGTCAAATGCTCCGGCTTGACACCCGCCGCATCGAATTTTCGGCGAAAGTGGGGGACCTTGGCATAGGCCCGTTCGAGGGTTTTCTTCAGACGATTGAGCTGCAAGGCCGCAAGCTCGACGCGGGGCATGCATTCGGAGGCGCGATCGAGCATGAACGTCACGGTGTCGCGACTCGCGGTTCGTGCCGTCATGGCAAAATCCATCCCGGCTTGACCGGCGGACCCGCGGTGCCGGAGCCGCGCACGGGGGTATGATTGAGCGCGAAGCCCTGATTGTATCCGGCGCGCGTGACGAGAATGAATTTCAAGGCCCAGCCGGCGGCGAACGCGGAGAAGCCGCCGAGTGCAAACAATAGGGTAGGGATCGTTGTGACAACGAACCCAAACATGATGGCGATGGCCGGGATCACAAGTCCAAAAGCAAGGAACCACGGTCGGTAGGCGTTAAGGACTTCAAACGTGCGGGTCGGTGCGCCCGCATTCCGCAGGCCGGTTGAATAAGTCAGCCAGGCGAGGCCGCGCGCGGCAACAAGCACAAGCGTCGCGGCCGCAACCGCCGGCGTGACCGGCCTCAGTTCTGGTAGCAACGGCAACATGGCGAGAAACAGGCCGGCGCCCTCGGTGAGGCCCGTCACGGCGATAAGCGGTACGATCGGCGGCGTGCGCCAGGCGGGGATCCCCATTGCTTCCTTGAGGATCATGCCCTGGCAATAGAGGAATAAGAGTCCAAAAACGGCGGCAATGCCGATAAGAGCGCCGTTCTCGGACCAGACGGCGAGAACCGCGAGCGGCAAGAAAATGGCGGCGACCCAGGACTCGCGGCTCATCCACGATCGCTGCGGTTGTCGCAGAACGTAGATGGAGCGCAGGGGTCGACCGATCTTGAAGATCAACAGAAACAGTCCGAATGCGACCAGGGCCAACGCTATCAGAGCGGGTACGGCAAAGGATACGCCGTCAAGGCCCGCGACTGCCGTAACGGCGAACAGCCCAGTCCCGGCACCGCCGCACAGAAAATTGCCGGCCGCCTTCCAGTTCCAGTGCGGCTGGTGCCAGGGCTCGACGCCGCGGGTGCGGATTTTTTCCGCCTGTTGTTCTGCGGGTAGCGCCGATGCGGTAGCCGTAGGCGACTCGGTATCACCTGCTTTGGCATAGAGGTAAAAAAAGCTCGGCTCGGTGCCGAGCTCATTGTGCATGCGAAAGTGCTTCTGCTCGCGCAACAGCCGGGAGACGTTGCTGTTTGGATCGTCGATATCGCCAAAGTGCAGCGCGTCGGCGATGCAGGAATTAACGCAGGCCGGCGTCGCACGCGGCTCGAGCCCCGGCGTCAAGCCGTTTTCGAGGCCGAAGTCGACGCGGTCCGAGCAGAACGTACATTTTTGCGCCACGCCGAGGCGGGCGGGGTCTTCGCGCTCGATCTCGTTTTGCATCGCCGCGCCGTAAGCGAAATGCGGCGCGTCCACGAGGAACCGGGCCTGGTATGGACAGGCGACCTCGCAATAGGCGCAGCCAATGCAGAGCTCGTAGTCGATGGTGACGATGCCGTCGCTGCGCTGACGCGTCGCCGTCGTCGGACAGACATGCACGCACGGCGGGTCGGCGCAATGCTGGCAGCCGACCGGAACGAAGGTGCGGCTCACGTTGGGAAATGAGCCGGCCTCGACGTCGAGCACCTTGCGCCATTGCACGGCCGGTGAGGTGGCGTTGGCATGCCGGCAGGCTGCCGTGCAGGTCTGGCAGCCGACGCAGCGCTCGAGATCGGCCACCATCGTCCAGCGCGTCATGACGCGCCTCCGAGCCGCGTTACCTTGACCTTGACGAGATCGGCGCTGGAGCCGGTCGCATCGGTCAATTCGAGCAGCATCGGCATCAGCGCATTCATGCTCGGGGCGTGGAAATCCTTGGCGTAGGGCGTCGCCCAATGGTCGAACTGGCCGATCATCAGCAATGTGTCGGGGCGAATTCCTTCGCACAGCATGACGCGGCCCTGCGTGCCATTGAGCGCCGAGCGTACCTCGACCAGATCGCCGTCGGCGACGCCGAGCTGTTCGCCAGTCGCGCAATTCATGACGACACTGCCGTGACCGGCCACATTGTCGGCCACCTCTTTGATCAGCTGGATGCCGACATTGCCGCCCCAGGAATATTGCATGCTGCGTGCCGTCACGAGCCAGTACGGATAGTCCTCGATGCGCACGTTGTAGTGCTTGGCGAGAGCGCCTTCCCACAATGCACCCAGGTCGTGCCAATGCGGCAGCGGCTCGTATTCCTCGAGCTGGCGGTCCCACCAATGGATGTCCTGCTCGTGCAGGCGCCGTTTGAGCTCCTGGCCGATGCGGAACAGCCGTTCCTGATAGGGCTGCTCGAACCGCAGGCCAGTTTCGACCAGCTTGGGATAGAGGTACCACTGCAACCGCGAGAACGGTTTCACGCGGAAGCCGTGTTGGCGGAACCAGTCGAGTCCTTGCGTCTCGCTCCCATCGGTTACTTCGGCACTCGCCGCGCGGCACGTGGCGTCCCAGATGCTCTCAACGTCGTGCACCTTGGCTGGATCGAGCGAGAAGTCATAGTTCGACCCGGACAATTTTACGCCGGCGGCGCCACGATTGATTGCCACGTTGTATTCGGCGAGGAGACCCGTGCGCTTGGCGAGTTCCGTCGAAATCCAGGTGAAGTCGCGTGCTTCGCCCTGCGGCGGGACGGCGGGGTCGCGCAGCGCAAAGCCCTGATAGTCCCAGAACTGCTCCACATATTTCGTACCGCCGATGCGCAGGAGCTGCAGCCCTTCGAGGTCA
Organism: Pseudolabrys sp.; assembly: GCA_036496445.1. Taxonomy (GTDB): domain Bacteria; phylum Pseudomonadota; class Alphaproteobacteria; order Rhizobiales; family Xanthobacteraceae; genus Pseudolabrys. The sequence continues at coordinate 37,214 of DASXLC010000100.1, read as the reverse complement.
GTGCAGTCCGGCAACAGCACGTCGGCCATGTGATTGGTTTCGTCGTGCGTGAAGGCGAAGCAGACGGTGAACGGAAACTTCGCCATCGCCTCGCCGACTGCCTTGGTATCCCAGAACGAGATCGCCGGGTTGGTGCGGTAGACCAGCCAGACCTCGGGCGCCGTCGCGTGGGGAAACTTGTCGAAATCCTCGGCCTGCATCATCCAGGCAAGGTGCGTGGGACCGAGCGCCTGGCTCCAGGCCGAATTGGCGACAAGCGGCACCAGCGTGCGATGGGCGCTGCGCACCGACGGGCGCCCAGTCCATTCGTCCTTGGCGGTAGAGTTCATTGGATAGTGCATGAAACCGTCGGGGCCTGGCGTCACGCTCGACCAGCGATTGTCGGCCGGACGGTTGAGGCGAACAGTAGTACCGAGCGTGCCGCCTGGAACTTCCAGAGCGCCGACGAGGCAGGGCAACAGCGTCCGTGCCCAGCAACACTCGTAGCCGCCCCAGCCATTGTTCACAGTTTTGCCAAGCGCGATTGCAACCGGCCGGTAGGGCAGCGTCACCCCTTCAATCTCGATCGTCTCGCTGACATGGGCATGGGCGAGGAACTCGTTGGCAACGCGGCGGATGGCGGCTGCCGGAACGTCGCAGATCGATGCCGCCCATTCTGGCGAATAGTCCTTCGCAAAAGCGACGAGGTGGGCAAAGGCCGGGCTTACCTTGCAGGCGCGGCGGATCGTGGCTTCGTCATCGGCGCCGACCTCAATGCCGTCAACGTCGAATTCTCCCTCCAGCGCCGGTTCAACGTCGGTGGCGTCGAAGACGACTGCGCGGGCGCTGCGCTGGTCGAAGATGAGCGGCTTTCGGCTGTCGATGTCGCGCAAGAAGAAGCCGTCGGGACCGATCAAATAAGGCGACGAGGTGCGGTGCTTGAGAAACGCGAGGTCGAGCCGCGCGCGCGGATGCTCGTGCAGCAGTACGTGGATCATCGCAAAGAGAAAGGCCGCGTCGGTCTTTGGCTTGATCGGAATCCATTCTGCCGAGCAGGCACCGGTGATCGACAGGTGCGGTTCGATCTGCACACGCTTCATGCCGCGCTTGCGGGCATCGGCATGGCGCTTGACGCCACAAACGCCGCCAGACGCCTCGACATTGGCGCCGAAGGAAACGAGATATTCGCACAGTGGCGTATCCGGCGAGACGGTGAAGGCGCGATGCCACAGCTCGCCGTAAAGATGTTCCGAGTGGTAGCATTTCACGCCTTGGCCAGAGCCGAAGCTCATGTCCACCGGGCCCCATGCGGCAAGGAAGGCCGGCAGCGTCCCCATATAGGCGGTCGGCGTGCCGCCGCCGCCGAAGCTCGCGGCGAGCCGCGGATATCCGGCGTCGTCGAGCAGGCCCTTGTCGCGCGCGGCATTGAGTTTAGAGGCGACGAGATCGAGCGCCTCATCCCAAGACACCCGGACGAAGCCCGGGTCTTCGCCGCGACCCTTCTTCGGATTGGTCCGCTTCATCGGATGAAGGACGCGGTCGGGATGATACGCCTTCTGCACCAACCCGAAGGCCTTGACGCAGACCTTACCGCCGGCCGGATGGATTTTTGCAGCATCGAAGTTCGGATTGATTTCGGTCGCCACTCCGTCTTGGATGCGCACAGTCAACAAATCGGGTCCGGCCACGCATTGGTAGCAATAGCTCGAGACGGTGCGTTCGATTCCAGGCCCGGTGGTAGACATGATGCTCCGACTTCATCCGGAGCGCGCGGCGTGTTTGGCCGCCTTCGCTCTCAGGCGTTCGTAGGTTTTTGCCAGATCGACAATGAAACGAGTGTGCTTGCCTTCACCTATCGGTTCGAGCTCGTCTTTGGCGACGACGTCAAAACTGACCTTGCGACCCTCTACCGCAGTGACCGTGGCAGTGATCTCGACCTCCATGCCTGGCAGCGTCGGTGCCGTATGCCGCACCATGATCTCGATCCCAACCGAATCTTCCCCGGCTTCCGCGTGGTCGACCAATGCTTCGCGGCAAGTGGATTCAATGTCGCGGCACAGTTCAGGGGTCGCATAAACTCGGCCCTGCTCTCCCATGAAGCTGGTGGTGCGGTCGCGGTCCACGACGATGCGGCGCAGCTTCGACACTCCAGGTTGCAGGCTGACTTTCATCGCCGCCTCTCTGAACGCAATCTATTCCATAGCCACCACGACAAATTGATTAAGGTCAATCCGGCCGAGCCTCGCCTTCACACGCCGAGATAAGCCTCGCGGACGCGTTTGTCGCTCTGAATGTCCGCCGCCGCTCCGCTCGCCGTGATCGTGCCTGTCTCGAGCACGTAGCCGCGGTCGGCGATGGCGAGCGCAGCGCTGGCATTCTGCTCGACCAGCAGCAAGGTCAAACCGTTGCGTTTGAGGTCCAGCACGACATTGAGGATCTGGTCGACCAGAATGGGCGCAAGCCCCATTGAGGGTTCGTCGAGCAGAAGCAGACGCGGCTTCGCCATAAGAGCGCGGCCGATCGCCAGCAGCTGCTGCTGGCCGCCGGACAACGCACCGGCGGTGGCGTGCCGCAATTCGGCAAGCATCGGGAACAGCTCATAGACGCGGTGAATGTCGGTACCGAGGTTGTCGGTGCGCCGGATCCAGGCACCGAGCTTAAGGTTGTCTTCGACTGAAAGCGGCGCGAACACCTGTCGGCCTTCAGGAACCTGCGCGATCCCGAGTGCGATACGTGCGTGTGCTGGAATGCCCTCAATCGAGCGGCCCTCGAAGCGGATGTGGCCTGCCGAGATCGGCTGAATGCCAGAAACGGCGCGCAAGAGCGTCGTCTTGCCGGCGCCGTTTGCGCCGACCAGCGTCACGATCTCGCCGGCCGCAACCTCGATCGAGACGCCATGCAGCGCCTCGATGCGGCCGTAGCTGCTCCTGAGATTCTCAACCGACAACACCTGCAGGCTCCCGTGCTTTGTGAACGCCGAGATAGGCTTCAATTACTACCGGGTTCGTGCGCACCTCGGCTGCGGTGCCTTCGGCAAGTGTGCGGCCGTTGGCAAGGACATGGATGCGGTCGGAGACGTTCATGACCAGCCGCATGTCGTGCTCGACCAGCACAACCGTGATCCCGTCCCCGGCGAAGCCGCGGATGATATCTTCGATTTCTTTCGTCTCCACTGGATTGCAGCCGGCCGCTGGCTCATCGAGTAGCAGCACCTTTGGCTCACTGGCGAGCGCGCGCGCAATCTCCAGACGCTTGAAATCGCCGTAGGCCAGGCCGCCCGCCGGCCATTCAGCCTTGTCTTCGAGGCCGACGCGGGCGAGCGCTTCGGTGGCCGCTTCGCGGGTGCGTCGGTTCTGCCGTCCAACCGCTGGCAGATGCAGGAGATCGGCGACGAGTCCGGTCGCCTCGTGGCGGTGTCGACCAATCATTACGTTCGCGATCGCGGTCAGGTGCGAGAAGATTTGCGGATTTTGGAACGTGCGTGACAGGCCGCGGCGGGCAACCTGTTCCGGGGGGAGCGCAGTCACGTCTTCACCGCAAAGCCGCACGCAGCCATCGTCAGGCGGGCAGAGCCCGGAGATCAGATTGAACAGCGTCGTCTTGCCGGCGCCGTTCGGCCCGATAATTGAAAACACGATGCCAGGTGGGACATCGAAGCTCACGCCATCGACCGCGCGCACGCCGCCGAACGCGATCGACAGACGCTCGGCCGACAGCACGCTCATGTACGCCTTCCGCCGAGTGCTGCCGCCAGACTTGGCACGATCCCCCCGCGCAGGAAAATCATGACGCTCATCACGATCAGCCCCAGCACCATGTGTTCGTAGTCCTGGAAGAAGCTCAAAGCTTGCGGCAGGATCACCAGCACTGCCGATCCGACGAGCGAACCGGTGACCGATCCCATGCCGCCCAGTACCACCATGGCGACAAGTTCGATCGAGCGGAGGAATCCAGATACATCCGGTGTGATGTAACCGTTGATCAGCGCGAGATACGAGCCGGCGACTGAGGCGTAAACCGCCGAGACGACGAAGATCATAAGCTTCTTTTGCGCCACATCGACGCCGAGCATGCGGGCGGCGATCTCGCTGTCGTGGATTGCGCGCAGCGCGCGTCCCGTCGGACTGTCAATCAGGTTGAGGGCGAGCGCGGCGCCGACGATAAAACTGATTGCTAATATCCAGTACCAGGTGTCGGCGCCGCGCAGCGGCCAATTGAGCAGTGTAAACCGCGGCACCGTCATGCCGTCCGGGCCACCGGTCCAGTTCGCTTCGTTGGCGAAGACAATGGCGAGCAGCACGCCGAAGCCGAGGGTGGCGACCGCCAGATAATGTCCCTTAAGGCGCAAAATCGGTCGGCCGACGACGAAGGCCACCAGCGCCGATAGTATTGCTCCGAGGACGAAAGCGAATAATGGCGGAAACCCGAGGTAGGTCGGTCCGATTGAGACCGCGTAGGCACCAATACCCATAAAGCCGGCATGGCCGAGGCTGACCTGACCGGCAAAGCCCATCAGCAGGTTGAGGCCGAGGCTGGCGATCGCGAAAATAAGGACCAGAGCCGCGACGCGATAGTAATAGGCGGACGGAAATAGCAGCGGCAGAACTAATATGATCGCCGCGAGCGGGACCAGGGAAATCAATCGGTGTCGCCGCAGCCGCCGAAATCGATCGAGTAGGGAGAACACGCTCACACCCGCTCGACCTTCGCCTTGCCGAAGAGGCCCTGCGGCATGGCGAACAGCACGGCCAGGATGACGAGAAATGCCACGGCGTCCTTGTAGCTCGCGGACACGTAGCCCGCCGCGAATGCTTCGAACAGGCCGAGCAGTATGCCGCCGACCACGGCCCCTATGGCGCTGCCGATGCCGCCGAGCATGACGGCGGCGAAGCCTTTCAACGCCAGCAGCGTGCCAGCATTGTAGCTGGTGAGCGTAATCGGCGTGACCAGAATGCCCGCAATCGCGCCGATGGCCGCCGACAGCGCGAAACAGGCACCGACGATGATACGCGTGTCAATTCCCACAAGTCGCGCGGCCATGCGGTTGGCGGAGGTCGCGATCACTGCCTTGCCGAACAGCGTTCGGTCGATGAAGGCCCACAGCAACACCACAATGATCAACGCACCGGCGAGCACAACGAGGCTCTGGGGGAGAATGGTGGCACCGCCAACGCGGATCGGATCACTGCCGAATAGTGGCGGCAGGCTGTGAAAGCGCTTGTCGAACACAACTTCCGCAGCCCCACGGATGAAAATCGAGGCGCCGATCGTAATGATGATGAGTGTCACCGCGTTTGCTTCGCGCGCGGTCTCGATAGCGAAACAGTAAAGAGCCAGGCCGACGGCAGTGGTGACGAGAACAGCAACGATTGCGGCGAGCGGCAGTGGCACGCCGGCGTAACCGAGGAAGACCGTGGTCAGTCCCCCCAGCATGACGAACTCGCCCTGGGCGAAGTTCACCACATCGGAGGCGTTATAGATAAGCGTGAAACCGATCGCGACGAGAGCATAGATAGCGCCCACGGTGAGTCCGGAAAAGACGAATTGCAGGAACTCCGTCATCGAAGCAGGCGCCTATCGCCGGAGGTCGAACGACACGAGATGGGGTGAGCCATCCCGCACGCGGGGACAGCTCACGAGCCGTCCTACGAGCTTGAATCGGGAACCAGCGTCCAATCACCGTTCTTGATTTCGAGCATCCGGAACGCAGACAAGTCGAGGCCCAAGTGATCGGTTGGCGACATGTTGACAATGCCGCCGGTGCCGACATAGCCCCTAGTCTTTTCGATCTCGTCACGCACTTTGGCCTTGTCGAAGCCGCCGGCGCGGTTGGCCGCTTCAACCAGAATCATCAGCCCATCGTAGGCGTGGCCGCCAAAAGTGGAGACCGACTGCGCGGTCTTGGCTTCAAAAGTCTTTTGGTAGCTGACGACGATTGGTTTTTGCGTGTCGCTGTCCGGCAGTTTGTCGGCGACGAGCAGGGCCGCGGCCGGCAGACGGACACCATCCGCGGCGGGGCCCGCGAGGTTGATGAACTGCTTCGAAGCGACGCCGTGGCTTTGGTAGAGCGGGTACTCGATGCCGAGCTGCCGGTAGTTGCGCGTCACGATGGCCGGACCTTGGCCGAAGCCTGTATTGATGACCGCTTGCACGCCGGCCTTGGCCTTGATCTTTGTAAGCTGCGGAGTCATGTCGCTGTCACCCGGGCCGTAGCTTTCCTCGTAGGCAATGGTCATGCCGGCTTGCGGCGCCACGGAGATGCATTGATCGCGCATCGACTTGCCGAAGGCGTCGGTGCCGGAAATTAATGCCACCGTCGTCAGGTTGCGCCGCTTGAGATTGACGAAAATCTTTTGGCAAGCCATCCGGTCGGTGTGCGGGGTCTTGAATACCCACTTGCGCACCGGCTCGACGATCTGGACGGCGCCCGCAAGTGAGATAAACGGAATCTGTGCGTCCTCGAAGACCGGGATCATCGCCAATGTCGTGCCGGTAGTCGTACCGCCGACCATGGCGACGACCTTGTCCTCCTCGACGAGACGGGTAGCGAAGGTGCGTGCGGCATTGGCGTCGCCGCCGTCATCGTAGACGACGAGCTGCAGTTTCTGGCCGTTGATCCCACCCTTGGCGTTGATGTCCTGGATGTAAATGTCGAGTGTTTTCTTTTCTGGATCGCCCAGGAACGACGCCGGCCCGCTGACAGAGAGGACTGCGCCCACCTTCAGCTGTGCCGAAGCCGGACTGGCCACCAGCGCCGTGGCGAGGCCAAAGCCGACTGCAGCGGCGAGCATGAAATTTCCCTTCATCGAGCCCTCCTTGGTGGTTCGAGTCTTGGCAAAATCCTGTTATTTTCTGCGCGACGAAATCGACACCAGCTTCGGCATCTGCGACGCCGCCGCCAAAACTCTTATCATAATTACGCCAGTCTGACTGCTGTCGCTTTGCGTTAGATCAAAGCCGACCTGCGGCGTTGGATGGCCAGTGACGTGCGAGGCTAATGAGGCCCGCGTACAGGCTTTGACTTAAAGCAAGGCGGCAGCCGCTAGACTGACCTAAGTGGGTAAGAAAATCGGATGCGTCAACGGCAGGTGCCGGAGGCGCCATCTCATCGAAGGCGTAGGCATTCCCGAACGAGGCAAAGTTGACTTCGATCAATGCGCGGGGGTCGCCCGTCCAAATAGGTTGTTCGTCTACGACCAATGTGAACGCGCAGCGGAATCGGAGGAGCACGGGATGCGGCTCGATCGTCCAAAGTCCGAATTCACGCCTGGAGAAACGCGGGCTATCGACGATACGTCAAACATGCGCGCAAAGGACATGCGGACATGGATCGCCGATCTGGACGCCGCCGGCGAACTTATCCGCATCGACAAGCCGGTCGATCCCCTGACCGAGATGGGCTCGTTGCTCTACCAGTCCCGCGAAAAAGCGCTGCTATTCGAAAAGCTGCCGCACGGCTGGCGCTCATTGGGTCAGGCTCCGGCCAATGTACGCCATGCGGCTCTTGCCTTTGGCACAAGCGAGGAAACACTCGTGCCATTCGTGGCCGACCGTATGGGCCGTTGCATCTCCCCGATCAGGGTGAACGATGGGCCGGTCAAGGAGGTGAAGCTCGGGCGCGACCAGTTCAACCTGACCGAACTGCCGGTTCACGTGGCCGGTCTGCGGGACGGAGGGCCAGTGATCGGTTCCGGGTTAGTCGTAAGCAGAGATCCCGACAGTGGCCAACGAAACGTCAGCTTCCATCGCCTTCAGATCAAGGGCGCGCACAAGTCTGGCATTCTCCTCTACCCGCGGCACACGTGGAAAAACTACCTGAAATACCAAGAGCGAAATGAGCCTATGCCGGTGGCGATCTTCATCGGGCATCACCCGCTCTTTTACGCTGCCGCCGCCACGACCGCTGCCTATGGTCTTGATGAGTTCGAGATTGCTGGCGGATATCTGGGCGAGCCGACACGCCTCGTGAAATGCGAGACGGTCGACCTTGAAGTGCCTGCAGACGCGGAGATCGTGCTCGAAGGACACATTCCGCCCCACTATCGCGAGGACGAAGGACCGTTCTCGGAGTTTCAGGACTATTACGTCACCGGGACTGGCAAGAATCCGATTGTCGAATATCAATTCATGACACGTCGGCATGACGCGATTTTCAAGAACCTCCAGAACGGATCCGAGATGGAGGGCTGCGTCTTTCACAAGATTCCAATGAGCGCAGCGATCTTTCGCCGGCTCAAGAATGTCGGCGGCGGGCCGGATATTCACAACGTCATGGCGCTGCCCGGCATATTCGGCTTGGTGGTGCAAATGACGCCGCGGGCCTACGGTGAGGCCAAGAACGTGCTGATGGCGGCGCTGGCATCCGAATACCAACATCCAAAAATCGTGATCGCTGTCGATGCCGACGTCGACATTTTCAATCTATCCGAACTATTTTGGGCACTGTCTACGCGTGTGAACCCGCAAGAGGACGTGGTCATCATCCCCGGCACCCATAACCACGCGATGGACGCGAGCCTTCCAGAGCTCGGAGCGCCGGGCACCGCGTTATGGCAGCGCTTCGGCTCCAAGATGCTGATCGACGCGACGATTCCACCACCCGCCGACGCCTCCGCGCGCGCGATGTTCGAGCGGATTTGTCCGCGCAATCCGCAACTCCGTCTCGAAGATTTCGCAGCACAAGACTCACTCGCGCTGGTTCGATCACTCTCGTCACGCTACTTTGGTTCCAAGCTGCTGCAGTAGCTGCGGCTCGACGGTAAATCGATTAAATCATCGCCTTTGTCGAGTTTTCTCCAAGTTCGAGTATGTCCTTGTGACCGAAACCGCGGCTGTTATCAATCAGCACCAGCCGCGTCGGCTCGAGCCGGTAGTACTCCACCCGTTGGTAAGCCTCCTCCAAGGCGGGCCGGCTTTCGGACATTTGCTTCAGGTACGGATAGCGCGCATGGAGAATCAGTCTCGCATTCGCGCGCTCAGATGCATCGGTGATTACGCGCGCCCGCCCTGAAATCTGCACGCCTCGAATATCGTCATAATCGAAATAATCGGGCGCGACTGTCGCCCCGATACGCGCATTGGCCTCAAGTTCAGTGGAATGCCGGCTCTTTGGATCGGAAACCCACAGCAACGCGAGGCCATCGCGAACATAGAATACACTAGCCGCATGCGGCCCTTCGGCCCCGCACGTCGCCAGCGACATGACATGATTTGCATCAAGGAAAGTGGCGATCCGAATGGCGGTCTCAGCGCTCATGTTCTTGGCGCTCCCATTAACGACTTGAATTCAAAGCAGGACGGACCGCGACCGCGCCTTGATCCTGGTCAAATCCAGCGGTGGAGCAACGCGTCTCAAATCCGGCGGTGGAGCAATGCCTCGATCAAATCCCAATAAATGCCGCCCGGAATGGTTGGCACAGACTCATTGATAATGATCAATGTCAGCACGGCACTCCTTTCATTTTTTCATGCGAGCGGCAATTCGAACTCTGCTGAGAAAGTGCGACTATCCATGATAACGTTTCGTCCGCTCCGTCAGACGAGGAATCCCATGTCCAGTGCTAATTCAACCCTGTGGCCTTGGCGGATCGTCGTCGTCTGCCCAGGAATCCGCCGGCTTCGGATATTTCCGCAGGAGCCGGTGTACGAGGTTGACGTGCTCCGCCTCCTCCTCGACAAATTCGGCCGCCATGTCCTTGATTTTTGCATCTTTTGCCGAATCCAGGATGGAGGTGAAAAAGGCGAGCGCCTGTTTCTCGCCGGTGAGGGCGAGTTGCAGGGCATGCCACGGCGTCATCAGATAATGCGCAGCACCAAGATCGGCCTGCTCCGGGCTGTCGCCTTTTTTCCATCGCCCGAGCCGCTGTGCTTGCGCTACTAGGTCGACATCGCCTGCGATTTTCTGGATTTCTTCGGCATGAATTCCTTCGGCTCGGGCAAGATCCCGAAACACGTTGACCAGCTCGCGATTGTTATGCGTTTCCATCTGCTCGGCGAGCTCGGTGTAGCGCTGCACGGCGTCAGCTTCGATCTGGTGCGCAAGGGCGAGCAGGTCGGCGATGCTAGTGATCGGGTGTTCGGAAGGCGTCTTGCTCAAAGCTCGAATTCCTTCTCCAAATCGGCGAGGTCGACGTTCTGACCTTCCATGCGCGGCTGATACGGCCGGCGCTCGCCGCGATAGAGGATACCGATATTGAAACCGTCGTCGGTCATGATGCGGCGCGCCGCCTTGGCTGGGTCGCTGGTGGCGGCGACCGGAGCCGCATGAACGAGGCTCTTCCATTCCCTTTCGTCAGGTCGGAATGTGACGCAGGGACTGAGAATTTCCACAAACGAAAAGCCGGGATGGCGGATGGCTTCAACGAGAATACTCGCCGTCTCGTTCGGCGCGCCCGAGAAGGCGCGGGCGACGAAATTGGCTCCGGATGCGAGCGCGATCACCAACGGATGAAAGGGGCTCAGCCCGGTGCCGCCGGGCGACAATGCGGTATCGAAATCGGGCTCCGTGGTCGGCGAGGGCTGACCTTTGGTCATGCCGTAGACTCGGTTGTCCATCACGACGTAAGTCATGTCGATGTTGCGGCGGCAGGCGTGTAGAAAATGGTTTCCGCCGATCGAATAACCGTCGCCGTCGCCGCTCGCCACGACGACCGTCAGGTCGGGGCGCGTCACTTTCAGCCCGGTGGCGAGTGCCAGCGATCGGCCATGCACGCCGTGGAAGCCATAGCACGTCGTGTACGCCGGAATGCGCGACGAGCACCCGATGCCCGACACGACGACGATATTTTCCGGGGCCAGCCCCAGCGCGGCGAAAGCCCGCGTAAACGACATCAGCACGTGATAATCGCCGCAACCTGGACACCAGATTGGATTGACCTCCGATTTATAGTCGGCAGGCTTGTAGCTTGAACGTAGTTCGATCACTGACATCAAGAACTCCATCGCATGATGACTTGCTCGATCTCGCTCGGCCTGATCGGCAGTGGGCCCGGTCGGTTGAGCACGCGGACATCCTCCGGCAGGTCGTAATGGGCGCGCAGGTACCGATGAAATTGCGCGCCATGCGATTGCTCGACGACAAGGATATGCTTCACGCCGTCGAGCGCAGCTGCGAATCGCTCGGGCTGGATTGGCAACAGCAAACGCGGAGCGACAAGGCGAACGCCAATCCGGTCGCGCACGCGCGCGACCGCTTCGCGTGCGGCGCCAGTGAGTGAACCCCACGCGATGACCGCGAACTTGCCATTGCCCTCGACGGTTGCCCAATGGTCGCCGTAGGTGAACTGGTCGAGCTTGGCGCGCCGCTTATCGAGTTGGGCGCGATGATCGTCCTCACTGCTGGTGGGGGTTCCAAGTTCGTTGTGGGTAAGACCATCGGCGGTATATTGGCCGCCGCGCAGACCCGGGATTGCCATCGGCGAGACCCCGCTTCCCGTGACGGCGTACCGCTTGTAGGCGCTGACATTCTCGGCCGGCTTTGTGCGTTGGCCGATGAAGGCGATGTCGGCGAGCCGGTCGATAGCTGCTACCGTTTGCCCGATGAATTGATCGGACAGCACGACCGCGGGCGCCTGCAGCGTCTCAGCGAGGTGAACGGCCCATTGGGTCGTGAACAGGCAATCGCCGACCGACTGGGGCGCCAGCACGAGATGAGGGGCGTCGCCGTGAAGTCCGTAGACGGCGATGTTGAGGTCGGCTTGCTCGGATTTAGTCGGTATGCCTGTCGATGGGCCGGCACGCATCACGTCGATTACGACGATCGGGATCTCGCTCGCGGTGGCAAGCCCCAACGCTTCCATCATCAAAGACAGGCCTGGGCCGGAGGTCGCGGTCAAGGAGGGCGTTCCGCCATATGACGCGCCGATGATCATATTGATGGCAGCCAGTTCATCCTCGGCCTGTAACAGCACTCCGCCCACTTTGGAGAGATTAGGTGCGAGCCATTCGAGAATTTCCGACGCCGGCGTGATCGGGTAGGCGGCGGCAAAGCGCACGCCGCCGCGGATCGCTCCGAGCCCGGTCATCTCGTTGCCGGACACGAGCCACCGTTTGGCGCTGCCTGTTGGCTTCGCCACCGCCAGCTGCAGGCCGAGATCGAGATCGGCGGCAGCGGCCATGCCCGCCTTCAGCCCGGCACGACTAGCCCCGACTGCGGCCGCACCTTTGTCGGCCAGCCGCTTCTCTATCACCGGCGTGAAAATGTCCTCGGCTAGCCCGAGCAGGCCGGCAGCAATGCCGAGCGCGATCATATTCGGGCGCCCGCCGGGAATGGCTTTCGCCATTTCCTTGATCGGGACCTCTACCACGCGCGCGCCGGTGCGGGTGACCACGGGTGGCAAGTCGCCGCCTCGCGGGTCGCTGACCACCAGGCTATGCGGCGCGGCCTCGATTTCGGCGCTGAAGCGATGAGCGTTGAGCCAATCGATGCCGATGACCAGATCGAAGTGTTCCGGTAGGCATTCGACCGGACTGCACGCCAAACGTACCAACGCCGCGGCTTCCCCACCACGGATCTGCGGCCCCACGGTCCGCGTCAGCAATCCACGCCATCCCGCCGCGCATGCCGCTTCAAGTAGCAAATTGCCGGCAGTGAGCGCACCAGCGCCGCCGCTGCCGAGGATAGCGATCGAAATGCTGTCTGCCGCCGGCATGCGGGCGTCTCCAGCTGAATAATGTCATTAGACGCGATAATTGCCGGGGCTGTTTTGATTCATATCAAGCATTCATGCCTGCATTTACAATAGGTATTAAGTCTCGGGATTTGTCCTGAGTTAAAGCGACGGCCGTAGCGTCATGACTAATGTTCAGGACGCTGACGAGCGTACGGAGAGAGACAATGAATGCAGCGGTCCGATGGTTGATGACTAGCCCGGGCGCGCCGCTCGTCAGCGCCGAATTCAACCCGTCCCCAGGACCTGGCGACGTGGTCGTGGAAATTGCCGGGTGCGGCGTCTGCCACACCGATCTCGGTTACTACTACGATGGGGTCCGCACCAAGCATGACCTGCCGCTGACGCTCGGACACGAGATCAGCGGTTGTGTCGTTGATACCGGATCGGATGCCGTCTGGTGGACGAACCGCGCCGTCATTGTCCCCGCCGTGATCCCCTGCGGTACCTGTGACGCCTGTCGCCGCGGTAAGTCGACCATTTGCCCCAATCAGAAGATGCCGGGCAACGATATCCACGGCGGATTCGCGACGCACATCGTGGTCCCGGCGCGCGGTTTGTGCGCAGTCGATGAGGCGCTGCTCAAGAGCGTCGGCATCGAGCTTGCCGATGTCTCGGTGATCGCCGATGCCGTAACGACCCCCTACCAGGCGGTGGTGCAGGGGGGCGTCCGTGAGGGAGACCTGGTCGTCGTCAACGGCGTCGGCGGGGTCGGCGGTTACGCGGTTCAGATCGCCAATGCATTCGGCGGCAAGGTCGTCGCCATCGACGTCAACCCAGATCGGCTCGCAGTTATCGGCCAGCAGGGCGCGGCGCTCACTCTGGACGCGCGGCAGCTCAATAGCCGCGACCTCAAGTCGAAGATCCAGGCGTTCGCCAAGGAGAACGGGCTACGCCAGTCCGAATGGATCATCTTCGAATGCTCGGGCACGCGCGTCGGGCAGGAAACCGCCTTCAGCCTGATCAACCACGGCGCCACTTTGTGCGTGGTCGGCTTTACCATGGACAAGGTCGAGGTCCGGCTTTCGAATCTCATGGCTTACCACGCGCGCGCACTTGGCAACTGGGGATGCCCGCCGGAGCTCTACCCAGCGGCATTAGACATGGTTTTGACCGGTCGCGTGAAGGTCACGCCGTTTGTGGAGAAGCACCCGCTCGACGAGATCAACCGAATTTTCGAGGCGGTCCATCACGGCGAGCTCAAACGCCGGGCGGTGCTTGTCCCAACCCATTGAGGAGTTAAATCATGAGTGCCGAAGCCGTCTACGCCACCGCCAGTTCTCGCAGCGAGCCGAAGGAACACATGCTCGTTCCCGAGCATGTTCGCAAAGCGGCGAGCAAGGGCGTCATTTATGAAAAGCGCCCGGTCAAGGATACCGCCGGCAAGCCGGTCGCCGGCCTTTTCAACGCCTGGATCACGCTCGACAATCCGACGCAGTTCAATTCCTACACGACCGACATGGTAAAGGGCGTGATCCTCGCTTTTCGCGAGGCGAGCGCCGCACGCGATGTTGTCGCCGTCGTGTTCACCGGCTCTGGCGACAAGGCATTCTGCACCGGCGGCAACACCAAAGAATATGCCGAATATTACGCCGGCAACCCGCAGGAATATCGCGGCTATATGCGGCTCTTCAACGACATGGTGTCGGCGATCCTTGCCTGTGACAAGCCAGTGATTTGTCGTGTGAACGGCATACGTATCGGCGGCGGCCAGGAAATCGGCATGGCCTGCGACTTTTCAATCGCCCAGGACCTCGCGCGATTCGGCCAGGCGGGACCCAAGCACGGCTCGGCGCCGATTGGCGGTGCGACCGACTTCCTCCCCGTGGTCATCGGCGCCGAGCGTGCGATGGTGGCGTGCGTGCTGTGCGAGCCGTTTTCTGCGCACGAGGCGTATTTCATGGGCGTAATCACGGACGTGGTGCCGGCGCTCAAGGTAGACGGCAAGTACACTGCCAACCCGCTGGTGGAGACGAGCCGTATCACGGACGAGCACGGACGATTCGTATTCGGTAAGCCGAAGACCGGCGATGCGCTGAAAGTCGGGCAGGAGCTGATGAAGCGGGGCACCGTCGATCTTAGCGGTCTCGACGACAAGATCGAATCGCTGTGTACCAAGCTGCTCTATACCTTCCCAGACTGTACCACCAAGACGATCGAGGAACTGCGCAAGCCGAAGCTCGATGCGTGGAACCGCAACAAGGAGAACTCGCGTGCTTGGCTCGCGCTCAACATGATGACCGAAGCGCGCGCCGGCTTTCGCGCCTTTAACGAAGGCACGCGCGAGAGCGGCCGCGAGGTTGACTTCATCGGTCTGCGGCGAGCACTCGCCGCCAACACGCCATGGAGCGACGAGCTGACGGAAAGCATCATGCCGAGGGCGAGAACGACGTCATGACCGCAGGGCTCAAAGTCTGGTTCGACGCGGAAGGGCGGCTGTTGCGCCTGACATTGAGCCGGCCGAAAGCAAATCTGATTGATACCGCCATGATTGCGGCGCTGGACAAGGCGTTGTCTGAACATTTGGCAAACCCTGGTGTAAGTGCCGTGGTGCTCGATGCGGACGGTCCGCATTTCAGCTTCGGCGCCAGTGTCGAGGAGCACCTGCCGGCGCAGTGCGCCGCGATGCTTCGCGATATTCACGGCTTGATCCTGCGCATGGTGGAAGCGCCGGTTCCCATTCTGGTTGCGGTTCGCGGACAATGTCTCGGCGGTGGGCTCGAAGTCGCGCTTGCGGGCCATCTTCTGTTCGTCACGGCTGATGCGACCCTCGCTCAACCGGAGCTGAAGCTTGGTGTGTTCGCTCCCGCCGCGTCCTGCCTGTTGCCGGAACTGATCGGTCCGCAACGCGCGTTTGACCTGCTCGTGTCCGGCCGCAGCGTCACAGGCGCACAAGCCGTCGCCATGGGGCTTGCGCACGAAGCGGCATCCGATCCGACGCGCGCGGCAATCACCTATTTCGATGAGCACCTCAAGACCAAGAGCGGCAGCTCGCTGCGTCACGCCGTCAAGGCCGCGCGCCTCGACTACATCGCGCGCGTGAAGGCCAAGCTTACGGCCGTCGAACGGCTCTATCTCGACGGATTGATGACGACGCACGATGCAGTGGAAGGCCTCGAAGCTTTTATCGCCAAGAGGGCGGCACAATGGAAGCATCGCTGAAGAAATCGGCCGCGGCCGACATCGTCGCTCGCGCCAATGCGCTGTTCGAGGATCTGTCGTTCACCGCCGCGCGCGAGTGGAAAACAGCAGTACCCGGCCGCAAGGTGGTCGGCTACATGCCGATCTACGTGCCGCGCGAACTCATCCACGCCGGCGACATGCTGCCTCTCGGCATCCTCGGTGGCGGCGATCAGCTCGAAGTTATCCACGGTGACGCCTACTACCAGAGCTACATCTGTCGCATCCCGCGTTCGACCATCGAGCTGGGAGTTTCCGGCCGGCTGGATTTTGTCGATGGCATGCTGTTTCCCTCGATCTGCGACGTGATCCGGAATTTGTCGGGCATGTGGAAGATGCTGTTTCCCAACGTCTACGTCCGCTATTTCGACGTGCCGCAGAACTATCGCGACGACATCGGTGGCAATTACTACGTCAACGAGCTGGCCGAGCTGCGGCACGACCTTGCCGAGCTGCGCGGCAAGCCAATCACCGACGACGAATTGCGCAACTCGATCGCGCTCTACAACGAGAACCGTCGGCTGGTTCGCGAGCTCTATGCCTTCCGCGCGGAAAAGCCGTGGCAGGTCCCGGCGGCGGACGCCTACCTGGTGCTGCGCGCCGGCATGGTGCTGCCAGCCGAGGAACATTCGGCGATGCTGCGCGACTATCTTGCCGCCGCCCGCGCCGAGGAGCGTCCGCGCCGCGACAATTGCCGCGTCGTCGTCACCGGCGCGTTCTGCGAGCAGCCGCCGCTCAATCTAATCAAGTCGCTCGAGCTTTCCGGCTGCTACGTCGTCGACGACGACCTGCTCTTGGTCACGCGCTGGCTCACGGCCGATACCTCGATCGAAGGGGATCCGCTGTACAACCTCGCCAGTGCGTTTCTGCATCAGTCCGAATCGACGGCGGCCAAATACGAGCCGAACCTGAAGGAGAAGGGCCAGCATCTCGTGCGCGCGGTCAGGCGATCCGGCGCCGAAGGCGTGATCTTCGCCGCCCCGAGCTTCTGCGATCCGGCGCTGCTCGAGCGGCCGATGCTGCAACACGTGCTCAAGGATGCCGGCATTCCCTACATCGCTTTCAAATACGCCGAAAATTCCGGGCAGATGCAGCCGATCCGCGAGCAGGCCGGGACGTTTTCCGATTCGATCAAACTATGGAGCGGGACATGACAACCACATTCGTCACCCCCAAGGCTGCGGCGGCCAAGAAGATTGTCAAGGATGCCTCCATGGTGAAGCAGAAGGAGATGATGGCCGGCCATTATGATCGGCTCACCAGCGCGCCCCAGACCGGCGAGAAGGTTGCGACTACTTTCGTGCCCGGCAATCTCAACGAGTTGCTCATGTGTTTCGGCCTTGTCAACAATCTGCCCGAGGTCAACGCTATTCAAAACGGACTGCGGCGCACGAGCGGCGCCTTCGTGCTTGAAGCCGAAAAGATCGGCCACTCGGAGGACGTCTGCACTTACGTGAAATCGGACATTGGCATGATGTCGAAAGGCAACATCGCGCCGAACGGCAAGAAATTCCCCGATCCCAACGTGCTGCTGCTGTCCTATACCGGCTGCTTCACCTTCATGAAGTGGTTCGAGCTGCTGCGCGAGCAATACAAGTGCGAGACGATCATGCTGCACACGCCCTACATGGGCGACGGCAAGATCACCAAGAACATGACCGAGTACATGGTAAAGCAGCTCAAGGATGAGGTGATCCCCAAGCTCGAACGCGTCTCCGGCGTGAAGTTCGACATCGACCGCTTGCGCGAATATCTGAAGAAGTCGGTGAAAGCGGAGGACGATCTCGTTCGCGTGCTGCAAAGCGCGAAGAACAAGCCCTCGCCGATCGACGCCTATTTTGGCGCCATCTATTACATCGGTCCGATCTTCGGCGCCTTCCGCGGCACCGATGACGCCATCGAATATTACAAGTTCCTGCTCGCCGAAGTAGAAGACCGCCTCGCCCACGGCCAGGGGCCAGTCACGCCCGACGGCGACATGGGCAAGGAGAAATATCGCCTGGTCGTCGAAGGTCCGCCAAACTACACAAGCTTCCGCCAGTTCTGGAAAATGTTCTACGACGAAGGCGCGGTGGTCGTCGCCTCGAGCTATAGCAAGGTCGGCGGGGTGTACGATCTGGGCTTCCGCCACGATCCCGATAAACCGCTGGAGACGCTGGCCGAATACTGCCTCGGCGTCTATACCAACCGCAGCCTGCCGATGCGCATCGATATGCTGTCGAATTATATTAACGAGTACGATGCCGACGGCCTGCTGATCAATTCGATCAAAAGCTGCAACAGCTTCTCCGCCGGTCAGCTCCTGATGATGCGCGAGATCGAGAAGCGTACCGGCAAGCCGGCGGCCTTTATCGAATCCGATCTCGTCGATCCGCGCTACTTCTCGGCTGCCAACATCAAGAACCGGCTGGAGAGCTATTTCCAAATGATCGAGCAGAAGCGAGCAGGCGCGCTTGCGGCGGCCTGAAGCACAGATCCGGAGACGCAACGATGAAGACCTTTGTCGGAATCGATCTCGGATCGACCACCACCAAGGCGGTTCTGCTCGATGAGAACTGCGACGTCATCGGCCGTGGCATCACCAACTCCCGCTCGAATTACGCCACGGCGGCTCGCGTGGCGAGCGAAGAAGCGCGCATCGACGGCCGCTTCACGCTGTTTCGCCGCGCACTGAATACCGGAGGCGGCAACAGCGGCGAGCTCGACGAATTCCTCGACGCGCTCCATCGTTCCTTCCGCCTCGTGCAGTTCAGCGAACAGCTCGACGATCTCGAGGAAACCTGCCGCGGGCAGGTCAAGGGCGAGCGTTTTGCCAAGGTCGAAATCGAGGTCAAGGACGCCATCGGCGAGGTGTTCAAGCTTCTACGCGAAGAAGCGCCGTCGCTCTACGCGCCCGGCGCCAAGCGCAAGTCGGACTTTTTCCGCGACATTGCCGGCTCGCGCTACCACGTCCATGCCGAGGAAATCGCCCGCGCGGCGCGGTTGCCTTACGAACTGCTGCTCAACGTCTACGACAAGTCGATCATCGACGTAGAGAACCGGCCGCCATCGGGTGGCCTGAGTGAGAAATTCCGCCGCGCCCTCGCCCGCGTCATCGCCGCAGACGGTGCGGTCAAGACCGGATCGAGCGACGTGCCGAAGACGATCGAAGCCACACTCGACATCGATCTGGAGGAAACCTACCTCGTCGGCACCGGCTATGGACGGGTGACGCTGCCGTTTTCCAAGGAGCACATTCGCTCAGAAATTCTTTGTCATGGGCTGGGCGCCCACATGATGTATCCCAAAACCCGCACGGTGCTCGACATCGGCGGCCAGGACACCAAAGGCATCCAGGTCGACGCCAAGGGCATCGTCGAGAACTTCCAGATGAACGACCGATGCGCGGCGGGCTGCGGACGCTATCTCGGCTACATCGCCGACGAGATGAACATGGGTCTGCACGAGCTTGGTCCCATGGCCATGAAATCGGACCGTCCGGCCCGCATCAACTCGACCTGCACCGTTTTTGCCGGCGCCGAGCTGCGCGATCGCCTGTCGCTGGGCGAGAAGCGCGAGGACATTCTGGCGGGATTGCACCGCGCTATCATCCTGCGCGCGATCTCGATCATCTCCCGTTCCGGCGGGGTGACCGAGGAGTTCACCTTCACCGGGGGCGTCGCCAAGAACGAAGCGGCCGTGCGCGAGCTGCGCAAGGTGATCAAGGAGAATTACGGCGACGTCACCATCAATATCAACCCGGACTCGATCTACACCGGCGCGCTCGGAGCGGCTGAGTTCGCACGGCGGGCGCATCACGGACAGACCGATGGGAGTGAAGCATGACGATCGCGGCGGGAATTGACGTCGGTACCTCTACCATCAAGGCGGCTTTGTTCACGGTGGAGAATGGACAGAGCACTTGGCTGTCGCGGTTTTCCATGCGCATCCGGCAACGCGACCCGATGGAGCTCTCGCGCGTTGCCTTCGATCAGCTGCTCGAAGACGGAAAGGTGAATGAGAAAGACGTCGACTATGTTGCGTCGACCGGGGAAGGCGAAAGCATCCCCTTCCATACCGGCCACTTCTATTCGATGACGACGCATGGCCGCGGCGCCGTCTATCTCGATCCCGAAGCGCGCGCGGCACTGGACGTAGGCGCGCTGCACGGCCGTGCCATCAGCATCGATGAGCGTGGCAAAGTGCTGAGCTACAAGATGACGAGCCAGTGCGCCTCGGGCTCGGGACAGTTCCTAGAGAACATCGCACGCTATCTCGGCATCGCCCAGGACGAGATCGGGGCGTTGTCGCGAAAGTCGGATAATCCCGAGGTGGTGTCCTCGATCTGCGCGGTGCTGGCCGAGACCGACGTGATCAACATGGTCTCGCGCGGCATCACCGCCCCCAACATTCTCAAAGGCATTCACCTATCGATGGCGACGCGGCTGTCGGCGCTCTTGAAATCGATCCGCATGACGGACGGCGTCGTCATGATGACCGGCGGGCTTGCGCTCGACCAGGGCCTGGTCGCCGCACTGGCGGAAGATGTCGCCAAGATCAAGGACATGAAGACGATCATCCGCAGCCATCCCGATTCGATCTATGCCGGCGCGATCGGGGCGGCGTTATGGGGCGCCTATCGATTCGATAAGCTCGCCGCGCTCGGCACCGTGCCGAAGGCGGCCTGACGCGAGGAGACGAGTTATGGCCTTGATGATCACCGACGCCTGCACGGCTTGCGACGCCTGCGAGCCGGTATGCCCGAACAAGGCCATTACCGCGGGGAATCCAATGTACGTCATCGATCCGATGAAGTGCACGGAATGCGTTGGCGCCGAGGACGAGCCGCAATGCAAGTTAGTCTGTCCGGCCGTTTGCATCGTGCAGAATCCGGATTGGGAAGAAAGCAAGGACGACCTGCTGGCGAAGTACCAGCAGTTGCATGGCTGACGGCGCCGAGGCTCAGGGCGCCGGCCTCGATTCAATTGCATTGCCGGACCGTGCGATAGTGCGATCGAAGCACAGATACGACGACGGGTGGAAGCCGCAGCGATCGAGAAAACTCAGCAGCTCGCGGGCACTCCAGTCGACCTCGGTGAGGACTTTGTCGACCCGCAGCGTCATGAGGTTGACCAGAAGCTGCGTTAGGAGCGCACGGCCGACGCCGCGGTTGCCATAGTCCGGATCGACGCCGATCGTGTCCATGATGGCGGCGGAATCGGTGCGACCGAATTCACCAAGATCGACGCGCGCCATGATGAAGCCGACTGGCCGGCCGTCGAGCTCGGCCACCAGCGAGATCCGCACATCGGATTCGCGCAGCGCCTCGTCGAGCTTGCGCTCGAAATAGGCCGAACGATCCCGTCCGGTGATGCGGCGATCGATGGCGATGAGGGCGTGCAAATCGCCCTCAACCATCGACCGTACCGGGATGAGATCGCGCGCGAGCTGCCCGAAATCCGCATCGGCGGGCCCGCCGTAATCGATTTCCGCCGCCTCGCCGACACGCTCGGGAACGTCGATGCTTGTTCGCTTGCTCATGATCTCGCTTCCACTGTGTCCCGTTGCTGCTGTTGCGGTTCAGACGTTTTCGCTCGGCTCAGCCAGCGGCTGGGAATTGGAACGCTCCAGCACCACACGGTGGGCGAGTTCGAAGCCGGACGCGTCGAAGAAGCGCATCAGCCCATGATCGGTCCATTCGGCCTGCGACTGCAGCGTATGCACGCCGGCACGACGCATGGTTTCGATCAATCCATCCATGAGCGTGTGGCCGACGCCCCGCTCCTGAACTTCCATCTCGACCCCGATTGCATCGAGCATGGCAATGGTGGGTTCACGGCCGAATTCGCCGCAAAAGACGCGGGCGGTGGCAAAACCGCGCAGCGAACCACCGCGCATAACGCCGATCTGGATGAACTCGTCCGGATGCGCTGCAGCCGCTGCAAATCGCTTCGCGAAAAAATGCCGCCTTGAGCGCCCGCTATGGGCCCGGTCGATGGCGATCACGCGTTCGAGGTCATCGCCATTGAGCACGCGAACGCCATCATGAATCGTGCCAGCTTCCGCCATGGCGGACCTCATTCATTTCCAACATATTCGCTGTAGAGCTTGGCTTCGGTTTCCGCATCCATCGTATCTTCGAGCAGCGGCAGCAAGGCCATTTCCTCCTTCTGCACGTGTCCTAGCAGGCGCTCGCAGAGTTCCTGCCCGGTTTTGCGGAATTCAGCCCAACTCGTCGCCTCGTCGAAGCCGGCGGCGGAGGCGGCGCGTGCCAGCGCTGCCAGGCGCAGTCCGAGCGGGCGCATCGCTCTATGTTCCTCGGTGAGGTGGGCGCCGATGGCGTCATTGCCGTGCGCATCGAGATAGGGAAAAAGCCAACTCTCCTCGAACGCGAAATGACGCTCGATGTCCGCCTCCACCGCCGTCGAAATGTCCGTGAGCAATTGTGCGACGGCACGGTCCTTCGCCTCGGGTCGGTTGCCGCGAGGATAGCGTCCCAACAAGTGCTCGACGCGTTCCATCAGCGCCACTGTTGCGCAGTGCTCGTCGTGCAAGGTCTGACTGATGCGGTTGGAGAACGTCATGTCCGGTATCCTGTGTGCGCTTGGGTAATAGGCTATTCCCTCGACCGCATCGCTCGTTGACTTTTATCAAACGAGGCCCACCAGACCACGCAGCTCATGATGCGGCGCCGGATTGCGAAAAGAGGTCACCCGCAAGCCGCCGCGCAAGCGCCGCCGCCGCCAGCCGGCGATAGTGGGCGGAGGCTAGTGTGGTGCGCATCGGCCGGACCTGCTTTTGCACAAGCCGTTCGAGCCGCTGCAAGGCCGCCTCGTCGAGCGGGCGGCCGATGAAAGCTTCAGTCCCTTTGAGTAGGAACGGCCGTGAATTCGTGCCGGTCAGGCCGACGCGCAGCGTCACGACTTGTCCGCTCTCGGCTGCGAGCGCGACGGCAACGCCCGCCAGCGGGAAATCGACGGCGCCGCGCACTCGCGCTTTGGCATAGTTGGAGGGCGGCGGGTCGGGCGGCAGGCGCACAGCCACCACCATTTCCTCGGCACTGAGCGCGAGATGCGCGGCGCCATCCTCCGCATAGAGGTCGGCGAGCGGAATCCAGCGCCGTCCCGCGTTTCCGGCAATCTCGACCTCGGCGTCGAAAATCATCAGCGCCGGTGCCAGATCGCCGCTGAAGGCGGCGTGACAACGCTGGCCTTGT
Source organism: Pseudolabrys sp. (assembly GCA_036496445.1). Taxonomy (GTDB): domain Bacteria; phylum Pseudomonadota; class Alphaproteobacteria; order Rhizobiales; family Xanthobacteraceae; genus Pseudolabrys. The sequence continues at coordinate 14,192 of DASXLC010000100.1, read as the reverse complement.
GGCGCCACGTGGCAAATCTCGCCCCGATGCTTGAGACAAAAGCCATTCGATCGCCGCCACCATTCACTCTGGTTAAAGTAGATGCAACGCGTATCGAGGCAGAGATTGCCTCCCACAGTCGCCAGATTACGGGTTCCTGGCCCGGCAATCGCCGCTGCCGCCACCGCTACCGCACGGTAGCGGTGGCGGATCGCCGCAGTGTCGGATAACGCGGCAATGGTTGTGCAGGCGCCGATGGTTATCCCCCGTTCCAGCACTGCCAGCTGGCGCAGCTCCTCGATTGCGGACAGGTCGATCAGCAAAGCCGGTTTCTCAATTCCGTGACGCAGATTGACGACGAGATCGGTACCGCCAGCGAGGAAGCGGCTCGATGGCTGCGCACTGCACAGAGTGACCGCCGCCTGAACGTCGCGTGGCTGAGCAAGACGGAAATCCGGCGCAGGCGACGTCATGACGCGACCTTTCGCAATGCGCCAAGTCGTGCGCGTCGGCGGTGCTCGACAAGCGCCTCCATGACGCGATCGGGCGTTACCGGTAATTCATCGAGGTCGACGCCGATGGCGTGCGAGACCGCGTTGACGAGGGCGGGGGCAAAGCCGGCCAGCGCGCCTTCGCTCGCCTCCTTGGCGCCAAACGGGCCGTGCGGATCGTGGCTCTCCACGATGTGGACCTCGATCGGCGGCGATTCGACGATGGTGGGAACGCGGTATTCGAGCAAGCTCGCATGCGCCGGCAGGCCGTCGAGATAACGCGTCTCCTCGCTCAGCGCCTGGCCCAAGCCCATCCAGACCGCGCCCTGGATTTGTCCTTCGACGGCGAGCGGATTAATGGCGTGGCCGCAGTCGAGGGCGGTCCAGACCTTGTCGACGGTGATAGCACCCGTCGCCTCCTCGACGCTGACCTCGACCACCTGCGCCGCATAGCTGAACCCCATGGTCGAGCCGACCGCGCCGCCCCGGTGCCTGCCGCCTTGGGCTTCCGGCGGACAGGTGAAGGTTCCTTTCACGGCGATCGCACCCACATCGACCAAGGCTGCCTGCACGACATCGGCGAACGGCAGGACAGCTTGCCCGCCGCTGCCAACGCGGAACGTCTCGCCAATGCATTCGATATCCTCGGGCGCTGCTTCCAGCTTTCGGGCGGCCGCCTCGATCAGGATCTTTCTCAGGTTTTTCGCCGCATCGATCGCTGCGTTTCCCACCATGAAGGTGATGCGCGAGGAATAGGCGCCGTTGTCCTTTGGCGTGATGGCGCTGTCGCCCGCGACCACGCGCACGCGCTCGAGCGCGACGCCGAGCGTTTCCGCGACCGTGATCGCCACCATGGTCGAGGAGCCCTGGCCGATGTCGGCCGCGCCGGTGAAAGCGGTGATGCTGCCGTCGAAATCGAGCTTCAGATTGACCGCCGCGTGCGGCTCGCCGGTCCAATGGATCGGTTTGGCGGCGCCGCTGACGTAATGCGAGCAGGCCATACCCAGCCCCTTGCCTGGTGGCAGCTTGCCGATGCGCTCGCGCCAACCGCTCGCTTGTTCGACCGCATCGAGACATTCCGGCAGCCCGTAGCTGTTCACCATCAGATCGTTCATGGTGCGGGTGGGCGCTTGCAGAAGATTCGCGCGACGCACCACGAAGGGGTCGAGCCCGAGTTCGCGTGCCATACGATCGAGCAGGCATTCGAAGGCATGGCGCGTATCGACCGCGCCGTGGCCGCGCATGGCTCCGCAGGGCGGCAGATTGGCGTAGACGCGATAGCCATCGTACTTGATCGCCGGAATATCGTAGATGCCCTGCAACAGGGCGCCGGCATAAAGAATGGTGACGATGCCATAGCCAGCATAAGCGCCGCCGCGCTGCGTCACTTCGCACTCGCAGGCGGTGATGCGCCCGTCGCGGCACATGCCGAGCTTTAGTCTGATGTCGGTCTGCGGCCGCGCTCGGTGCGTGAGGAAGTTCTCCTCGCGGGTGAGTTGCATCATGACCTTGCCGGCTGCGGCGCGGGCGAGCAGCGCCGTTATGATCTCGAAGTTCAGCACCTCGACGCGCGCCCCGAAGCCGCCGCCCACGAACGGCTTGATCACGCGGATGCGCGATGCGTCTATGTCGAGGCAGCGCGCGAGCATCAGATGCAGGTAGTAAGCGACCTGCGTCACGCTCTGCATCGTGAGGCGTTGTGTGAGCGGCTCATATTCGGCGAGCGCCGCGTGCGGCTCGATCTGCGCATGGTTGACTTCGGCGCAGCTGATGCAGCCCTCGCGCACAAGATCGGCCCGCGCGAAGCCCGCCGTAACGTCGCCGAAGGCATGATGGACTTCGCGCTCGAGGTTGCCTGGCTTATTGTCGTGGAGCAGCATTGCGCCCGCCGCACGGGCCTCAGTGGAGGTGTAATAGGCCGGAAGCTCACGCACCTCGAATTCGATTAGGTCGAGGGCGCGCTGTGCGGTCGCAGCATCGACGGCGGCAACCGCGGCGACCGGTTCGCCGCGGTAACGCACGCGCCCGCGCGCGAGCGGGAATTCGTTCATGGCTACCGGCAGCACGCCGTAGGTGTGGGGACAGTCCTCACCGGTCAGCACCGCGAAAACGCCGTCAAGTGCACGGGCGCTTGCGACGTCGAGCTGGATGATCTCGCCGTGGCTCACCGGACTGCGAAAGATACGTCCGACCAGTGCATCCGCATGGTCGAGATCGGCCGTATAGGTAGCGCGGCCGGTAACTTTCGCCACGCCGTCGATTAGCGGAACACCGCGCCGCGGTGCTCCCGTCCCCGCAGTAGCGGCCCGCGTCATGACGCCGTCTCCGCGACGGCCTGGACCGATTCAATGATTTTCACATAACCGGTGCAGCGGCACAGGTTGCCGGATAAGGCTGTGCGGATATCGCTGTCGCTGGGTTGCGGATTGCGTCGCAGCAATGCCGCTGCCGCCATAATCATACCAGGCGTGCAAAAGCCGCACTGGGTTCCGAGCTTGTCATGGAAAGCACGCTGCAGCTGGTGCAGCCGGCCCTGCGACACCAATCCTTCTATCGTCTCTACCGACCGCCCCTCGCACCGGACCGCCAGCATGATACACGAGGGCATCGCCTGATCGTCGACAAGCACTGTGCAGGCGCCACATTCACCGCCGTCGCAGCCGGTCTTGGTCCCGGCTAGGCGGACTACGTCGCGCAGATACTCGACCAGCAAAAGGTTCTCGGCGACCGCATCCTCGCGCCATCGGCCGTTGAGCTTCAGACGTAGAATGCGTCTGCGGCACTCCACTTGCGCCCGCGCCATGGACGGTCCTCGACCATTTTTTCAATACAACACACACATTCCTTGGCTCGCCGCGCGATGACATAAGTCAAATAAACCGGGTCGGCGCCGGTAATTCTTTTTGCCCGCCACCACCCCGGCGCCATGGGTCATCGCGATGCCTGATATGGGCGCCGGACAGGGTTGCTGGCGACGAGCGCCGTCGGGGTCTTTGGGGCCTGTTTTCTGATCTAAATCAAGGAATTCAGTCGCGCGGTGCACTTTACTCGGCTTTGGCACGCATACCGGCAGCTGGAGCGATGGATATCGAGCGCAATTACAATGCCGCTGTCGACTTCATCGACCGCAACGTGGCCGAAGGCCGCGGTAACAAAGCTGCGTTCGTGGATGCGTCGCGGGCCATCAGCTATGCGCAATTGCACGATGCCGTGGCGCGCGTGGGCCCGGCATTGGCACGATTTGGTCTAGAGCGGGAAAATCGCATCGCCATCATACTGTACGATTCGATTGAGTTCCCGATCTTGTTCTGGGGCGCAATTCGCGCCGGGATCATTCCGGTGCTGATGAACACGCTGTTGACCGAAGACCAATATCATTATCTGTTGGCCGATTCCCGCGCCAAGATGGCATTCGTTTCTGCGCCGCTGCTTCCCGTCGTGCAACGCGCCGCAACGGACGTGCCGACATTGCGGCAGATCGTGGTGATCGGCGATGGTCCTCAATCGCTGCCGCGCCTCGATGCGCTGCTCGCCGCCGAACGCGAGCCTGCCGCGATGACGCCAACCTGTGCGGACGAGGTCGCCTATTGGCTCTATTCATCGGGGACCACCGGGATGCCGAAGGGCGTGATGCACGTGCATTCGAGCCCGATGGCGATGGCGCGGCTGGCTGGTCAGAGTCGGATCGGGATGCGCGAAGACGACGTGATTTTTTCCGCCGCAAAACTGTTTTTTGCTTACGGCATTGGCACGTCCATCTGTTCGTTGAGCGTCGGCGCGACGTCGGTGCTGTATCCGGACCGGCCAATGCCGAAGACCATGTTCGAAGTCTTGCGGCAACACCAGCCGACAATGTTTTTTGCGGTGCCGACGCTCTATGCGTCGATGCTCGCGGAGGCTGAATCCACGCCCGAGATCGGCCCGAAACGGCTGCGGCTATGTTTCTCGGCGGGCGAGCCGTTGCCGCCGCATCTCGGTGTTGCTTGGCGTGAGCGTTTCGGCCTCGACATCGTCAACGGGGTCGGTTCGAGCGAGCTGGGACATCTGTTCCTGACCAATCTGCCTGATGCGGTTGAATACGGAACTTCCGGCGTGCCGGTGCCGGGCTACGACATGCGCCTCGTCAACGGTTCGGGAGCTGACGTCGCAGATGATGAAATTGGCGAGCTACTGGTGCGCGGCCCTTCGACCGCGGCGGGATATTGGAACCAGCGAGAGCGCACGCGCCGCACTTTCGAGGGCGAGTGGACGCGCACCGGCGACAAATACGTCCGGCGGCCGGATGGCGTGTACAGCTACTGCGGCCGCACTGACGACATGTTCAAGGTCGGCGGCATCTGGGTTTCGCCGTTCGAGGTGGAGGCGGCGCTGGCCAGCCATCCCGATGTGCTCGAAGCGGCCGTCGTTCCCGCAGAGGACTCTAAAGGTCTGCTCAAGCCGAAGGCTTTCGTGGTTCTCAAAGGCAACCCGGGCGAGGGCGCCGGCAGGTCGCTCTATGAGGGCCTCAAGGCCCACGTTAAGCGTACGGTCGGCCCGTGGAAATATCCACGCTGGATCGAATTCGTCGATGCGCTGCCTAAGACCACGACCGGCAAAATTCAGCGCTTCAAGCTGCGCGAACTTGCGGCCCGGCAGACCGCGGCCGGAATCGAGCCCCGATGAGCGATCTGTCCCACCTCGCTTGGCCATTTTTCAGCGAAGCACATCGGCACTTCGCTGCGGGGCTCGGGCAATGGGCGAACCGCAATGTAGTCACTCATATCGATCATACGGACGTCGATCGCACTTGCCGCACCCTCGTCCGCGAACTCGGCGAAGCCGGATGGTTGAAGGCAGTCGTGCCAGGGGCCTTTGGTGGGCTGTCGGACAAGATCGATGTGCGCACGCTTTGTCTGGCGCGGGAGATTCTCGCTTGGCATGACAGCCTCGCGGACTTTGCTTTCGCCATGCAAGGCCTGGGAACCGGCTCGATCTCGCTGTTCGGCAGCGACGAGCTGAAGGCAAAATACCTCCCGCCGGTGCGCGATGGCCGCCATATCGCCGCTTTCGCGCTCTCTGAACCCGAAGCCGGCTCCGACGTCAGTGCGCTCGCAACCACCGCGAAAGCCGACGGGCCCGCCCATGTCCGTCTCGACGGGATCAAAACCTGGATCTCTAACGGCGGCATCGCCGACCACTACGTCGTGTTCGCACGCAGCGGTGAAGCGCCCGGCGCCAAGAGTCTGTCCGCTTTTGTCGTCGACGCCGACGCGCCTGGACTCTCGGTTGCCGGCCGGATCGAGATCATCGCCCCGCATCCGCTGGCGACGCTGCGCTTGCAAGGCTGCCGTGTGCCGGTAGCGAATAGGCTCGGGGCGCCTGGCGCCGGCTTCAAGGTGGCGATGGCAACACTCGACATTTTCCGTTCGACGGTTGCGGCGGCGGCGCTCGGTCTGGCGCGACGCGCTTTGCACGAGGCGATCGAGCAGGCGGCGACGCGGAAACTGTTCGGCGGGCCACTCGCCGACCTGCAGATGACGCAAGCTTCGCTCGCCGACAGCGCGGCCGAGGTCGATGCGGCGGCATTGCTGGTCTATCGCGCCGCTTGGACCAAGGACCAGGGTGCCGCGCGCGTTACGCGCGAATCCTCGATCGCGAAAATGTTTGCCACCGAGAAGGCGCAACGCGTGATCGACCGCGCTGTGCAGATTTTCGGTGGCAACGGCGTGCGGGTGGGGGTCAAGGTCGAGGCGCTCTACCGCGAGATTCGCGCGTTGCGCATCTACGAGGGCGCGACCGAGGTGCAGAAGGTCGTTATCGCCCGCGAATTGATAAAGTCGTACGCCGCTGCGCCGACCACGGAGCCTATGCGAGCATGATCACGTTAGCGCACGGTGACAGTATTGCGACGCTCTCGCTAAGCCGCCCGCCGGTCAATGCGGTGAGCGATGAATTCATTACCCTGTTCGACGCAAAACTCGACGAGCTGGCGGCGCAATCGGATTGCAAGGTTCTGCATGTGCGTTCCGATCAGAAGGTGTTCTGCGCCGGCGCGGATCTTGTTCAAGTCCGCGAGCGTTTTGATGCTGCCGACGGACCCGATTGCACCTATCGCTATGTCGCGGCCCTGCAACGCCTTTACCGGCGGCTTGAGCTGTTGCCGCAAGTGACATTGGCCGAGATCGGCGGAGCGGCCATGGGCGGCGGATTCGAATTGGCACTCGCCTGCGATCTCCGCATCGTCGCGCTCGAAGCCAAGCTCGGCTTGCCTGAGGCCCGCCTTGGGCTCATTCCCGGCGCCGGCGGCACGCAACGCCTGACCAGATTGTGCGGTCGATCGGTGGCATCGCGCCTCATTCTCGGAGCCGAAATCATCGATGGCGCAGAGGCGGTTCGCCTTGGCGTCGCGCAATGGGCTGTTGCCCGCGCTGAGCTCCCGACACGTGCCGCCGAGATCGTCCGGCACATCGCGGCATTACCGGCTCCGGCATTGCGCGCCAGCAAAAAATGCATTGCCGCGGCCGAACAGCCTGGCGATCGCGGCTATCTCGACGAACTTGCAGAAACGCGGCAGCTGTCGACCAATTCCGAGACCCGCGAACGCGTCGCGGCATTTCTCGCCAGCCATTGATGACGATGTCGAGGCAATGGAAAGGACCGCTCCCATGAAACTTGATGGCAAAACAGCGCTGATCACGGGAGGCGCTTCCGGCATCGGCAAAGCGACGGTCCTGGAATTTGCCCGTTGCGGGGCGCGCGTCATTTGCGCTGATGTCAACGGTGCCAAAGCAGCGGAGGTGACCAAAGAGGCCGCCGATGCGGGGCTTGCGGTTGAGGCCGTTGCGGTCGATCTGGCCGATCCGAAATCGGCGCGACGCTGCGCTTCGGAGGTAATCGCTCGCAGCGGTCGGGTCGACTTGCTGGTCAACGCGGCGGGTTGGAATGACCTCCAGCCGTTCATCGACAATACGTCCGACTACATGGACCGCGTCATCGCTGTCAATCTCGGCGGTCCAGTGCATCTCACGCAAGCGCTGCTGCCGCCCATGATCGCATTCGGAAAAGGCAAGATTATTAATGTTTCGAGCGATGCCGGCCGTGTCGGCAGCGGCGGCGAAACAGTTTATGCGGCCGCCAAGGGTGGCGTCATCGCATTCACCAAGTCGCTCGCGCGCGAGGTAGCGCGCTACGCGATCAACGTTAACTGCGTATGCCCGGGCCCCACCGACACGCCGATGCTGGCCACTCGCCCAGAAAAGTTGCGGGAAGCCTTCATCAAGGCGATCCCGTTTCGCCGCTTCGCTAGGCCACAGGAGATCGCCGATGCCATCCTGTTTTTCGCTAGTTCGCGGTCCGATTATGTCACTGGACAAATCTTGAGCATCAGCGGCGGGCTGACATTTGCTGGATGACGTGCGCTTGGCGCAATCCAATCGCCTCGTCGATGAAGAAGGAACATCGTCATGAACGACACGGCCAAGCGTTTCCAACCGACCGGGCTCGATTTTACCAACTTCAAGGCCAAGCATTTTCTTTGGCAGGTCGACGGCAAGGTCGCGACCGTGACGTTGAACCGGCCCGAGCGGAAAAACCCGCTCACATTGGATTCCTATGCCGAACTGCGCGATACGTTCCGTAATCTCGTCTATTCGGATGCCGTCAAGTCTGTGGTTATCACCGGTGCCGGCGACAACTTTTGCTCTGGCGGCGACGTTCACGAAATAATCGGCCCGCTGGTCGAGATGCAGCGCAAGGACGATATGGCTGGCTTGCTCGCCTTCACACGTATGACCGGCGACTTGGTCAAGGCGATGCGCGCCTGCCCGCAACCAATCGTCGCGGCTATCGATGGCGTGTGCGCAGGCGCCGGCGCGATCCTGGCGATGGCGTCTGATCTGCGCTACGGCACCGCACGCAGTAAGGTGGCCTTCCTGTTCGTACGGGTCGGACTAGCCGGCGCCGACATGGGTGCCTGCAATATCCTGCCGCGAATAGTCGGCGCCGGCCGTGCCGCCGAGCTTCTTTATACCGGGCGTTTGATGGACGGACCGGAGGCGGAACGTTGGGGCTTCTACAATAAGCTGTGCGAGCCTGAGGCTGTGCTCGCGGATGCACAGGCAGCGGCGAAGTTGCTCGCCGGCGGACCTACCTTTGCCCATGCCATGACAAAGAAATGCATTCACCAAGAATGGAACATGGGCATCGATGACGCCATCGAGGCTGAGGCTCAAGCGCAAGCCATCTGTATGCAGACCAAGGACTTCGAGCGTGCCTATTTGGCCTTTGTGAACAAGCAGCGGCCTATGTTCGCAGGAAACTGAACTATCGCTGTCGGCGCGCGGAGGACGGCGTTTAGGAGTATGCCATGTCGATGCGCGTTTTGCTTCCAGCCGGGTGGGCGTCGCCGAGCGGATATGCCAACGGGATCGAGGTGTCGGCCGGTCGCATCGTGTTCGTAGCAGGCCAGGTGGGATGGGACGCGGCGCAGCGGTTCCAGAGCGACACACTTGTCCCCCAGTTCGAGCAGGCACTCAAGAACGTCCTTGCGGTGCTCACCGAGGCCGGCGGTGCCCCTGAGCACATCTGCCGAATGACTGCCTATTGCACCGACAAGACCGCTTATCTGAACAGCCGGCGCGAGCTTGGTCGCATCTGGCGTCGTCTCATGGGCAATCATTACCCGGCCATGAGCATGATTTTTGTCGCCGACCTGCTCGATGCTCCGGGCAAGATCGAGTTAGAAGCGACCGCGGTCGTGCCAACGGGTCGTGACGTCTGAGCAGTTGAGGCCGGAGAAACCTTGAATGTTGTGAAGCGCGGCTGTTTTTAACTCGCGATCAATCAAATTGCGTCAGCGAGTGCCCGGCAAGCATCTCATGAGGTCTTCTAGACTCCATTATGGCGCGCTTATCAGTCAATTAGAATACCAGGGTTCAAGATATGATGCGGGTCGAGCTTCTGCTTGACCGCTTTCAAGGCGTCAGCGAACAGTTGGGGCCGTTCTCGGTCGTACCCGGTCCGATGATCGCGGCCGAGCCGCGTGATAGTGTGTGATCGTCCCGCCAGCGTTGACCCTAGCTACTGAGGTTGCGGATTTGATCGCCCAGAACTGTTCGACCAGCTTTCGTTTGTCGCCAAACGCGTGCCATGATGGTGCTTGCCCATCTGGATAAAGATGTGTGAAGCGCACCGTAAAACTGCCCCGACCGAAGCCCACGCTTTGATCTATGTCACGATGCTATCCGACGCCTCGTGCCGTATCGTCTCGTGATCACCGATCCGCTGTTCTATCTCGTCGCCGTTCCCGCCGTGACGCTGCTCGGCCTCAGCAAGGGCGGCTTTGCGGGCCTCGGCATGATCGCAACGCCGCTGGTGGCGCTCGTCGTGCCGCCGCTGCAGGGCGCGGCAATCCTACTGCCGATCCTCATCTGCCAGGACGCCATCTCGGTGTGGATCTACCGCCGCCATTGGGATGCCTGGAATCTGAAAGTTTTGGTGCCCGGTTCCGTCCTCGGCATCGGCACCGCCGGGCTGTTCGCAAGCCACGTATCGAATGCCGTGATCGAGCTCAGCGTGGGCGCCATCGGGCTCTGCTTCGTGCTTTACATGTGGCTTCGACCCTACATCTGGCGAGCGTCCGTAAAAGGATACCGGCCCAATGCGGTGATGGGTGTCCTGTGTGGCTTGCTCGCTGGTTTCATGTCGACGCTGATCCAGGTTGGCACGCCGCCCTATCAAATCCACGTTCTGCCGCAGCGCCTCGAAAAAATGACGCTGGTCGGCACCACAGTCATGTTCTTCGCTTTCATGAACCTGATGAAGATTGTGCGCTATTTTGCGCTCGGGCAGTTCTCGCCACGTAGTCTCGCCACTTCCCTGGCGTTGCTGCCGCTCGCGGTTGGGACGAATTTTTTCGGCGTCTGGCTCGTGCGCAAGACGCCAACCGAGCAGTTTTACCGGATCGCCTACCTGCTGATGCTCTTGATCTCGCTCGCTTTGCTTTGGCAGGGGTGGAGAGGTCTTGGCCGCTGAGAAACGCGCACCGATCGTTTGGCGGATGCTCCTCCATTTGGTGATCCCGCACAATGCGCTCATGCGCTATAGCCCGGGCCAAGCTGCTGCCGACCCCCGCGCCGCGCGCAAATAAAGAGCCCCGACAGTCGCCGGGGCCAAGCGGGGGGTACTGACTGGAGCGCGTGTATGAAGAATAGGCACCGCGTCAGTCAGGTGGTGAGCAAAGCTTATCTGCGCACGGGCTGCCGGCGCAAGATGTTAAAGCCAGGGCTGCTCGGGGGATTCGACATGCTCCCGCTGCAGCAACCGTGGGATTACCTGGGATTTTGCATGTAAATTTGAATCGACGTCGCCGTCGCTGCGATGGCGGTGATAATGATGACAAAGGCCACAAATGCCCCATCACGAGCATCGATTTATTCTTTGTGTGGCGGAATAATCGTCTTGTGCAAGTCTGCCATTTGAAACCTCCCCTCGTGGCACAGTGAAGCGGCCGAGACACCCGGTTACCAGAAATGTCGCGACGCAATCATGTGCACGACGTTAGTGGCGTGGCCGTGGAGTAAGACGATTACAACGATTGCCAATATGCTCAGCTCGGCCGCGAGATTATTGGACAGGCCACCGCCTTTGTTGCCCTGCACGGTCATCTGTGTTCACCGGTTCGAAACCGTTATCGCTGGGAATAACATTGCGTCACAAATTTCGCCCGTGAATGGAAAAGATGCCTTGATCTAAATCAATGTAAGTCACCCGCGATGAGGCGCGGCGCATCGCCGCGAACATTGCCAAGCTGCCGGAGCTGGTGCCGCAAACCGTCACCGGCGCTGGGCAGTTAGTCAGCTGCCGCAACGGGATTCAATCCAACTGTCCTAGCCGCGGTCACCAAACGTACTTCGCCGCAAGGGCGATCACCACGAGCGTCACGATTACCAACGCGGCTATTTGCACCCAGAAGTTATTGGCAAAACCGCCTTTGTTGAAGATTTGAGTATTCATACTGGATCACCTCCCTTCGGCTGATAGCCGGTGGAATACAGTGATCCAAGAGAAGCGACGCGACGTGGAAGGGGTACAACCATTCGCGCCGCTCTCTCGGTTCTTCAGCTTCCGTCACTGTCACCCCGCATAGTATGCAGTTATAGGTGCGTAGTTCAGGAAGCGAAGCCACTCTCGGAACGGCTTTACAGAAGCGCATAGGCGTCCCGCAACTCGGGCAGTCAGGGCTTCTAGCATTTTCGGCGTCCATGCTGTCTGCTTAGCGGGTGGGTGAAGTGACAGCATTGAGCTAAGTCAAAATAAATGGCCACTTTTTGTTAGCGTGCCGTTCTCGTCCGAATTTCACCGAGAGCCAACGTGGCACTGGTTCCTGATGTCGCGAGGCCGGTGAGTTCTTCTCCTCGCATTTGATCAGCATCAATGCCGGGCTATTGGGATCCGGCAGAAATGCTCAAAAGGGCTTGAACGGAAGAAAAGCCATGGAAATGCCGCTGAACGTAAAAACTCCCCCAAATGCTGCAGATTTGCCGCGTGGTATGGCGCTACTGCGAGATCCATTGCTCAATAAGGGTACTGCGTTTTCCGAAAAGGAGCGTGATGCATTCGGCCTCCGCGGCCTACTGCCGGCACACCTGCTCTCGCAGGAGGAACAGGTGGCCCGCATACTTACCAACTTGCGCCGGCTTCCCGATGATCTTGAAAAATATGTCGCGCTCAATGCACTGCACGATCGCAATGAGGCTTTATTCTTCCGTGTCGTTTGCGACAATATTGATGAAATTCAACCCCTAATTTACACACCGACGGTTGGGCTTGCCTGCCAGAAGTTCGGCGATATTTTTCAACGACCGCGAGGATTATTTATCAGTTCAGACGATCGGGGGCGCATTGCCAAGCTGATGAGAAATTGGCCACATCCGGCAAAGCTTATCGTCGTCTCCGACGGCGAGCGCATTTTGGGGCTCGGCGACCTCGGCGCGAACGGCATGGGGATCCCCGTCGGCAAACTCTCGCTGTATGTCGCCTGTGCCGGCATTCACCCGAAGCTATGCCTGCCGGTCACATTGGACGTGGGCACAAACAACACGGCGCTGTTGAATGATCCTTATTATGTTGGTTTGCGTCAGCGTCGGCTCCGCGGCGCCGAATACGATGCCTTGGTCGACGAGTTCATTAGCGCGGCGTGCGAAACGTTCCCCGGTGTCCTGATCCAGTTCGAAGACTTTGCCAATCACAATGCCTTTAGACTGTTACGCAAATATCGCGACACCGTTTGCACGTTCAATGACGATATTCAGGGTACCGCAGCCGTAGCGCTCGCCGGCATCTTCACTGCACTACGGGTAACCGGCGGTAAGCTTGTCAATCAGAAGATTCTTTTTCTAGGCGCCGGAGAAGCTGCAACAGGCATTGCAGACCTCGTCGTTTCCGCGATGGTTGCAGATGGATGTTCCAAAGCTGAGGCGCTGCAGCGAAATTGGCTGGTGGACTCTCACGGTTTGGTGGTCAAGAGCCGCACCGATCTCGTCGAGCACAAAATTCCCTACGCGCACGATCACAAGCCGATCAGCGATTTCCCGTCTGCCATCCGGACGCTCAAACCGACTGCAATCATCGGCGTTGCGGCGGTCGGCGGGACCTTCACCGCTGAAGTTTTGCAGGCGATGGCCCAATTAAACGCGCGACCGATCATCTTTGCGCTCTCGAATCCGACCTCTAAGGCAGAATGCACCGCTGAAGAAGCATATCGCCACACCGCAGGACGCGCTTTATTCGCGTGTGGTAGCCCGTTCGCTCCGGTGCAATTGAATGGGCACACGTTGGTGCCACGCCAGGGTAATAACTCTTATATCTTCCCCGGCGTTGGCCTCGGCGCGATCGCGAGCGGCACGCGGCTGATTACCGACGAGATGTTTATGAGCGCGGCAAAGACGCTAGCAAATCTCGTAACCCAATCCGACCTCGATCAGGGAAGTCTCTATCCGGCACTGCCACGAATTCGGGAGGTCTCGGCCCACATTGCCGCGGCGGTTGCGCAGATCGCATATCGGCACGCTCTCGCCGCGGGGCCAGTCCCGAACGACTTATTGGCGCACGTCCAGTCGCACGTATACGATCCGCGTTATTGCGAGTATGTGTAGCCCCACCGCCTAGGGGATTAGGATGGCAAACGTGCATACAATTGCACTACTTTGTGAGGGAACAGCCCTCAACTGAGCTTTTTCCGACACTTTCCGAAGCGTTGGCGATGTACAAACGCATCCTAGTACCAATCGACGGCAGCGGTACTTCGAACTTGGCGCTGCAAGAAGCCATCGGGCTGGCAAAAGATCAACATTCAACTCTTCGGCTCTTCCACGTTGTTGATTTAACCACGACCTATTCGGTGGTAAATGCGCCTCATATAGTTGAGCACCAGAACGCATTACAGGCAGAGGGGCAAAAGGTGGTCACTGGCGCTTCGGAGCCAATGCTCGCGGCGGCAATTGAATTCGATTCGAAATGCGTCACAACTTTTGACAAGCGTATTTACGATCTCATCGAAGAGGAGGCGAACCAGTGGCCGGCCGATCTGATCGTGATCGGCACTCACGGACGCAGAGGAATTCGCCGGCTATTCTTGGGGAGCGTAGCGGAGGGTCTCGCTCGGATTTCGAGCAGGCCGCTACTGCTTATCCGCGGGGCATGAAACATAATTTGCTGCGGCGGGGCGGTCAGCTACTAACGCTT
>DASXLC010000099.1:0-58812 GCA_036496445.1 Pseudolabrys sp. | reverse complement strand
GCGGGGTGGAGGAATGTCCAAGCAGGTCGCGTTGATTTTCGCGCTGCTGATGACATCGGCTGCTGCGGATGACTATCGCAGCTACCGCGAGGCTTACGCTGGCGTTGATTGGCCAAAGTCGATCGCGTCGGCAGAGCAGTGCCAGCAACTCATCTTGAGCGTCGTAAGGCAGTTCGGCTTTACTGACGCCGAGGTGAGAACAAGCCGGTGGACTGGTGAACCCGCTCTCGCGGTAAAAGACCAGACGCGCCTGCGCCGTGTAATCCGCCATCGCCTGCTCTTGTTGGGTCTGCTCGGGTGGAGAAGGAAGCGGAAGACCGTAGCTCAATAGAAAGAGCCGCAAACCCGTAATGAGCCGCGGCTCTTCATTTGTCGTGAGGATTATTTCTGCTGTTGCTGTCCGGGCTTCTGGTCCTGGTCGCCCTGCTGGCCACCCTGTCCCGGCTTTTGTTGCTGCTGCTGACCAGGCTTCTGATCTTCTTGGCCGCCCTGGTTTTGCTGCCCGCCTTGGTCTGGATTACTCATGTGTGGTCGCCTTCCTTGGTTATAGAATCTACGCGCAGGTCAACCGCCGGCTGACTAAGCGGGTTCCATTTGGTGCGGGCTATATTTGGGGAGGCGATCTCTCGCCCGGCCACAGCCTTGAATTCCACCATCGGCTGCTCACGTGGTGCTGAACACCCGCGATCGTGTGCCGTCGGCGGATACTCGCGAGCAGTGATTGTCCAGAACCGCGGGCGCCCTTGTGGCGCCTGCGCCGATAGAAATACCCGACCGATACAGCGACGATTCGTCGTCCATCGAAGTCGTTCGGGCCCTGTCGATGGCGCCTAGGCGGTCCTTCCTTGCGTGTTTGAGAATTAGCGGTGTCATTTGAATTCCGCCTTGCGTCCGGTGTCTGACAATCGGGTGGTAAATTGGTGTCATTGCGCGTGGAGGTAGAGGGATAATAGGATGTGCCGGGGGGTAAGGGTCGAGGGACGCTTATCCATGCTCATGCTTTTCAAGATCGCGATGACGATTTCGATCGTCTGGGTCATGACGAGCCTCGTTGGCCTGATTTTCAAATCAAACGGGATGAGGCCAAATTTCCTGATGGGACTCGCCGTTTTATTAACGGCAGCGCTCGTTGGCTACATGTGGGACATTGGAAACCTGCTGTATCGCTGAGGCGCGAAGAACCATGCAGGCGGAACAGCTGCTCGCGTCAAGTGGTGTGGCCATGGCTGCAGGAGCCATGCTCTCGTTATCGTTTGCAGTGTCGCCGCCACTCAAACTAGTGCCGCAACGACCGGCACCGGTCGACGGCAGCGGCAACGTCACATCCCAACAGCACCCGAACGTTGAGACTGTGGGTGCGCCCATCGCCGACGATTTCGGACGCCGTTGGCAGACGGCCACCGACGACCTCCCGCCGATGGTAGTGCGTGACCCGCTTCAGGGTCTAACCGGCGGCCTGCTGCCACGAGCGGAGGATGTACTCCAAGTGACGCAGGCGGAGCCGCACAATCTTGCCGCCGCATCTGAGCCTGAACAGCAGGAGTCGTTCACGGAAGTGCCGCAGGCGTCGCCAACGCGGCCACCCGACGTCTGCGCCCGCCAAGGCTTGCGTCGAGTTACCTACATGCAAAACCGTCACCGGTACTGGCGCTGCGCAGGTCGGCGATAATCTATTTTTCTGGAAAGCGGTGGCCGGCTTCGGCGCGCAGATCGCCCGCTTTTCGTCGGACAATGGTTACTTCGGCCGCTTGTCACGAAGTGTTTCGCGAAGGGTGTCCTCAGGTGTCCGGGCTCGGGTTATGTCGCTCGATTCACCACCTAACGGGATCGCATTTCCCCTTACGTCACCCTTTATTTCCTGGTCGATGGTTTGCGTCGGGGTGCTCGGACTTCCGGGAGCAGCCGCCTTTGGGGGAGGTGCCTTTCCCTCAGCACTATCTTCCGCGGGAGCAATATGGACCGCTCCAAGGACGGCAATTGCCGACAACAAAATAACAGCTTGTTTCATCGGGCCTCTCTTACGAAAACGAAAGAGGCGACGTCAGGGTTCCAGGTTGGCATTCCGATCACGAACGCAAGGAAAAGGGCTGCCGTGGATCGTGGGGACGGCAGCCCGAGGTACGGGGTAAACCAATGACGAGGCGGGATGGCGTCGCCGGCGGTTCGATCGTTCCGATCGAAGCGTCCCATCGACCGGAGCGGGGGCCCGGTACCCAACTCGCTCTGCGCGTGCCCCGCTTTCATCAATACCAGTGGCGGTGATGCCAATACCGGGAGTGACGACGATGCTGGTTCGGGACATACGCGTAAGCGCGGTGCCCGTAACGCGACACGCCTGGCGGTTTGGCGCCGCTTGGTGGCTGGCCAAAACTGTCGACATTCCGGGGCGGATTAGCACCGTAATTCGGCAGACTTTGTGCCATTGAGACCGAGCTGGCGCTCACGAGCACGGCGAAACCAAAACAAACTGACTTGAGTGACATTGGCAAACCTCGTTTTTCACAGAGGTAACCCTCGATCAACGGCATAGTTCCAAGCAGCCGCGATCGAGCACGGGCTGCCAACACCCCAACTGAAGGTGCTAGCCACCAGCTGGGCGAGGGGCCTTAGGCAATCGAAATTTGTGCTCGATTTACGTTGTGCTCGCCGTGTGTGGACGCGTACAAGCATCTAGGGGCGCTAGCAGGGGCAGAACCAATGTGGATTTTGATCGTCTATGTTTTGATTGTTGTGGTTGGTGAAGCCGTCGTGGTTACAATCGGTCTGGCCTTGGATCGAATTTTCCCGTTGGCTAGTTTGCCGGTTTCCCTGTCGTTATTCTTCGCCGTGCTCGCGTTTGGATGGCCTCTGGCAGTGCGTTGGACCGAGCCTAAGCACGCAAAAAACGTAAAACTCGCGAGCTGAATTTGCGCGCTGTCGATTGACGCGGGCGCTAGCTTAGCCACTGCTTTTTAAAATCCACCATCGCCTGCTCGCGTGTCGCTGAATACCCGCGATTGTCGATCGCTTGGTTGAAATCGACCGCAGTGATCATCCACGTCCAATTGCGGTCAGGTGGTGACTGCGGCGACAGGAAAATTCGACCAACGCAGCGACCGCCGTCGAGGACCACGTAGTCGTCTTGTGATCCGAAGCCGAAATAGGTTTTTGTGGGTGCGAGAGCTAACGCCATCGGCTGTTTTTTGCGTGTTTAAGCCAGCAATGAAAAAGTAGGGGCCGCGACTGCAACACGCGGCCCCGCGCCTCCCAGGTCAAAGTGGGGACACCTTTCCTGGAATGACTACTCACGCGAACGTCCCGCATCCCTTTATGTTCCTGGCTATTTCAATCGAGAGAAAAACAGAATGGCTGACTTTTGGGGACTGCCCTCATGCAGCTAATTCATCGCAACGAAATCTGCAGAATGCTGCCAGAGCTGTTGTCAAACGGCAGAAAGGCCACCTTGTAAGTGGCCTAAATGCAAGAAGTGCTTGATTTTGTTTGGTGAGCGCGGAGGGACTCGAACCCTCGACCTACTGATTAAAAGTCAGTTGCTCTACCGCCTGAGCTACGCGCTCGCCACCTGACACATGAGCGTGTCCGAAGTGGAATTGCCCTGAGGATAAAGCCGAGGGCGAGATTTTCGGAGTCATGCGCTGGCCGCTGTGTAGGGGCCCCGACCAGCCCGGTCAATAGGCGCAGGCCACCTTCTTGAACTCGCACAAGGCCCGGGATTTGCTAGACTAATGCGCGGCTTATGCCGCCCGGAGATTGCCATGCCGATCGTCAACCGTGTCGCGGACCTACATCGCGAAATCACCGACTGGCGGCGCGATCTGCATGCCCACCCCGAGCTGCTGTTCGACGTGCACCGCACCGCCGGTTCGGTTGCCGAGAAGCTCAAGGCCTTCGGTTGCGACGAGGTTGTGACCGGCCTCGGACGCACCGGGGTGGTCGGTGTCATCCGCGGTCGCAAAGGGTCCGCGGGCAAGACAATCGGATTGCGCGCCGACATGGATGCGCTGCCGATCGAGGAGGCAAATGATGTTCCGTACAAATCTACCGTCCCGGGGAAAATGCATGCATGTGGTCACGACGGACACACGGCCATGCTGCTCGGCGCAGCACGCTATCTCACCGAGACGCGCAACTTTGCCGGCACTGCAGTGGTGATTTTCCAGCCGGCGGAAGAGGGCGGGGGTGGTGGAAAGGAAATGGTCAACGACGGGCTGATGGATCGCTTCGGCATCGGTGAGGTCTACGGCATGCACAATTACCCGGGCATGCCGGTGGGCACCTTTGGCGTCCGGCCCGGGCCGATGATGGCATCGGCCGATGCCCTGACAATTGATATTGAAGGTGTCGGGGGGCACGCCGCGCGTCCGCATCTTGCCATCGATACGGTTCTGGTCGGGGCACAGATCATCAACGCAATTCAATCAGTCGTCGCGCGCAGTGTTGACCCGCTCAAGTCGGCGGTCGTTTCGATTTGCATGTTCCGCGCGGGCAATGCCGACAATGTCATTCCGCAAACCGTCCAGTTGCGCGGTACCGCGCGCAGCCTGTTGCCGGATGTACGTGATCTCCTGGAGGAGCGCCTGGCCATCGTCGTCGAAAGCACCGCGGCGGCCTATGGTGCGAAAGCGAAGCTCACTTATCGGCGCGGTTATCCGGTGCTGGTCAATCATGAGCGGCAAGCCGAGTTCGCAGCCTCGGTCGCAAGCCAGGTTGCTGGCCAGGACAAAGTCGATACATCACTGGCGCCCATGATGGGTGCGGAGGATTTTTCGTACATGCTGAATGCGCGCCCGGGCGCCTTCATCTGGATCGGCAATGGCGACAGCGCAGGGCTGCATCACCCGGCCTACAACTTCAACGACGATGTGATTCCCTTCGGGACGTCGTATTGGGTGAAATTGGTCGAAACGGCGTTGGCCGCGTAACCAGCCGCTACTGCACCAGCTCACCCGGCTTCGGCGCCGGGGCAGTGCGTGTGGCTTCCGCCATCGTGGTGCTTCGCCGCGTGAGTGGCAGCAACACCTTGGCCTCGAGACTGCGCCAATAGGCAAACTCGTTGAGGCGGGTCCGCTCGATCACCGCGAGGCCGACTGCTGCGATGAAGGGCAGGCTCTGCACGACGAGCACCACAGCAAAAATATTGATCTCGCGGATTTCCTTGTAATTGGTCAGGACCAGCACGACCGCGCTGAGGATCAACAGGCCCGCCAGCAACGCCTCCCAGAAGGCGTGGAAGTCAGTTGAGCGCCTCATGCCACCCTTCGATGTGCGAACGAATGGCAGGTGATCCTTGAGCAAACCGAGGCTGACGGCTCGCGCGACCGTCCACTGCACCGACATTGCCGCGAAAACCGATCCAAGCAGCTGGCCCAAACGCGGGCGTACGCGCAGCTGATAGAGCGTCGCGAAGTGTGCGACCGATACGATGAAACTCACAAGGATCGGCGCGGTGAGGATGCGATCTGGCACCGCAATATCGAGAAATGCGATCACCGGCACCCAGATAATATTGAGAATAGCGACCGCAACTCCGATGCTTTCGGCGCCGAGCCAGTTGAGCCAGCCCAGTGCAAATTCGCGCTTCTGCTCGCGCGTGAGCCGGCTGGCGCCCGGCAAAAATCGCCGCCAGTGCTTTTTGAGAATCTGGAAGCCGCCATAGGCCCAGCGGTGACGCTGCTTCTTGTAAGCTTCGAAGCTGTCAGGCAGCAGGCCATGGCCGTAGCGTTTATTGGTGTAATGGGTCTGCCAGCCGAGCTCGAGCAGGGTAAGACCAAGGTCGGTGTCTTCACAGATCGTGTCGCTCGACCATCCGCCGGCGGCCTCGATTGCGGCGCGTCGAACGAGACACATCGTGCCGTGCGCGATGATCGCGTTGAACTCGTTCCGCTGCACCATTCCGATGTCGAAGAAGCCTGCATATTCGCCGTTCATGGCGTGATGCATGACGCTACGTTCACCGTCGCGGTGATCCTGTGGCGCCTGTACCAGCCCCACGCTCGGATCGCGGAAGACCGGCACAAGATCCTTCAACCAACCGGGCTGCACGACATAATCGGCATCGATGATGCCGATTATGTCCGCATCAGCGGCCGTGTGCACGAGCGCAAGTCGCAATGCGCCCGCCTTGAAGCCGACGATGTTGTCGGCGCGTACGAACTTGAAGCGCTCACCGAGCGTGCGGCAATGTTCCTCGATGGGCAGCCAGAGTCCAGGATCCGGCGTATTGTTGATCACCACGATGCATTCGAAATTCTCGTAGTCGAGCCGGGCGATCGCATCGAGCGTCTGTTTAAGCATCTCCGGCGGCTCGTTATGGGCCGGGATATGAATTGAAACCTTGGGCAAGATCACATCGGGAGCGAGTGGCGGACTCGCAATCAGCCGGAGCGGCTTTCGTCCAAATGCGATGGCTGCGATTTCTTCGATACGCGCAAGCGCGATCACGATGAGAGGAATCAGCAGCAGCATGCCAAGGCCAAGCGCGAAGGCTGCGCCCGGTACGAAATAGTGTCCGTTCCAGTAACCGAACACGGCCGCGAACCAGGCGCCCACGACGTTGGCAGCGCCGGCCAGCATGGCGGCCTGCAGCACTGTCACGGTCATGGCCAACAGGGGAAGCGACAACAGCACGCTCACCAGAATGGCGATTGTGCCAAGCCGCCAATGGTCAGGGTCGGTGATCGGGCCGGTCCAATCAAACTTTGGATGGCGCGCGGCGTCGAAGAGTCCCCAATACGGGCCGACGCCACCTTCGAAGATCTTCCACGGCTGATCGATTGCTTCGACAATGTTGTAGTCGATGCCGTAAGCGTCGGCGCGGCTGACGAAGTCACGTAACGCGACCGCCTGCTCAATGCGCCCCGGATTGGCGTTCTTCATATTGTAGCCGGCGCTTGGCCAGCCGAACTCGGCGATGACGATGCGCTTGCCAGGATAGGCCTGGCGAAGTTTGTCATAGATCAACACGGCCTGATCGACCGCTTGCGCTTCCGAGAATCCTTCCCAATAGGGCAATATGTGCGCGGCGATGTAGTCGACCGCCGAAACAAGCTCGGGATGCTCGATCCATACGTGCCAGATTTCGCCTGTTGTCACCGGAACGTTGGTTGAACGCTTCACGCGTTGAATCATCTTGATCAGGTCGCCGACCTTCTGCTCGCCGCGGAAGATGGTTTCGTTGCCGACGATGATTCCGTTGATGTTGCTGTGGCGCTTTGCGAGATCGACGACCGAATGGATTTCGCGCTCGTTACGATCCTGATTCTTGTCGATCCAGGCGCCGGCCGTGACACGCAATCCGAATTCGGACGCGATGCCGGGCACAAGCTCCACGCCGCCCGTAGAGGAATACGTACGAATGGCGCGCGTGAGAGGTGCCAGCATCTTGAGATCGGCGCGAATTTGCGCGGTGCGCGCCCTGGCTCCGGAATCCGGATGCGCCGAACCTTCAAAAGGTGCGTAGGAAACGCTCGCGAGCTGGCCGTCGAAATTGGGCGCGCGAACATTGTCGCGCATTAGGACCCACAATCCGGCATGCACGCACGCCACGAGGGCGACGACGGCAGCGACGGTGCGCATACTACTCAGTACCAAGTGGGGCAGGATGGCAGACCCTCGAGCCCGTCCCCTGGGCCCAGCCGAAACTCCGTCTGCAAGGATGCAGCGTAGCGCGGCATAAGGTGGATATTCAAGTAACTAGGCGACATGGCAAATCCTTGGCACTCGCATGGCGCCCTAATGAATTTCGTTAACAGGGAAACGCGTTCTACCGCTGGGTTGTTCCGCCCGAAGTTGCGGCTGGTGGCTGAACGGCGGCCTCGGCGGGGGCCGGCTCAAGCCCGGGATTTAACCAACAGGCATGGACCCTGCCGTTAAGGGTTTCCTGAACCTTGGGATCGATGTTTCCCTGGCGGACCAGGCAGCGAAAGGTGGCCTGAATATGGGCGCTGGGGCAGCCGAAACGGTCGTAGAGATCGAGGTGGCGGAAAGCCGTATCGAGGTCGTCGCGCCAAAGGAGGCTGACCACGCGGCGGCCCAGCCAGACACATTCCGGATTACCCGCCGGGCCGGCCAAAACACGGGTGGCCTCGGCTATTTCGTCGATCTTTTTCTGGGTCTCTTTGGCGGCGTCAGCGGCCGGTTTTTGCGGCTCGGGTGGCTTGCCGTTGCCGCCGCTCTGCGCGAAAGCCGGAACAGTGAACCCAAAAGCCGCCACGCAAGACAGTACGGCTAAGAACTGACGCAACTTGGGAGAAATCCGCATTGGCCCCGTCGGATGTTTGCTCTTGGACGCCCTTGGATTCTGTGTGTGCGACCGGATTGGGACGCTAATACGGCGGTTGCAAATCCGCACCGTCGGGCGGCTTCCTTAACTATAGTTTGCAGAACGAGACTTGGCCTCAAACCGCGAATTTTGTCCAGCGTAACCACGTTCCTTGCTTAAGACGGGCCAGCTTGGCAGGGGCGATGACGCACGATAAGCCGTCGCACGACGATTGGCCTTTTCCGATTGGGTTGCCGATGCGCCATGCCTTCGCCTGCCTCGCCCTTACGGCAGTGGCTATAGCCGCTGTTTGGACCTGGCTTGGGGCTCCGGTGCTTTTGATGCCATCCCAGTATGGCCGCGCTGAAAGGCTCTATTGCGTTTCCTACACGCCTTTCCGCGGCAGCCAGACGCCCCTCGACCAGTCCATCGTCATTCCGGTGGCTCAGATCGAGGATGATCTGACGCGCCTGGCTCAGGTTACGGACTGCATACGCACGTACTCGGTCGATTTCGGGCTGGACCAGATTGCAGCGATTGCGGCCAGGCATGGCCTGAAGGTTATGCAGGGGCTGTGGCTATCGAGCAGTTTGCTTAAAAACCAGTATCAGATCGAAACCGCCGTCGCGCTCGCAAACAAATACCCCGGCACGATCCGTTCGGTTGTCGTTGGCAATGAGGTGTTGTTGCGCGGCGACATGACCGCAACAGACCTCGCCAGCACGATCCGCGCAGTCAAAGCGCGCGTGCACGTCCCGGTGACCTACGCCGACGTCTGGGAGTTCTGGCTGCGTAACACCGACGTGGCCAACGCCGTCGACTTTATCACGATACATATTCTGCCTTACTGGGAGGATTTTCCGATTCCCGCCCGCGACGCGGTCGCCCATGTCGAGGCAATCCGCCGTCAGGTGGTCAACGCATTTCCAGGCAAGGAGGTCTTGATCGGCGAGGTTGGCTGGCCAAGCGCCGGTCGCATGCGCGAGGGCGCGCTCCCGTCGCGGGCGAACCAGGCGCGCGTCATCCAGGAAGTGCTTGCACTGAGCAAGCGTGAGAATTTCAACGTGAATATCATCGAAGCCTTTGACCAACCCTGGAAGCGCGCTCTTGAGGGGACGGTTGGCGGTCATTGGGGGCTCTTCTATGCCGCGACCCGCGCACCAAAATTCACCGGGGCGCAAGCAGTGTCCAATCATCCTCTCTGGCTTTGGCAGGGCGGTGGCGGAATTTTATTCGCAGTGATCGTTTTCGGCGCGGCGCTGACCGTGCGTACAAAAGATACGCCCGTATCATTCTGGGTTGCGGTTAGCGCGAACGCATTCGTCGGCGGCGCGCTGATTGGCTGGACGATTGAGAACGTTCCGGTTGAAAGCCTCGGGGTGGGTGGCTGGTCGCGTTCGCTCGCGCTCACCGCGGTGGCCATCGGGGCGCCGGTCCTGTTGAGCGTGGCGATCATGTGCAGCACACCCATGCCGGCATTTTTTCGGATATTCGGGCCGAAAGAATACCGGATGCAAAACCCGCTTGCGCAATCTCTCGGCGTCCTACTCGCCATCACGATGCTGTTGGCGTTCGTGATTGCGCTCGGCCTGGTGTTCGACCCGCGTTACCGGGATTTCCCCTTCGCACCGCTCACGGCCGCGATTGTGCCGTTTCTCGTCCATGGCGTCATGGTGGCGCGATCGAAGGGCATCCGGCCCACCGCAGAAGTCGCCGGAGCCGGCGCGCTCGCGTTTTCGGTGTCGTACATCCTGTTCAACGAAGGCTTCGCCAATTGGCAGTCGCTTTGGCTGTGTGCGGTGCTGGCGGCGCTCGCTGTCACTCTGGCTCGGGTGCGCGACGTGCCAGGCTGAGGACCAGCAGGCCAGCGGCAAGCGAAGACAGGCCTACATTGTAAAGAACCACGCCAAAGCACGCGGCGGCGAGCGCGACCGCAAAGAGCACCAGTGTCGGGCGCAGAAGGTTGAGTGTGGCGACGATTAACGCGAACCATCCAAAAACCGAATATGTAAAAAGCATGATGGCGATCTGCCGCGTGAAGCACAGCCACGTGTTCAGTCCTGCCTGGCAGGCAAGTCCTACGGTCGGTTGCTCGACTGCGAGATAGCGCAGGTACAGGGCGTAGCCGATTGATGAAAATCCCACGACCAGCAGCCAGTTCGTTGCGCGTGCGCTTGGCAGAAACAATTTCATGAGATCAGTATGCCGCTGCACCGCCACAGCGACAATCATTGCTGTGCAATTGGCTCGCCGTCGAATTTGACCGGCCGGCAGGCCGTGCGGGCTGCGCTGAAATGCGCACAGAGGCCCGAGGCCGCGACGCTGTTTGGCAAGGGGCCCACCACCAGGCGATAGCCTGGAACACCCGGACGCGGGTCATGTGCAGCCAGCGGGTGCATCCCGCTCAGCAGTGGGCCGAAATTGGCCTTCACCGTGCTCCAACGCTGGCGGACTGCATCGATTGTGCCGCCGCCACCAAGATCCAGTCCGAAGTCATCTTGTTTTGCCGCCGGTGGATCGGGCCCGGTAATTGACACGGTCGCAACGCGCGCCGGCGGCAGGGGGACTGCTTGTGTGGGCGCCCGGTCGGCCTTGGGTGTGAGGGGCGCGGCGGAAGCCATCGTCTCCGTCGCGGCGATGGTGACATTCGTCCCTGGCGGATTTGATGGTGCCGGCGATGCAGTGGCCGGTGCGCTTGGCGTCGGTGGAGGTACCTTGGCCGCAAGGGCGGCTGCAGTCGCGGCGGCCTGCTTTTTGATGGCCCCCGTCATGTCGTCGATACTGCTTTCGAGTAACCCGATGCGGCCTGCCAGCCGGTCGCGGTCGGTAGTGAGCGCGCGCACCTGCGCAGCCAGACGCTGCGTTTCGGTCTCCAGCTGTGTGACACGCGGCGGCATTCGCGCGATCGCGGAGGATTCGTTCATCGCGAAGATGTGCCGCAAACGCTCGCTGGCGGTTTCGGTCTGGCTCGCAATCGCAAGGGCCGTCAGGGCAACCGCGGTGAAACCACCCCAACCGCATAGCCACAGGAGCGCGTTGAGTTCGCGGCGGCGTCTGCGAGGGGCACGCAAATCGGGTTCCGTCGGCGTCTGTTCGATCGCCATGGGCTCCTCGATGGACGAATCATTGAAAACATTAGCAGAATCCGGCAAATCCCGCTTTCACCTTGGTTCAAAGTGATTTGGCGCTGGTCTTTTGCCGTTGGGCCGGCTGAGTTATGGGGTACGCCAAATCTCCAGCAAAGCTTGAGCCCAAAGTAGATGTCTCGTCGAACTTGCCTTGCGGTTGTGCTCGCGGCCGGCGAAGGCACGCGCATGCGGTCGCATACGCCGAAGGCATTGCACCCGCTCGGTGGCTGTTCGTTGCTTGCCCACGCGATGAAGGCGGCAAGGTCCGTAGGGACCGACCATCTGGCGATCGTCGTTGGCCCCGATCATGACGCAGTAACGGCGGAGGCGCGCAAAGCCGCATCCAAGGTAGAGATATTTGAGCAGCGAGAGCGCTTAGGGACCGCCCACGCTGTCCTGTCAGCACGCAAGGCGATCGCCCGCGGGGCGGATGATATTCTGGTGATGTTCGCGGACACGCCACTGGTACGGACCGAGACCCTTTCGAAGCTGCGCGGTGCACTGGCCGAAGGTGCGGCCGTGGCGGTGCTCGGGTTCAAGCCGGCCAATCCCGCAGGATACGGGCGGCTGGTCATGCAAGGCCACGAACTTGCTGCGATCCGGGAGGACCGCGACGCCACGCGCGAAGAGCGCCAGATCGGCCTCTGCAATGGCGGCTTCATGGCGCTCGCCGGCAAACAAGCCCTCGCCATTCTCGCCCGTATAGGGAATGCGAACGCCAAGGGCGAATATTATCTCACCGACGCCGTTGCCATCGCCCGCGATATGGGATTGAAGGCAGTGGCGATCGAAACCTCGGAGGATGACGTGCGCGGCATCAACACCAAGATGCAACTCGCTGAAGCGGAAGCGGTGCTGCAACAGCGCCTGCGGCTGGCGGCCCTCGAAGCAGGCGTCACCATGATCGCGCCGCAAACCGTATATTTGTCTGCAGATACCAAATTCGGAAAAGACGTAACCATCGAGCCGAACGTCGTGTTTGGCCCCGGCGTCACCGTTGAGGACGGCGCAACGATCCGCGCATTCTCGCACCTTGAAGGCGCCCATGTCGGCAAAGGAGCGCGCGTCGGACCTTTCGCGCGGCTGCGCCCGGGCGCTGACCTCGGCAAGGATGTGCACATCGGAAATTTCGTTGAGGTGAAAGAGGCCAGAATCGAGGCCGGCGCCAAGGCCAATCATCTCGCCTATATCGGCGACGCACGTGTGGGCGAGGGAGCCAATATTGGCGCCGGCACCATCACCTGCAACTATGATGGCGTCGGCAAGCACCGCACCGATATCGGCAAAGGTGCCTTCATCGGTTCGAACTCCGCCTTAGTCGCGCCGGTCAAGGTCGGCGATGGCGCTTACGTGGGCACGGGAACGGTCGTTACCAAGGATGTCCCAGCCGGTGCGCTGGCGATCGCGCGTGCCAAACAGACGGTTAAGGAAGGCTGGGCAAAACGCTTGCGGCAGGTGAAAGCCTTGGGCAAGAACCTGTCCGGAAAGAAGCAGAAAAAGCCGTGATTGCCGGTCAATAACGCCTCGCCGCATGTCACACGGCGAAACGCGTTGTGATTTCCATCGACTTGCCGGCGAAGGCTAAACCACACGGGTTGGGCAAAGGGGCCATCCAGGCGGATGTGCGGAATCGTCGGAATTTTGGGAACCAAACCGGTTGCGGGGCAACTGGTCGATGCACTCAAGCGCCTCGAATACAGGGGATACGACTCCGCGGGTGTGGCGACTCTTGACCACGGCGTACTCGGCCGTCGCCGCGCGGAAGGCAAGCTTCGTGCATTGGAGACGCGGCTCGAGCGGGAGCCGCTCGGCGGGACGGTCGGCATTGGTCACACGCGTTGGGCCACCCATGGCCGGCCGAGCGAGGATAATGCTCATCCACATGCCACCGACCTGGTTGCGGTGGTCCACAACGGCATCATTGAGAACTTCCGCGAGTTGCGCGAGCAGCTGCGGAAACAAGGCTGCGAATTTGTCAGCGAAACGGATACTGAGGCTGTTGCGCATCTTGTTACGCAGGAAATGAAGAGCGGCAAGTCGCCGGCCGACGCGGTAGCGGCTGCGCTCAAGCAACTACGCGGCGCATTCGCGCTCGCATTCCTGTTTACCGGCGAAGACGATCTGCTGATTGGTGCGCGCAAAGGCTCACCGCTGGCCATCGGCTACGGCAAAGGCGAGATGTATCTCGGTTCTGACGCCATCGCGCTGGCGCCGTTCACGAATACCATCAGTTACCTCGAGGATGGCGATTGGGTGGTCCTCACGCGCAAGGGTGCTGAGATCCACAACGAACTGGGCCGCAAAGTGGATCGGCCGATCGTGAAATCAACGGCCTCGGCGCAACTGGTCGACAAGGGCAATCACAAGCACTTCATGGCCAAGGAAATTCACGAGCAGCCTGAGGTGGTCGGCCACACGCTGGCTCATTACATTGACATGGTGAACGAACGGGTAGCCTTGCCGCGTGAGTTACCGTTCGACTGGAAGAAACTCAAACGCCTCTCGATCTCGGCGTGCGGCACTGCCTTCTATGCAGGGCTCGTCGCAAAGTACTGGTTCGAGCGCTTTGCCAAATTGCCGGTCGAAATCGATATCGCATCGGAATTCCGCTATCGCGGCGCGCCTCTCGAGCCGGGTGATCTGGCCATCTTCATCTCGCAATCCGGCGAGACTGCCGACACGCTTGCGACGTTGCGCTATGCGAAAGAGAACAAGCAGCACATCCTTTCCGTGGTCAATGTACCGACATCAACGATCGCGCGGGAAAGCGATGTGGTGATGCCGACGCTCGCCGGTCCCGAGATCGGTGTTGCTTCAACCAAGGCTTTCACCTGCCAGCTCGCGGTGCTTGCCTGCATTGCACTCGCCGCCGGACGCGCCCGAGGCGAGCTGAAGGATGTCGACGAGCAGAATCTCGTGCGCGCCCTGATCGAAACGCCGAGGCTGATGGCGGCGGCTCTCACGCTCGAGCCGCAGGTTGAAAAGCTCGCGCAAAATCTGGCCAAGGCGCGTGACGTGCTCTATCTCGGCCGCGGGACGAGCTTTCCGATCGCGCTCGAAGGTGCGCTCAAGCTCAAGGAAATCTCATACATTCACGCTGAAGGCTATGCGGCCGGTGAGCTCAAACATGGGCCCATCGCGCTGATCGACGAGATTATGCCGGTGATCGTCATCGCCCCTTACGACCGTGTATTCGACAAAACGGTCTCGAACATGCAGGAGGTGGCTGCGCGTGGCGGAAAGATCATCCTGGTCACCGATCCAAAGGGCGCCAAAGAGGCAACCATCAATTCCCTGGAGACGCTGGTGCTGCCGGACATGGCATCAGCCGTCACGCCACTTGTATACGCTATTCCGGTACAGTTGATTGCCTATCATACCGCGTGTGCCATCGGTACCGACGTCGATCAGCCACGTAATCTCGCGAAATCCGTCACAGTGGAATAGACTTCGCCCATGTCTGAAATCGAGCAGAACTCAGGCGATGCACTGGCCGCCGATGTAGCGAAGATATCGGCCCCGCAAGCGAGCGTCGCCAGCCGACTGCGAAATTACTTCCTGACCGGCCTTGTGGTCGCCGGACCACTGGCCATAACAGCCTGGCTGATCTGGTCGATCGTCACCTGGGTCGACAATTCCGTGCGGCCCCTTATTCCGCCTGCGTATCGGCCCGAGAGCTATTTGCCGTGGCCGATTCCGGGAACGGGACTCATTGTTGCCATCGTCGCGCTCACGTTGCTTGGCTTCCTCACGGCCAACCTGGTGGGACGCAAACTGGTCGAACTCGGTGAGAGCCTGCTCAGTCGCATGCCGATCGTGCGACCGATCTACAAGACGATGAAGCAGATTTTCGAATCCCTGTTTTCAAAGAGCGGCTCAAGTTTCCGGAAGGTGGCGCTGGTGGAATTTCCGGCGCCCGGCATGTGGTCGATCGTGTTTCTGTCGCAGCCGCCGAGCGCCGACCTCATCAAGAGTTTGCCGCAGGGTGAGCACGTTTCCGCATTTATGCCGTGTACGCCAAACCCGACTACGGGTTTTTTCTTCTATGTAAAGCGTGATGACCTGATCGAGCTCGATATCACGGTCGAGAACGCAATGACTCTGCTGATTTCTGCCGGGATGGTGCAGCCGGATGCCGAGGCACAAAGAAAGCTGGTCTCGCTCGCGGAGACCGCAAAAGCTGTACGGGCGCGCGTGGCGCGGAAAACAGAGGCGGTAGAATAGAGCTATCCTGCGCGGATCAGCTTGATCGCCTCATCCTTGCCGAACAAGTAGAGCAACTGACGCAGTGCGTCGCCGCGCGGTGCGGATAGGGTTGCATCGCGTGAAAGAATCAAGGCCGCGTCGTCGCGCGCTGCGCCGAGATATTTTCCATGCACTTCCGGCCGCGCGATCTGGAAGCCGGGCAGCCCGCTCTGCCGCGTGCCGAGTACATCGCCTTCGCCACGCAAGCGCAGATCCTCCTCGGCAATCCGGAAGCCATCTTCCGTCTCGCGCAGGACAGCCAATCGTGCTTTGGCGGTTTCCCCAAGCGGAGCTTTGTAGAGCAGCAGACACGTAGAGGCGCCAGGACCGCGGCCAATGCGGCCGCGTAATTGATGCAGCTGCGCCAGGCCAAATCGCTCCGCGTGCTCGATCACCATGATCGTCGCCTCGGGTACATCGACACCGACTTCGATCACGGTCGTGGCAACGAGCACTTGCGTCTTGCCCGCAGCGAAGCGGGCCATGGTTGCGTCTTTATCCGCGCCCTTCATGCGGCCATGGACCAGGTCGACCCGCTTTCCGAATTTCTTTCGCAGGTCCTCGAACCGCGCCTCGGCGGCAGCAAGGTCGATCTTTTCGGATTCATCCACCAGAGGGCAGACCCAGTAGGCGCGCTTGCCCTCCTCAATTGCACGGCCGACGGCGTCTTCAACATCCTGGACACGAGTGAGGGGGATGGTGCGGGTGTCTATTGGCTGGCGGCCAGGCGGCTTTTCGCGCAATTCCGAAATGTCCATATCGCCGAAATAGGTAAGAACAAGCGTGCGCGGGATCGGCGTGGCGGTAAGCACCAGCACGTCGACGGCCTCGCCCTTTTGCATGAGCGCAAGGCGTTGGTGGACGCCGAACCGATGCTGTTCGTCGACAACCGCCAGCGCAAGGTCATGGAAGGCAACGTCCTCCTGAAAGAGGGCGTGCGTCCCGATCAGAAGGTCGATGTCGCCAAGTGTGAGGCGATCGAGGATCTCCCTGCGGGCTGGACCGCGTTCCCGGCCAGTGAGGATCGCGACGCGGATGCCGGCCGCTTCCGCGAGTGGCGCAATGGTCGCGAGATGCTGGCGGGCGAGAATTTCAGTCGGCGCCATGAAAGCAGCCTGCCGGCCAGCCTCGATGACGGCGGCGGCGGCGCTCAGTGCCACGACGGTCTTGCCGGAGCCAACGTCTCCCTGCAGGAGACGCAACATTCTTTGCGGCCGCGCGAGATCGGTAACGATGTCGTCAACCGCCTTTTGCTGCGAATGCGTGAGCGCATAGGGCAGGGCCTTCAGAATTCGTGCACGCAAGCGGCCCTCGCTGGCGCTGCCACGTCCTGATTGCCGGCGCATGTGTGCACGTACCAGGGCAAGAGCGAGCTGGCCGGCGAGCAACTCATCATAGGCAAGTCGCGTCCATGCTGGATGCTCCGGAAAAATATCGTGTGGCTCCGCTGGCCGATGCAGTTGCCGCAGTGCCATTGCAAAGGCGGGAAACCGTTCGCGTGCGACCCAGGCTTCGTCCTGCCATTCCGCCAAATCAGGTAGACGGCCGAGAGCGCTGTCCATGGCGCGCCGTATGTTGCCGGCCGCAAGGCCTTCTGTGAGCGGGTAAACCGGATCGACCAACGGCAACGATGCCAGGCCAGCTTCGTCCACCACGCGATCGGGGTGAACCATCTGCAACATACCGTCGTAGAATTCGGCTGTGCCGGAGACGTAGCGCACTTCGCCCTCGGGCAGCAGCTTTTCCAGATAATCGCGGTTCGGATTGAAATAGGTCAGTGTGATGTCGCCGGTGTCATCGCTCGCGTAGACGCGATAGGGCGCACGGGAGCGACGCGGGGGGCCGGGTCGGTGCTTGCCGACAGTCACCGCGACCGTAACCACCTGACCCGGCTGTACGTCGCACAGTTTTGGCCGGGCCCGCCGGTCGGTCGTGCCCGACGGCAGGTGAAACAAGAGGTCGACAATGCGTGGCGCTTCGCGATCGAGCAGCCGCGCATAAAGCTTCTCGAGCTTCGGTCCAACGCCGGAAAGGCTGGTGAGCGAGGCAAACAGGGGATTGAGAATGAGCGGTCGCATTCGATCATCATTGCAAAGATTTCGGCGTCATGCCCGGCCTTGTGCCGGGCATCCACGTCTTCTTGAGATCCAAGGTGCGGATGGCCGGGACAAGCCCTGCCAAGCCCGGCCATGACAAATGAGAGAACGCCCTCTATATAAACCCCGCCCGGCCCCGTCCGGGTTTTTGGCGTTGGAGAACCTAGGTGGCTACCGGCACGAACCTGTCGAGCGAAGGCCTGGATGCGCGTCGGCGTCGTTTGCTGTTCCGCTGCTGGCACCGCGGCATCCGCGAAATGGATCTGGTGCTGGGCCGCTTTGCTGATGCCCAACTGGCTACGCTGACGGACGCAGGCCTGACCGAGCTCGAGCGCTGGCTTGACGTTCCGGATCAGCAAATTTTCGCGTGGGTGAACGGAATGGAGCCAGTACCGCCAGGTTTCGACACCGCATTATTCCACCGACTGCGCGATTTCCATGGCAAGGGCACTGCGTGAAAGCCAATACAAAATCACCCGCTGAATTGCTCAAGGCAGGCAAGGCACTGACGCTGTCCCAGGTGGCGGACGGTGCCGAAGGGCTCGTGCTCGCCGATCTTGCTCGCGCCATTTCTGCAGGCAAGGACGCTCCGGCAATATCGCTTGCCGTAATCTGCCGCGATGGCCAGCGGATGGCAGCTCTGTCGCGCTCGTTGGCATTTTTCGGTCCAGACCTTCAGGTCATGGAATTCCCGGCCTGGGATTGCCTGCCCTACGACCGGGTATCGCCAAATGCGGCGGTAGTGGCGCAGCGCATGACGGCATTGTCGCGTCTCGCGCGCGTGAAGGGTCGCGATAAACCGTCGCTCGTACTGACGACCGTGAACGCCGCGCTCCAGCGCGTGCCGTCGCGAAATTTCGTGGCTACTCATGCTCTATCTGTCGCGCGCGGCAATATCATTGGCATGCAGGGAGTAATCGAATGGCTTGAGCTCAATGGCTACGTTCGAGCCTCGACCGTGCGTGAGCCGGGTGACTATGCAGTGCGCGGCGGTATCCTCGATCTTTTTCCACCCGGCCTGGACATGCCGGTGCGGTTCGATTTCTTCGGTGACGCGCTTGAAACAATTCGTGCGTTCGATGCCCAGACGCAGCGCAGCGAGGAACAATTGAGTGGGCTTGATCTCGTGCCGGTCGCGGAGTTTCAGCTCATTACTGAAACAATCCGGCGTTTCCGCACCGGTTACGTGGCTGAATTCGGGGCGGCCGCCCCCGACGATCTCCTTTATGAGGCGGCGAGCGAGGGCCGTCGTTACCCCGGCATGGAGCATTGGCTGCCGCTTTTCCATGACAGGCTTGAAACGATCTTCGACTATCTGCCGGGCACGGCGGTAGCGCTGGAGCACCTTGCTGAAGACGCCGCCCATGAGCGCTTCACGCAAATTGCCGACTATCACGACGCGCGTCGTGACGCGCTGAAGCAGGGGGTGACGCCGCCTTACAAACCGCTGCCGGCGGAAAGGCTTTATCTCGGCGAGGGCGAGTGGAAGGAGCGGCTCAGCACCGAGGCGCTTGTTCGCCTGACACCTTTTGCAGTGCCGGAGGCGAGCGCGTTCGATGTCGGTGCGCGGCAAGGGCACAATTTCACCGCCGAACGGGCAGAACCGAATGCAAACGTTTTCGAGGCGCTGACTGCGCATGTGCTCGCGCTGCAGGCCGCGGGCAAACGCGTAACAATTGCACTGTGGAGCGAGGGCGCGCGTGAGCGCATGAGCCACGTTCTGGCGGATCACAAGCTTCACAATTTGACACCGGTGGCCGACTGGTCCCAGGCGCTGGCCATGCCCACGCCTACCGTCGCGCTGGGTGTGCTCGGAATCGAATCCGGTTTCGAGACCGATGACGTCGCGATTATCAGCGAGCAGGACATCCTCGGCGATCGCCTCGTGCGGCCACGTCGTGCTGCGCGACGAGCGGATAATTTCATCGCCGAAGCTACCAGTCTCGCTCCCGGTGATCTGGTGGTCCATGTGGACCATGGTATTGGCCGTTTCGAGGGACTGCAGCCAATCGAGGCGGCGGGCGCGCCCCATGACTGCCTTGAAATTCATTACGCCGAAGGCGCCAAGCTCTATCTGCCGGTCGAGAATGTCGATCTTCTGTCGCGCTACGGCGCCGAGGAGACGAAGGTCGATCTCGATCGCCTTGGCGGCGGCAACTGGCAGGCGCGCAAGGCGCGCATGAAGAGCCGAATCCGCGAAATTGCGGGCGAATTGATCAAGATTGCGGCCGAACGGCAGCTGCGCGAGGCGCCTCGATTGACCGTTGGGCCTGGCGCTTATGACGAATTCTGCGCGGGTTTTCCGTACGAGGAAACCGACGACCAGCTCGCGGCCATTGACGCGACCATCAGGGATCTGGGCTCCGGCCGTCCGATGGACAGGTTGATCTGCGGCGATGTCGGTTTCGGGAAGACCGAAGTGGCGTTGCGGGCGGCCTTCGTCGCGGCAATCGGTGGCAAACAGGTTGCGGTGGTAGTGCCTACGACGCTGCTGGCACGCCAGCATTTCAAAACCTTTTCAGAGCGTTTCCGGGGTTTTCCCGTGAACGTGGCGCAAGCGTCGCGGCTGGTGCCGGCGGCAGAGTTGGGCAAGGTCAGGACAGGCCTTGCCGACGGCGGCATCGATATCGTGATCGGCACGCACGCCCTGCTTGGTAAAAACATCAAATTCAAGGATCTGGCACTCCTGGTCGTTGACGAAGAGCAGCATTTCGGGGTCGCTCACAAGGAGAAGCTCAAGACACTGCGCTCGGAAGTGCATGTTCTTACGCTGACCGCTACGCCGCTCCCGCGCACGTTGCAGCTGGCACTCACAGGTGTGCGCGATCTTTCCATCATTGCCTCGCCGCCTGTCGATCGCCTCGCCGTGCGCACGTTCGTATCGCCGTTCGATCCGGTCACCGTTCGTGAAGCGCTCCTGCGCGAGAAGTACAGGGGCGGGCAGGCCTTCTATGTATGCCCGCGCATCGAGGATTTGGCCGGCGCCAGGGATTTCCTCACAAAGAATATCCCGGAAGTCCGTGTGGCCGCGGCGCACGGTCAGATGCCGCCGACGGTGCTCGACGACATCATGTCAGCCTTTTATGACGGCAAATACGATGTCCTGCTTTCGACTACCATCGTCGAATCCGGACTCGATATCCCAACTGCCAATACGCTGATTGTGCATCGAGCCGACAGGTTCGGCCTGGCGCAGCTCTATCAGCTGCGCGGACGCGTCGGACGCGCGAAACTGCGAGCCTATGCACTGCTTACGCTGCCGGCACAGAAGCCAATCACGCCGCAGGCCGAACGTCGGCTTAAAGTATTGCAATCCCTCGACACCCTCGGTGCCGGCTTCCAGCTTGCTTCACACGACCTCGATATTCGCGGCGCCGGCAATTTGCTCGGCGAAGAGCAGTCCGGCCACATCAAGGAAGTCGGCTTCGAACTCTATCAGCAGATGCTGGAAGAGGCCGTGATGAGTCTGAAGGCGGGCATTACGGCGCCGGCCGCCGACCGCTGGTCGCCGCAGATCACCATCGGCACGGCGTTGCTCATTCCCGAGGAATACGTCGCAGACCTGTCGGTGCGACTCGCACTCTACCGACGCTTGGCCGAAATAGAGGACGAGCGCGACATCGATGCATTTGCTGCGGAGTTGGTCGACCGTTTCGGCAAGTTGCCGGAGGAGGTCGAGCATCTATTGCAGGTCGTAGCGATCAAGGCGCTGAGCCGGCGTGCCAACGTCGAGAAAGTAGAGGCCGGTCCAAAAGGCGTCGTGCTGGCTTTCCGCGACAATATTTTTGCCAATCCCGAAGGGCTGATTGCCTATATCCACGAGCAGGGAACCGGTGTGCGCATTCGCCCAGATCAAAAGGTTGTTTTCTTTGATGATTGGGGAAGTCCGGAGGATCGTCTTAGGGGAACCACGGCGGTTCTCCGCAAGCTCGCGTTGATTGCCGAGAGGGCCAAGGCCGCGTAGCGCGGGCAAATGCTTGTGGGCGTGCAAGGGACAGGATATTTGTTGATCCCGAATAGCCGCCATGAGGCACAATCGTGAAAGTCGATTATCATATTTTCAAGTCGATGCTGAACAGCTATATCGGTCTCCACATGGACCGGGCGCGACGTCCGACTTACTTCAATATCTCGGAAGCCTATCCAGCGCTCGACGCCGTCACCAATGCCTATCCGGCGATTCGAAAAGAGTTTGAACAGATAGTCGCGGAAGGCCTTTCGCTGCCGCAGTATCACGAGGTTGACTCAGGCGAGCGTGCTATCTCGAGCACGACGCCGAAACGCTGGAATGTTTTTTTGCTCGAGTGTCTGGGCTGCAAGGTCGAAGCAAACAGGATGCGCTGTCCCGAGACGTGTCGGGCGCTGGCCAGCGTCCCCAATATGATCCAGGCGTTCTTTTCCATTCTCGATCCGGGCAAATCGGTGCCGGAACATGAAGGTCCCTACCTCGGCTATCTGCGCTATCACCTCGGGCTGCGCGTACCCAAACAGAATCCTCCGAAAATTGTCGTCAATTCGCAGGAGTATGTATGGAAGGAGGGGGAGGCTGTTTTATTCGACGACAGTTGGCCTCACTCCGTCGTCAACCACAGCGATGAGATGCGCGCAGTCCTGATTGT
The DNA here is from genome assembly GCA_036496445.1 of Pseudolabrys sp. Classification (GTDB taxonomy): domain Bacteria; phylum Pseudomonadota; class Alphaproteobacteria; order Rhizobiales; family Xanthobacteraceae; genus Pseudolabrys. The sequence goes on along the minus strand of DASXLC010000099.1, from coordinate 36,464 downwards.
CGACGTACGCCGTCCACTTCCATTCAGCGCGGATATCGTCAATCGTTTCGTGACCGACGTTGTTGGCCGCTATGCCTACGGCCGGCCGGTTGTCCGTAAAGCAACGCAATTTGCGAAAGAAGAAGCGTCCCAGAGCCGCGTCGCCGCCTGAGGCTTGCCTGTTTTTAAAAGTGCCTGGTTCAATGCGGCATGCGCAGAACTGGTTTGATTGTTTTTCCGGCGCTTGATTCCGCAGCCGCGCGGTTGATTTCCTCGAGTGGATAGAACGTGATCATTCTGTCGACCGGGAAGCGGCCGGCCATGATGTGATCGACCAGCAGCGGTATGAATTGTTTCGGCACGCTGTCGCCCTGGATCACACCACGCACGGTCCGCCCGTTTTGCAGAAATGGTGTCTCAAAAGAGGTTTCGGTGCCTTTGCGTGCGCTGCCCAGCAGCACACAGGTGCCGCCCGGCATCAGACAATCCACTGCCTCGCGGAATACGGAAGGGAGCGCGGACGTTTCGACCGTATAGCGGGCGCCAAAGCCTGTGATCTTTCTGATTTCCCCGACAACGTCGCTACATTCGTTGTGATTGATCGTGTGAGTTGCGCCGAGTTCGCGCGCCAGAGCCAGCCGGTGTTCGTGCACGTCAACCGCGATGATCGGTTCGCAGCCGGAGATCTTCGCCGCCATCATCGCGGATAATCCGACCGAACCCACGCCGAACACCGCAAAGCTGTCGCCCGCGCGCGGTCTCATTACATTAAGCACCGCGCCGGCTCCGGTTTGTCCGCCGCAGGCAAGCGCGCAGACCTGATCAATCGGGGCATCGTTGCGGACTTTCACGGCGAAGCGCTCATTGGCGATGGTGAAATTGCCGAATGATGACTGCTGAAAGAATGCGCTGTAGACCGGTTTGCCGTGCTTGGAATGCAGTGTCGATCCGTCCGGACGAGTGCCATTCATCTTCAGGTCGAAAGCGTGAAGGCAATAGCTTTGGCGCCCGGTCTCGCAGTTCGAACATTCGCCGCACCAGGGATAGGCCATCACAACGTGATCGCCGGGCCTGAAGTCCGACACGGTATTGCCGACCGCGCGCACGATGCCGGCGCCCTCATGACCGAACACTTTCGGAAATTGCGTCGGATAATAGGCATCACGCCCGTGCAGGTCGGTTGCGCACATGCCGCTGGCAACAACCTCGACCAGCAATTCGTCGGCTCGCGGATCGCAGAGATCGATCTGTTCAATGGTGAACGGGCCAGAACGCTCGTACACCACAGCAGCTGTGATCTTCATTGTGGTGCGTGACCTATTCGGCGGCGTCCGCGGTCTGAGCCATGCGCTCGATCGCTTCGGCGAGATAATCCGGCTCCTGGGCACCGGAAATCGCGAATTTGCCGCCAAAAATAAAGCAGGGCACACCGTCAATGCCTGCTTCCTTTGCGGAAAGCGCTTCACGTTCGATTTCCGCAACATCCTTGTCGGTTGCCAGGGCCTTGCGCGTAGTCTCGGCGTCGAGACCAATATCGGCCGCGGCCTGCGCCAGCACGGCGTGGCTGGTAAGGTCGGCGCCCTCGGTGAAATAAAGATCCATCAGCCTCTGTTTCATCTCGGCCGCTTTGCCGATTTCATCGGCCCATCGGATCAGACGGTGCGCGTCGAGCGTGTTGGGCTGGCGACTGATCTTGTCCATTGCATAGGTGAGGCCTTCGGCGGCAGCTGCAGCCGACACACGTTGCGCAATGCCTTTGTAGCGCTCGGCCGAACCGAACTTGGTCGTCAGATATTGCTCGCGCGAAATACCCTCGCGCGGAATCCAGTCATTGAGGAAATAGGGACGCCAGTGCACCTCGACTGGAATGTCCGGGTTCAGCGCGATTGCCTTTTCGAGCCGGTGCTTGCCGATGAAGCACCATGGACAAACAATGTCCGATACAACGTCGATACGAACGGGCTGGTGACTGGACATGGCTGGCTCCTTTGGAGACCAGCCTAAGCCGCTGCCTATTCGGCCGCAACCATGCGGCTGCCCATGACCCGCATCATCAAGGTATCGAGACTATCGCCAGCTTTCAGAGTAGCCAGGGTGACATTGGTGGTCAGCGGCTCGTCCCTTCGCTGCGGCGTAAGCGTATTGGTCTTGAGTGCCCCTGCGATCCGGCGGGCAATTACGTGGGCGCTCCGCAGATCGGTTTGAGTAAAAGCAACCAAGATCCCGCCCTGTTCGTCTCGAGTGGCGAAGTCGATATTGCGGATCAGACGAGGCATCAGCCGTGCGGCGTCGAGGCTCGCGCGCTCATCGACGGCATTGTCAAAGGAAAAGCGCGCGACTGACAGCGGCAGGCTGCGGTCAGCGGCATCGGCGGTCACTTTCCCAAGTTCGTGCCAAAATGTCTGACGGGTCAGCAGGCCGCTCTCTGGATCGAACATGCCTTCCGTATCGAGGGCCTTCAGCATGCGCTTGAGACGGGCTTCGAAGGCGCGCATGCGCACCAGCGGCACCATGCGTCCAACCAGCCGCACCGGGTCGGCGGCGACTTGATCGATGTTTGGAAGTGCCTCGGCAAATTCCGGCGGGGCTTCGCCGATGACTGCAACCGGGATGTCGCGGAAGCGCGGTTCTTGCGCCAGGACGGTAAGGAACGCCTCGACCATGCGCGGGGAGAAGCCATCACCGACCACGATACCGTCAATGTCCCGTGCACCGAGATGCCTGGCGGCAGCTTCCACACTGAGCGCGCCGATCATCTTGACGCGCTCACCCATCGCAACGCTGAGCGCCGGGTAAAGTGGTCCACGGCCGGCGATCAGGACGGTCGCGTCATCGAGCGCGTCGCCGACCGGCAACATCGGCAGTCGACCGGCATGAGACGAAAACAATTCGATGCGGCGCAGGACCGTGGCGTGCAGGACACGAATGCGCATGGCCGACTGGAGGCGTGCGAGCAGCCGCTCAATCGGCAATGCGGCGTCCGCCGGCAACGCGATAGGGACGGCAGCATTTTCATCACCACGGACGCGCGCGATTACCGGGACGATAGGTCCATTCACCGTGGCAACCTGGAGGCAGAACATGCGCGCCGAGGCTTCGTTTGCCGGCGGCCCAGGCTCGGCAATCACCACGGCGGATGGCTTGACCGTCAGAAATGCGGCCGGCGCGTCAGCCCATTTGGCCTCGACGATAGGAAAGGCGCCAGCCGCGCTTAGCGCCTCGACCAAGCCGGCCACCGGAAGCTCGGCGACCACGATCAGCGGACCTTGAAGCGACATCTGTGCGCCGCGCGGTTACGGAATGGGCGTAAGTCTAAACGCGCGCTGTTAATTTGCCGTCAACGACAGATCGCAATTACGCGGCTTCCGAAGTGCCGCGCGGCTGAAATGCTGCGGATATCAGCGGGTTTACGCCCTGCTGTGTCAATTTGGAAAGCAGGTTGATCCGGTCTACGGCTCTCCCGGCGAAACGCTGACCGAGATCGGCGTCCGGCAAAGCGACGATGGTTGCATCCCGGTCGATTCCGGCAATCAACTCGTCGACCCGGTTGAGATGGAAAGGATAGCCACCAATGACCGTAATGCCCGCTGGCGGTGCCGTAACAACAAGCCCTCGGGCATCAACACGGCAGGCGAAGCCTGTATCGACATATCCCGCGCTGTTCGCAGAAAGGCGCAGTGCGTGATCGCGCCCGGTACCTTGCGGAAAGGAGGGGACCATCCGCCCCCGCAGCGCCAGCGTCCCCGCGCCGCCACGCGTCGTCTCGATCAATACAGGCGCGCCCGCGGCGCGGTGCGATGGATCCACGACCCCGTGAGGGATCGCGTCGGACAATCTGTTTGCGCCACGGCGCGCGGCGAGGACACCGATTTCACCAAAGCTTGCCACATCTACCAGGACTGATGGGCTCTCCCATGGCTTGGCCCCCGCCATGCGCTCCGGTGCGCGCCAGAGTGCAACAGCGGTCTGTTTCGCGCTGGTCAAAAGCCCCGCTTCAGAGATTGGGGCGACCGCGGCTGCGGGCAACATCACTCGGCCATTGCCGAGAGCGCCGCACTGTGCAGCGAATGCGTCAGAGTCAAAGCCATGATGCAAATGCTGCGCGCCGCCGGACAATAGCCAAGGCAACAGGGTAAGAGCGACGCCGGCAAACGAACTGATCGGAATTGTCGATAACTGGGGCGTATCGGCCATAATGTCAGCCGCCAAAAATGTCTCCAGGCCGCCTGCGACCAACTCAATGTGATTGCGTGCGATAGGCGTAATTCCCCGGGATTCGAGTCCAAACGTTATGGCCGCAACATGGAGGGCGGCAGGGCTCGGCCGGATATAGGCTGCCGGAATATCGGCGAAGCCGGAGCCAAATACGTCATCGAGCGGCACGACGCCGTCGGGTAAATCGGGGCCAAATCCGCAGACATGCCGGATCGAAAACAATTCGACGGCAGCTTGTCTGGCTCTTTCGGCATAGGCAACCGCACCGATATGCGAACACGTTATGATGGCCTTCGCAGCAATTTGACCGAGCGCCGCCACGATATCCTGGTGTCTCCAGAGGAGCGGCATTGGTGCAGCGATCATGCCGGCACGCAGGACGCCGAGAAACGCGACGATGCTTTCCACGGTGTTGGGAAGCTGGATTGCCACGATGGAATCGGTCTGCAACCCGAAGCCGCGCAGCTTTGCAGCGAACACAGAGATTGCGCGGTCAGCCTGCGCAAAACTTAGCGTTCGCGGTGCACCGCCGGTAAAACTTTCGCGGTTGGGCGGATCGACAAGTGCGATTGCATCCGGATGCCGCACACCGGCGCGCCGGAATAAATCGTCGAGCGTAGCGGCGGTGCCTGCCGTTCTGCTGGGTTCGCCAAGAATCATGAATGGAGCCTCAAGGCATTGTATCCTTCTGCCACCAGGTCTCCGGCAAATAACCGAAAAGCGACGTCCGCGAGGGATGCTCGATTCGGGTCCACCGCGCCACCCATTGCACGGGCGGGAAATAAAGCGGCACCACGTAGAAGCCGGATAACAGGACGCGATCGAGCGCTCGCGTGGCGGCCACAAAATCGGGCCGGCTGGTGGCGGCGAGCATGGCAGCAATCATGGCGTCGACGGCCTTCGATTTCACCCCCATGTAATTGCGCGTGCCTTGCTCATCTGCGGCCGTCGAGCCCCAGTAGAACAACTGCTCATTGCCCGGGGAGAGCGACTGCTCCCAGCGATATTCCATCATGTCGAAATCGAACGCGATACGCCGCCGCTCGAACTGCGTCGGATCGACGGTCCGCACCCGCGCCTCGATGCCGGCGCGCTTCAGGTTGCGCACGAAAAACAATGCAAGACGTTCCTGGTCGCGCGTCGTCGTCAGGATTTCGAATGACAGAGGTCGGCCGCTGGCGACATGAACCAATTGCGTGCCTTTGAGTTCGTAGCCGGCGTCTTTAAACAGCCCAAATGCGCGTCGCAAAGTCGTTCGGTCATGCCCCGAGCCGTCGGTCACCGGCGGCGACCAGGTGCCATTCATGATGTCGGCGCGCACGACTCCCGGAAATTGCGCCAGTAATTCGCGCTCGCGCTCATTGGCTGGAACGCCGTGTGCCGACAGGTCACAACCGTCGAAATAGCTTGCCGTCCGCTTGTAGAGATCAAAAAAATAATTGTGATTGATCCATTCAAAATCGAACAATTGCAGGATCGCGTCACGCACCCGCACATCGCCAAACATCGGCCGCCGTGTGTTGAAGACAAGGCCCTGCATTCCCTTTGGAAGTCCGTAGGGCATGTCCTCCTTCTTCACGCGGCCGTCCCGCATCGCCGGGAAGTCGTAAGCCGTCTGCCACCGCCCAGGATCGGTCTCTACGCGCAGGTCATAGAGACCTTTCTTGAACGCCTCGAAGTGAGTGTTACCGTCGCGGTAATAGTCGAAACGGATGGCATCGAAATTCCACAGACCGCGATTGATCGGCAGGTCTCGGCCCCAATAATTTTTGTCGCGCTTGAAGGTGACGCTTTCGCCGGGCTTTACGGCGCTGACTGTGTAGGGGCCGCTGCCAAGGAGAGGGTCGAAGCTTGTGTCTTCGAAGGTGGCAGGATTGATCGCATGCTTTGCCAGGACCGGCATCAAACCGATGATCAGCGGGAGCTCGCGGTCGTCGGCGCCGGTCAGATCGAAACGCACCGTGCGAGCGGCCGTTGTTTCCGCTTTGACGACCTTGATGTAGTAGGTGCGAAAATTTGGCCGGCCTTTGTCGCGCAGCAGTTCCCACGAGAAGATGACGTCGTCCGTCGTGACAGGTTTCCCATCGGAAAATCGCGCGGCCGGATTGATGGTGAAGGTCACGAAACTGCGCGCGACATCGGTGGTCACACTCTCGGCGAGCAGGCCGTATAGCGTGAACGGCTCGTCATAGCCGCGCGCAAGCAGGCTCTCGATCACATAGCCGCGCATATTCGCGGCGGGCAGTCCTTTGACAATAAACGGGTTCAGGCAGTCGAAAGTGCCCTGTACCCCTTGCACCAATTGTCCGCCTTTCGGTGCGGCCGGGTTCGCATAGGTTGGATGGGTAAAGCCGGGGCCCCACGCTGGCTCGCCGTGCATGGCAAGCGCATGGGTCACGGTATCCGCGGCCGCGCGCCGCAGACCGAGGCCTGACGCTGCAAGCAGTGCGCCGAGCATCACCGTACGCCGCGACGCTCGCCACTGCGTAACGGCGGGGGAACCAATAATGGGCGAGAGCGAGGGGCGAATGCGATTCGTTCCGGTTTTGCCCGAATTTAACACAGGCGCGGGGTACGGCCGGGACCGCATATTCCGGGCCATCGTGGCTTTATTGCAGGGCGGAATTCAGCTATCAGGCAGCCCTTGGTGTCACGCTCCCGCCGTATTTCGCACGGAGAGAGCCGAATGAGAGGCGTCGTTTGAGGGCCGTAGGCCGCGAACGGGAAAAAAGGACAATCGTAATGACTCATCGGATCGCAACGGCCTGGCCGCGGGGCCGGGTCCTGACCGCCACTTTGGCCGGCATGCTGGCGGCGGCGTTTGTGGCAGTGCCCGCGCTGGCCCAGCAACCACAGCCTAAGGCAGCGCCCGCACAGAAACAGGCACCTGCGCAGAAACAGGCACCGGCTGTGCAGCCGGCCCAACCGGCGCAGCCTGGACAGGCCGGACAGCCGGGACAACAGCAGGCCGCCGGCGAACAGCCGCAGCTGATGTATTCGCCCTGGATGAAGGTCTGCGGCAAGGGACCGGACACCAACAACAAGCAGGTCTGCGTCATCACCAAGGACGGCCGTTTGGAAAACGGCATGCCGGTCGCCATCGTCCAGCTTTTTGAGCCGGAAGGTGGCCAGAAGGTGCTGCGTGTGACCGTTCCCCTGGGCATGCAGCTTGCGCACGGTACGCGTCTGCTCATCGATCAAGGCCAGCCCGTGCAATCGCCCTACAGCATCTGCTTCCCGGTTGGCTGTATGGCCGACTACCAGGTGCCCGATGACATGATCGCCAAGATGAAGAAGGGGCAGAACATCGTCGTGCAGGCGATCAATATGCAGGGTACGCCGATCAGTCTCCCGCTGCCGCTGAACGATTTTGCCAAGGCGTATGACGGTCCGCCCACCGATCCGAAGGCATTCGAGGAGCAGCAGCGCAAGCTGCAGGAAGAGCTCCAGAAGAAAGCCGAAGAGGCACGCAAGAAGCTGGAGGGCCAGCAGAGCCAGGCGCCAGCACCGGCGCAGCCAGGGGCTTTGGCCCCGGCTCAGAATCAGAAGAAGTAAGCGTTTCCATCTTCCTGACAATGCAAAGGGCGCGGCTGTGGGCCGCGCCCTTTCATTTTCAGCATGCGCTGGACGCATCTAATGCATCTGGCTGCTCCGGGGTCGGTAGCTGCCGCTTTCGTCCTGCTCGAACACATCGGCGACTTCGGGATGACGGATCGGTGTCCCCGACGTATCCGGCAACAAATTCTGCTCGGACACATAGGCGATGTACTCGGTTTCGGCATTTTCGGCGAACAGGTGATAGAACGGCTGATCCTTGTGGGGACGGATTTCGGCCGGTATCGCCTGCCACCATTCTTCGGTGTTGTTGAATACCGGATCAATGTCAAAGACGACTCCGCGAAATGGGTAGAGTCGATGTTTCACCACCTGACCGATCGTAAACTTGGCGCTGCGGGTTTTGTCCATGGCGTAAAATCCTCGCGTTACGATTTCAGCGCGTAACGCGCGGCCATTTCGGGGTCCTTGGCGGCGACGAGCCTGGCGAGATCAAGCAACACCTTGGCCTGTTTCCAGGTGGCGTCATCCTGCATCTTGCCGTCGATCATCACCGCGCCAGCGCCGTCCGGCATGGCAGTCACGATTTTGTTGGCGAAGGCCACCTCCCCAGGATCCGGTGAAAACACCTTCTTGGCAATTTCGATTTGCGATGGATGTAATGACCAGGCGCCGAGGCACCCCATCAGGAAGGCATTGCGGAATTGCGCCTCGCATGCCGCGGCGTCCGAGAAATCTCCGAACGGTCCGTAGAAGGGCTTGATACCGGCGGCTGCGCAGGCGTCGACCATTTTGGCGATGGTGTAATGCCAGAGATCCTGCTGAAAGGCCGCGCGCGGCTCATCACCATCGATCGTGAGTTTGCCTGAAATCGAATTTGTTGATGTGTCGGCGAGCACTTTGTAGTCGGGATGACCGCCGCCAACGCGCGTGGTTTTCATCGCACGCGATGCCGCAAGATCGGCGGGGCCGAGACTCATGCCATGCATGCGCGGAGAGGAAGAGGCGATTGCCTCGACGTTGTTGACGCCCTGCGAGGTTTCGAGGATCGCGTGGATCAGAATAGGCCTCTTCAGTTGGTGCCGCGCCTCGAGTTGCGCCAGCAACTGATCGAGGTAGTGAATGTCCCAAGGGCCATCGACTTTGGGCAACATGATGACGTCGAGTTTGCTGCCGACGGCGCCCACGATTTCGGTGACGTCGTCGAGCGCCCATGGCGAATTGAGCGCATTGATCCGCGTCCATAGTCCGGTCGATTTGAAATCGACAGACTTGGTCATCTCGATAAATCCCTTGCGCGCGGCGTGCTTGGCTTCGACGGGAATGGCGTCTTCCAGGTTGCCGAGCACGACGTCCACTTGCCGCACAAGTTCCGGTACCTTGGCGCGGACCTTCTCATTGTGAGGAGGCACGAAGTGAATCATGCGTTCGAGACGCACCGGCAGTTCTCGCAGAGGCGCCGGCGCGCCGATGGAGAGCGGGGCAAAGAATTGACGCGGCAGTTTCATAGGACCTTCCAAAAGATACTTCTGCCGTTTAGAGCAATGCAAAGGCCGCGCCAAGTAGGAAACAAGTGGGCACCGGAGCGCCGTTGATGATCGACGTTCTCAATCTTGCGCTGCCTTATTTCGGGCTCATCTTCATCGGTTTTGCCTGCGGAAAGCTCAAGCAGATTCCCGACACGGCGCTGGCCTGGATGAATTTCTTCATTGTCTATGTGGCCTTGCCGGCGTTGTTCTACCGGATCCTTGCCCAGACCCCGCTCGAGCAACTCGCCCAGATCGACTTCATATTCGCCACTACATTGGCGACGTTCTGGGCCTTCGTCGTTTCGTTCGTGATTGGCATGACGATCCGGCGGGGCAACATCGGGGAATCGACCATCGCCGGCTTGTCCGGCGGCTACGGCAACATCGGGTACATGGGGCCGGGCCTTGCGCTGGCGACGCTTGGCCCGCAGGCGGCGGTGCCGGTTGCCCTGATTTTCTGTTTCGATACGCTGCTGCTGTTCTCGCTGGTGCCGTTTTTGATGGCGATTGCCAGTCCCAGCCAAAAAAGCACCGGTGCCGTTGCTGTCGAGGTGGTCAGACGGATCGCCACTCATCCGTTGGTGATCGCGACTGCGGTGGGTATTGCCTCGGCGGCGGTGCATTTCCAGCCGCCACTTGCGATGGAGCGACTGTTGCAGTTCCTGCAGAATGCGGCAGCGCCTTGCGCACTGTTCACGCTTGGCGTGACTGTGGCGCTGCGGCCAATGAAGAAGATGCCGTGGGAGGTTCCGCCTCTCGTTGCGGTGAAACTCATCCTGCACCCGGGTTTGGTGTTCGTGCTGCTCTCGCTATTCGGGCCTTTCGAGCAAAGCTGGGTGTACACAGCGATACTGATGGCGGCACTCCCGCCGGCGCTCAATGTGTTCGTTTTTGCGCAGCAATACGATACGTGGGTTGAGCAGGCCTCAGGTGCAGTGCTGATCGGCACGCTCATTTCGGTTTTCACGCTGACGACGGTCATGTGGATGGTAAAGACCCATACGCTGCCGGCGCTTTTATTCGGGTGAACTTATGCAGCCGTTGTCGGGCATTCTTGTTGTTGATTTCACGACGCTGCTGCCCGGACCTTTGGCCACATTGATGCTCGCCGAAGCCGGCGCCGAGGTGATCAAGATCGAGCAGCCCGGCGGCGAGAATGCACGACGCTTTCCGCCCATGGTCGACGGGGAGAGCGCGGCCTTTCTCATGCTCAATCGCGGCAAGACCAGCATGGCGCTCGACCTCAAAGACAAAGCGGACCGTGCCCGGCTCGTTCCGCTCATCAAGCGCGCTGACATTGTGGTCGAACAATTTAGGCCGGGCGTGATGATGCGGCTTGGTCTTGGCTACGAAGACATGCGCGCCATCAATTCGCGGCTCGTTTACTGTTCGATATCCGGCTATGGCCAGCGCGGGCCGCGCGTGCACGAAGCCGGCCATGACCTCAATTACATTGGAAATACGGGCCTGCTGGATTTACAGCCCGGACCGGCCGGCCATCCCGTCGTGCCGCCGATGCTCGCGGCGGACATAGCGGGCGGCAGTTTTCCGGCCGTGATCAATATTCTGCTGGCGTTGCGTGCGCGCGATCAAAGCGGGCAGGGTTGTCACATCGATATTGCGATGACCGACGCGATGTTCACGTTCACCTGGGCGGCGCTGGCTCTCGGCGTGGCCGCCGGACGCTTTCCAGCGTCAGGAGAAATGTGGCTCGTCGGCGGCTCGCCCCGTTACCGGATTTACACCGCGAAGGATGGGAAACTCGTCGCCTGCGGAGCCATCGAGCAGAAATTCTGGGATGCCTTCACCAAAGCGATTTCCTTACCGGAGCAGTTCAGGGACGACATACGCGACCCAAAGGGGACGTGCGATGCCGTTGCAAAATTGATTGTTGCCAAATCGTCAGAGGAATGGCGTCCGATTTTCGCGGCTGCGGACTGCTGCACGACCATCGTGACGCCACTCGAAGAAGCAATGCGTGATCCGCATTTCATTGCGCGGGGTCTGTTTGCGAACGAGGTTGCGACGGCGTCGGGCAAAACATTGCCGGCACTGCCACTGCCCATCGCTCCGGAGTTTCGCGAAACTCCCGGCTCAAAGAAAGCACCGGGGCTCGGCTAGAGCACTTCTCCGCGCATCAGTCGCGGTTGGGCGGCGGTCGGGGCCACACCTTCGCGCATCACGACCCGGCGCAATGGACCGATCCGATCGAGGAGATAAAGACCCACACCCCGCATGCCTTGTACCGGCAGGAAATCACTCAGTAGCGTGCGGTTGAAAAGGTCGATGACAAGAGTCCGGCTGCCGATGTCGGTCCGGCGCATCCTGTCGTAACGGGCCAGCACGTCGGGGTTGCCGATGTCGTGTCCGTCGCGCTGGGCCGCGACCGCGAGCTCGCCAATGGTGGCTGCGTCGCGCAAACCCAAATTGAGCCCCTGCGCCCCGATGGGCGGGATGACATGGGCGGCTTCGCCTACGAGCGCGATCCGCTTGTCCGCGAAGCGTCGCGCCGTGGCGACATGGAGGGGAAACAGACCCCGCCCGGATTCGAGTTCGATCTTGCCGAGGATGGAATGCGAAGCGCGCTCGATTTCACCAGCGAGGTCGGCGTCGTCGCGGGCTGCAAGCTGGTCGGCCTCGGCGGGGTCGAGAACCCAAACGAGACTCGATCTGTTTTCCGGCAGAGGCACAAGGGTAAACGGACCGGATGAGGTATGAAATTCCGTTGACGTGTCGTGGTGTGGACGGGAATGCCGGAGACAAAGGGTGAGAGCAACTTGCGGGTAGCTGCGCTCATCGATTGCGATGCCGGCCGCCTGACGGGACATCGACTTGCGGCCGTCGGCACCTACAACGAGCCGCGGGTGCAATGCATCGCCGCCCTTGAGCGAAATGGTTGCGGCGTCATTTCCGCCGGGCACGATCCCCACGACCTCGTCTTCGACAAGCCGGAGTTTGGGCAGAGAACGTGCGCGTTCTTCCAGCGCTGCGACCAAATGTCGGTTCTCGATATTGTAACCAAAAGCATCCAGATCGATTTCATGCGCGGAAAATTTCACCTCCGGCGCGCGCCAAAGCCGCTCGGTATCGTCGACGATGCGCATGACTTTGAGCGGCGCTGCATGGGCTGTGCACGATTGCCAGACACCAAGTGTCTCGAGCGCCGTGACGGAACTTGCCAGCAGAGCCGTGGTGCGGTGATCCGGCCTGGCGGGCCGTCGGCCCACGAGCGCCGTTGAAATTCCGCCTTCGGCCAGGGCAATTGCAGTGGTCAGCCCGGCAGGGCCGCTACCAACCACAACGGCCACAGGGCTATGGTCAGATCCGTCGGGCACCAAAGCGCTCACTCTGATTTCTCGTTAACCGCAGTAGCACGCACGGGGCGGGCACGGAAACCGCGCCAAAGGCTTGAGATACCCCGACCTTTGCCGATGCGCTATGCAGAAGGTCCATGAGCGAAGCCTCCGGACACCATTTCGGCCATCTGCCGCCCGCTGCCGCAGGGCTCGGGCATATCTTTTCCCGACCGAAGGTGCTGGCGGGACTCTGCGTTATCGCGCTTGCAGGCCTTGGGTGGTTCTACGCAGCCTTGTTGTTCGCCGGAATGGGCGGATCTTTCGGAAGTTCCGGTGCTTCTTTTGTGCAGGCGCTGTGTCGGCCACTCTCGGATGCGTCATGGAACGCGGTCGCGGTCGCAACCATCGTCTTGATGTGGGGCGCCATGAGCCTCGCAATGATGCTGCCGAGCGCTGCCCCCATGATCATGACTTATGCCGGCATCGCCGATACCGCAGCGCGAAAAAACGAAAGCATCGTCTCGCCATTCGTGCTCGCCGGCGGCTACACGGCGGCGTGGTTCGCCTTTGCAGTCTTCGCGGCGCTGGCGCAGATCATGTTGACCCAGGCCACAGTGCTCGACAGCAGCATGGGTTCGGCAAGCGGCTATTTTTCGGGCGTCATATTCATTGGCGCGGGTCTCTATCAGTTTTCGGCGCTTAAACATTCCTGCCTGACACAGTGCCAGCAACCGTTTCCGTTTTTCTTCGCCAATTGGGCCACGACCCCGGCCGGTGTGTTCCGGCTGGGCCTGACGCAAGGTGTCTATTGCCTGGGCTGCTGCTGGGCGATGATGCTGGTGATGTTTGCCGTCGGGGTCATGAATGTGATCTGGATGGCGGGGCTCGGTATGGTCATGACTATCGAAAAAATGTTGGCCGGACGCCGTTTTACGCATGCAATCGGCGTGGTGCTGATCGGCGCCGGTATCTGCACTGTGCTTGCAGCCTTTGCCGGGCATTGGCCGGCGTCGACGGGCTAAGTTAGAAGAAGAACGGGAGTAAACGCGTTGGCGGAAAGCTGGAGTCTGAAAGGCGAGCTGGCCCTGTCGTGCAGCTGCACGGTGTTTTGCCCTTGCGTGTTGTCGCTCGGCGAACATCCTCCGACCGAAAGCCGGTGCCAGACCTGGGCTGGCATCCGCATTGACGACGGACATTTCGAAACGACCGATCTTTCCGGAATCAAAGTCGGCCTGATGATGGACCTGCCCGGCATCATGTCACGCGGCAACTGGACCGCCGCCTTGTTTGTGGATGACCATGCTTCAGCATATGCCGTGAAGGGACTGACCAGGATTTTCACCGGCCGTGTCGGCGGAACCACGCATTTGCTGTCGATCCTTGTCGGGCAATTTCTCGGAGTACGCCAGGTGCCGATCACCTATGAGACGCAGGGCGACACCCGTATTGTTCGCATCGAAGACTACGTCGACGGTGCGATCACGCCGGTCCGCGGTAAAGAGACCGGGCAAAACGTCATAATTCGCAATAGCCAGTATTGGATCGGTCCCGATGTCATCGTGGCGCGCGCCGACAAGTCGCGGTTCCGCGGCTTCGGACGAAACTGGAATTTGGCAGGACGTTCGGCTGAAATCGTCAAACTCGATTGGGGCAATGGCTAAGTGACCACGGGATTTGCACGCGTCCGCGCTTTCACGGTTCATATATTCACTGCGACCGGCGCAGCGCTGGGATTGTTAGCGATCATTCTCGCGACCGGAGGGCACTGGTCGGCGATGTTCCTGTGTCTCGGTCTGGCGCTGCTGGTCGATGGCGCTGACGGACCGATGGCCCGCGCGTTTGACGTACAAAATGTGATGCCGCGCTGGTCAGGAGAGACCCTGGATCTGGTGGTCGACTACACGACGTACGTTTTCGTGCCGGCTTATGCGATCTCGGCGAGCGGGCTTTTGCCGGGTGTTCTCGCGATTCCCGCCGGCATCGTCGTCGTCGTCAGTGGCGCTCTCTATTTCGCCGACCGCGAAATGAAAACGAAGGACAATTATTTCCGTGGCTTTCCGGCGGTATGGAACCTAGCAGCCTTCTATCTGTATTTGCTTGAGCCGCCTGAATGGGCGGCGGCCGTGGCTGTGGTCGTTCTTGCAGCGCTTTGCTTCGCACCGATCAAGTTTCTTCACCCGCTGCGGGTGCACCAATGGCGGACGTTCAACATCGCGCTGATGGGGCTGTGGGCGGTATTGGCCCTCTTCGCGATTATTCAGGATCTATCGCCCGGTCTCTATGTGACCGTGCCGCTGTCGCTTATCGCGGTCTATTTCTTTGTTGTCGGTTTGTTGCGGAAGCCCACCTGATCGCCTTCGATCCCCAGAATCCAGGAGCGACCTATGTCTCGACCAGTCCTGCTCATCGCCGGCGGAAGCCGTGGTATCGGCGCCGCCACTGCGAAACTCGCAGGCGCCCGTGGCTATGACGTCGCGGTGAACTACAAGACCAATTCGAATGCCGCTGCAGCCGTAGTCAAGGCTGTTGAGAAGGGCGGTGGCAAGGCAGTCGCCATTCAGGGGGACATGGCGATCGAGAGCGATATCGAGCGCGTATTCGATACCGCTGGCGATACGTTCGGGTCGCTGACCCATTTTGTGCACAGCTCCGGAATTATCGGCGACAATTCGCGATTGGACGATGCCAGCTCGGACACCATCCGTGAGGTCCTCGACATCGACACTTTCGGGGCACTTTGGTGTCTCCGGGCCTGTATCCGGCGTATGTCCACGAAACATGGCGGTAAGGGTGGTGCAGTGGTGATGCTATCCTCGATGGCAGCCCCGCTCGGCGGCGCGAATGAATGTGTCTGGTATGCGGCCGCGAAGGCCGGCGTCGACTCCATGGTCATCGGCGCCTCGCGTGAGGTCGCCAAGGAAGGCATGCGCATCAACGCGGTAACCCCGGGGGTGATTGATACGGATATCCAGCCCCCCGGACGCGTGGAGCGTGTCACGCCCATGCTGCCCATGGGCAGAGCCGGGCAGGCCGAAGAGGTAGCGGAGGCGGTCCTGTTTCTGCTCTCTGACGCTGCCTCGTATATCAATGGCGCCAACCTGCGCGTTTCCGGCGGGCGTTGACCCGCCTTGCGCTCGGCGTTTGGCCGCCTATGATCGCCGCCGAATTCCAACCCCACAACAACACAAGTTCATTCAAGGAGTAAAACATGGTCGCGGCAGTGCGCGTTCACAAACCGGGCGGTCCCGAAGTTTTGACTTACGAGGACGTTGAGATCGCCGCACCCGGCCAGGGCCAGATCAAGATCAAGCAGCATGCCGCCGGCGTCAATTTCATCGATGCCTATTTCCGGGCCGGGATGTATCCATCACCGGTGGGCATGCCATTCATTGCAGGCAATGAGAGCGCCGGCGAGGTAATGGCAGTCGGCCCCGGCGTGACCAACCTCAAGGTCGGCGATCGGGTTGCCTTTGTCGGCCCGCTTGGCGGCTACGCGGCCGAACGGCTGGTGCCGGCGGATCGCGCGGTAAAATTGCCCGACAATATTTCCTACGAGCAGGCCGCCGGCATGATGCTCAAGGGCATGACCGTTCAGTACCTGGTCAACCGCACCTACAAGGTCGAGAAGGGCACCGTGTGCCTGATACACGCGGCCGCGGGCGGCGTTGGCCTGATTGCATGCCAGTGGGCGAACCACCTCGGCGCCACCGTCATCGGGACCGTCGGTTCCAAAGAAAAGGCCGAACTCGCCAAGAAGAATGGCTGTCACCACACCATCCTCTATCGCGACGAGGATTTCGTGGCGAAGGTGAAGGAGATAACCAGCGGCAAGCTCTGCGACGTCGTTTACGACGGCATCGGCAAGACCACGTTTCCGGCCTCGCTCGATTGCCTGCGTCCGCTTGGCTATTTCGTCAGCTTCGGAAGCGCTTCGGGCCAGATCGACGCTTTCAATATCAACATCCTCCAGACCAAAGGTTCGCTTTTCGCGACGCGGCCGACGCTCAATAACTATGTCGCCAAACGCGACGATTTGATCGCAACGGCGGCTGATCTGTTCAAGGTTGTCGGCTCCGGCGCGGTGAAAATTCCGATCAACCAGAAATACTCGTTCAAGGATGCCGCCAAGGCGCACAAGGAAATGGAAGGCCGCGACACGACCGGCTCTTCCATCCTGGTGCCGTAACGGTCAGTCGCACGACACCACGGGCGGTGGCGGCAGTGATTTGCTTCGCCACCGCTCCCCACGCAGATGCAGGTACCGTTACCGACACCGACGCGCTGGCGATCGCGAGCAAACATTGCGTGATGTGCCACGCCGCAAAGCCTGCTCATGAAAGTTTCCGGGACGCGCCGAAAGGCATCATCCTGGAGAGTGTCGACGACCTCAAGAAGCACGCTGCGACAATCTACGCGCAGACAGTGCAGACCAGGGCGATGCCGCTCGGCAATCAGACCGACATGAGCGAGAATGATCGCGCCACCCTCGGGCAATGGCTGAAGGAACTGCCGTGAATGGCGATATCAAACCATGGGGCGTCTTTGCCACATTTGTGCTCGGGGCGATCGCACTCCTGATCGGACAGTTCGGGGGCATCGCCGCCGTCAGCTGGTGGTATGACCTCGATCTCAGACAGATTGCGGGCGTGAGCCAGCATGGCGGCGCCATCGTCCTGTTCATATTTGTTTCGGCGCCGGCACAGGTGGCGGTGCTGCTCGCGGCCGCCGCGTACAAAGGTAATGCCGCCAGCTACCTTGGCTACAAGCTCCCGCGCCGCAGCGAGGTCGTGGTCGGAATCGCCGCACTGGCTGTGCTGATTGCCATTGGTGACACGATCAGTTGGCTCGCAGGCCGCAACATTGTCGATCGTTTCCAGACCGACATCTATCAGGCGGCGCAAAGTGCCAACCTGCTGCCTTTTCTGCTGATTGCCATCACGATATTCATTCCGGTCACCGAAGAGAGCCTGTTCCGCGGCTTCCTGTTTCGTGGCTGGCTGAGATCGCCACGCCATGCCTGGCCAGCGATCTTAATGACCGCAGGTCTCTTTGCCGTGATCCACGTTCAATACGATTGGTTTCTGATCGCGCAGGTATTTGCTTTTGGGCTGCTGTTTGGATGGATGCGCTGGGCAACTGGCTCGACAATTCTGACCATGCTGCTGCACGCTCTGGTCAATCTCGAAGGTATGATCGAGACGATATTGACCACGAACAGCTAGCCGATCGCAAAACGGCCGTGCTTAAAGCAACGCGGCTATGCCAGCGATAGCCGGATGATGTTTGATGCCGGCCGGGAGGCGCGGCAGACCGACGACGCCTGTCTTGCCTGCAAAACGCGCGATACTTGCAACGGTATCATCGAGTTCAACGGTGTCGCGGTCACCTTCGCTGACGATAATCGCGGCAATGGTCAACTTGCGCTGCGCGAGCACATCAAGTGCGGTCAGAGTATGGCTGATCGTGCCAAGATACCCGCCAACCACCAGCAATACCGGAATATCGAGTGCCGTCATCCAGTCAAGCACGGTGCGTTGCCCCTCAATCGGAACCATGATTCCGCCAACGCCTTCGATGAACAGTGGTCCGGTCGCGGCGCCGATGGCCGCCTGGCTGAATGAGATCAATTGATCGAAGTCGACGTGCCGCCCTTCGCGCGTTGCGGCGAGATCGGGTGACAAGGGTGCGCGGAACCGCCACGGTGCAATCCGGTCGACTTCCTCCGCCGTGACGGGTCGCCCTAGCGCCGAAAGCAGAACAGCCGGATCACTGGTCTCGACCACAGAGGAGTCATACCCGCTCACGATTGGCTTGAGCGCAGCGACCGGTTGGTTGGATTCGCGCAGATATCGAATGAGCCCGGCGGTGACGAACGTCTTGCCGATATCAGTCCCGGTCGAAGTGACAAAATAGGCGGCCACGGATCAGGCCAGTAACTTGTCGCGCACGATGTCGGCCAGACGTCCGATCTCATCGTCCGGATGTTGCGCGGTGAACGTCAGGCGCAGACGTGCAGTGCCTGCAGGAACGGTCGGTGGGCGGATAGCAATCACCAGATAGCCTTCATTTTCCAGGAAGCGTGAAGCGGCCAGGGCGGTTTCCTCGTCGCCCATCACGACAGGCACGATCGGGCTTTGCGCCTCGGGCAGACCGGCACGCCGGGTGAAGGCTTTGGCCTTTTGCACGGGTAAGGCCGCATAGGCAGGTTCACGCTCGATCATATCGAGGGCCGCGATTGACGCAGCTACGCTGGCCGGCGGCAGGCCGGTGGAATAGATCAAGGTGCGCGCGCGGTTGCGCATCAGTTCGATGACCGGTGCGGATGCACACAGATAACCACCGTACGACCCCGTCGCTTTCGATAGCGTGCCCATCTGAAGCGGAATTTGTATATGCGTGTTCCCGATAAAACCTGAGCCATGGCCGCCGCCGAGTACGCCGATGCCATGTGCATCGTCGGACATCAGCCAGGCATCGTGCTCGTCAGCGAGGCTGAGTAGTTCCTCGAGAGGCGCAAGATCGCCATCCATGGAAAAGACGCCATCGGTGATGATCAATGCGCGATCATGTCCTGAGCGATGCGTGGCAAGCAACTCGCGCGCATGAGAAACATCATTGTGACGAAACGTCATCATCTTGCCGCGCGACAGCTGCGCACCAGAATAGATACAGGCATGCGATAGTTCATCGAGCAGAACGAGACCATCTTCGCCGATCAACACGGGAATAATGCCGGTATTGGCGAGATAGCCCGAACCGAACACACACGCCGCTTCGGTGTGTTTGAACTGCGCGAGCCGGGCCTCCAGTCGCGCATAGAGCGGATGGTTGCCGGTCACAAGTCGGGATGCGCCGGAACCGGCTCCGTATTCCTCGATCGCGGCAACCGCGGCCCGTTTGACGGCCGGGTGCTGGGTCAGATTGAGATAGTCATTGCAGGAAAACGACAATAGCTTGCGCCCGTCGCGCTCGACCCAGATGCCGTCTCCGCGAACAGTGTCGGCAAGCGCTCGATGGAGATGCCGGCGCCTGAGCCCATCGAGCCTGTCTTGAGCGAACTGATCGAGCGAATGCATCAGATTGCCTTGAAACCCAGTACGCTAGATGCTTTAGCACGAACAGGGCAGGGACGGGTCAAATGGCTGACCAAGCCGGCAAAAACAGTGCGATGCCTTGGTACGCCAAGGGGCTGGAGCATATCTGGCTGCCCTATGCCCAGATGAAAACCGTTCCGCCGCCGTTAGCGGTTGTGCGCACCCAGGGCACACGCATCACTCTGGCCGACGGGCGCGAATTGATCGACGGCATCGCCAGCTGGTGGACGGCCTGCCACGGCTACAATCACCCGCACATCAGACAGGCCGTGGAAGCGCAACTCGCGTCGATGCCGCACGTCATGTTTGGTGGCCTCGTTCACGAGCAGGCATTTGTGCTGGCAGGGCGTCTTGCAAAACTTCTGCCGGGCGATCTCACCCGCGTGTACTTCTCGGACTCCGGTTCTGTCGCTGTCGAAGTCGCCATGAAGATGGCGACACAATATTGGATCAACCGCGGCATCCGGGGCAAAAACCGGTTCGTGGCATTCAAGGGCGGGTACCATGGTGATACCACGGGCGCCATGGCAGTCAGCGACCCGGATGCGGGCATGCATGCAGCGTTCGCCGGGGTACTGCCGAGGCACCACATCGCTGATCTGCCGGACGACGACAGCGCCCTCGTTCAATTGTTGACGCAGCGTGGCGACACGGTCGCGGCGATGATCGTGGAGCCGCTGGTGCAGGGTGCGGGCGGAATGACATTTCACGATGTAGGCGCATTGCGACGCCTGCGCGCGCTCGCAGACAGGTATGATATACTGTTGATATTCGACGAAATATTCACCGGGTTTGGCCGCACCGGGACGATGTTTGCCTGCGAGCACGCGGGCGTCGCGCCGGACATTATCACGCTGTCGAAAGCGCTCACTGGCGGCACGCTGCCGCTTGCCGCCACCATCGCGACGCGCAGGATATTCGACGCCTTCTGGTCAGATGACCCGAAGAAGGCCTTGATGCACGGGCCAACTTACATGGCCAATGCGCTTGGCTGTGCAGCAGCGAATGCCTCCCTCGATCTTTTCGAGCGCGAACCACGGTTGCTTCAGGTTGCAGATATCGCGATCGCGCTGGAACGAGGCCTTGCGCCATGCCGTGATTTTCCGAACGTGAAAGACGTGCGTGTCAAAGGGGCGATCGGCGTGGTCGAGCTTGATCGCATTGATGACCTGGACGCCCTGCGTGCCCAATTCATTGAGCAAGGTGTCTTCATTCGTCCAATCGGCAATGTCATTTATCTCACGCCTGCCTTTACGATTTCATCCGATGAACTCAAGACACTGACCGACGCAATCGTTAAAACCGTGCGCAAAATGAAACAATGAAAGAGGCAAAATGGCCTACAAGGGACCGGCGATCGACACCCATCATCATATCTGGCAGCGCAAGGAGGTGGCATGGCTGGCCGATCCACCGATCCCGCGCATGTTCGGGGACTATTTCGGTATTCGGCGCGATTACCCTGTCGAGGAATTCATCAATGACGTCAAACCGCAGGGCGTAACGAAGTCGGTCCATGTCACTGCGATGTGGGGTCCGGGCCGCGCTCTCGACGAAACGCGCTGGCTTCAGTCCGTCGCCGACAAGCACGGATTTCCGCACGGAATCGTCTGCAATGCAGATCTCGCAGATCCTGACGCCGATGCGGCATTAAAGTCGCAGAGACAGTTCCCTAATCTCCGCGGTGTGCGCCAGATGCTGTATTGGGACAGCGAAACCGTACGCCAGGCTGCGCCGCGGCCGGATTTTTGTAATTCCCCCGATTTCCGGCGGGGCTTCGCGCTCCTGGAAAAGCATGATCTGCATTTCGAATTACAGGTCTATGCCGGGCAGGCGGCCTATGCCGTCGAACTTATCAAGGCATTTCCCAATGTGCGGATGATCCTCGTACACGCGGGAATGTTGACGGCGCGCACGCAGGCGGCGATCGATCAGTGGCGCGCGGCGCTGGCCATGATGGCGGCATTTCCTAACCTGCATGTGAAGATTTCCGGCCTCGGGATGTACAGCAGCGGCGTGACATTCTCACAGGGGCGGCAGGTGATCCGCGATGTTATCCAGATTTTCGGCGTGGAACGCACCATCTACGGCAGCAATTTCCCGCTGGAAAAACTGCACGCGAGCTATGCCGATTTCTTCGGCGTGTATCGTACGGTCTTGTCGGAGTTCACGAAGGCAGAGCAGCGCGCCGTGCTGCACGACAACGCGGTGAAATTTTACAGGTTGTGATCCTCTGTCGTCCCCGGCGAGCCAACGGGTCTCCGCGGGGATGACTACTCCTCAAAAGCCCACAGCCGTCCCATGCAGATCATATTCGTCCGCACGATCGATCTTGACGGTGGCAATCTCGCCCACGCGTAGCGGCCTTCGGCTTGCAACGTAAACAGCGCCGTCGATTTCCGGGGCATCGGCCATCGAGCGGCCTTTGGCGACGGTCGGCCCGACATCGTCAATGATGACCTTTTGCCGTGTGTCGACTTTCCGCCTCAGACGACGGGTGGAAATCTTCTGCTGCGCCTGCATGAAGCGATGCCAGCGCTGCGTTTTCACCTCATCCGGGATCATTGCGCCCATGTCATTGGCGGCCGCGCCTTTGACCGGTTCGTACTTGAAGCAGCCGACGCGATCGAGCGAAGCCTCGTCCAGCCATTTGAGCAGCATGTCGAAATCGGCGTCGGTTTCTCCCGGAAATCCGACGATGAACGTTGATCGCAAGGTAAGATCGGGACACTGCTCGCGCCAGCGTGCGATGCGTTCCAAAGTTTTCTCCTGCGCCGCCGGGCGCCGCATGCGCTTTAATACTTCGGGAGATGCATGCTGAAACGGGATGTCGAGATAGGGCAGCACTTTCCGCTCGGCCATCAGCGGGATGACGTCGTCGACATGCGGATAGGGATAAACGTAATGCAGGCGGACCCAGACGCCAAGTTCGCCAAGGGCACTCGCAAGGTCGATGAACTTCGCGCGGACGTCGCGATCACGCCATTTGCTCGTCGCGTATTTGATGTCGAGGCCGTAGGCGGAGGTGTCCTGGGAGATCACCAGCAGTTCTTTCACGCCCGCGGCGACGAGTTTCTCGGCCTCGCGCAGGACGTCTGCGGCCGGTCGTGAGACGAGATCGCCCCGCAGGCGCGGGATGATGCAAAACGAGCAACGGTTGTTGCAGCCTTCCGAAATCTTCAGATAGGCATAGTGACGCGGCGTCAGCTTGATGCCTTCCGGCGGCACCAGATCCAGAAACGGATCGTGTTTGGGAGGCAGCGCCTTGTGTACCGCCTCGACCACGGTTTCGTACTGCTGCGGGCCGGTAATCGCCAGGACATCAGGATAGGTGGATGAGATGCTTTCCGGCTCGGCCCCCATGCAGCCGGTCACGATGACCTTGCCATTCTCTCTCAGTGCGTTGCCGATGGCGGCCAGAGATTCCGCCTTGGCGCTGTCGAGAAAGCCGCAGGTATTGACGATGACCAGATCAGACCCCTGGTGCTGGCGCGAAAGCTCATAACCCTCGGCGCGCAAGCGCGTGATGATGCGTTCGCTGTCGACCAGCGCCTTCGGGCAGCCGAGCGAGACGAAACTCACCTTGGGGGCGGCGGTGTCGGTTTTCGTGGTGGGATCACGCATGCCGGCAAGGAGCTAATGGCGATTTGGATGAATAGCAACCCGTTCGTCATCGCCCGTGCAACAGCGGGCCAGCAATCTCGGGTTTTACGCCTTACGGCCGTCGGGGCGCTACTGAACCACCCGCTTTTGCGATGATGACGCCTGAACCGCTACCTGTTCCGCACTGCCTCGGCTTCTTCGTAGAACTTCTTTTCCCAGGCTTTCTGGTTGTCCATGCCCTCACGAATGAAGGGCGTGAACATAGCCAGATGCAACAAAACCCAGTTGATGACATTGGCCGGGAAGCGCAGCGGCTTTCGAAAATCGACGAACAGAACCACGCGTGTATGTGGCGTATAGTTCCAGGCTTCGTGCTCATAGGCGTCATCGAATATCACCGCTTCGCCTTCACGCCAGCGATAGACGTCGTGCTCGACGCGGATTCCAAGCTGTTCGCGAGGCTCTGGTACGATCAGGCCGAGGTGTAAGCGCAGGACGCCGTTGTACGGGCCGCGGTGCGGCGGCAGATGTTTGCCAGGCTCCAGAATCGAATACATCACGGTGATCAGCCCGGGAATACTCTGGCAGATGCGCCAGGTCTCTGGGCAGATCCTGATGTTGTTCGCCGAGCGGAAGCCGTACCCCGCAAGAAGGAAGCTCTTCCAGCCGCGATCACGGCTGATTGTTTCGACGTCGCTCGCCAATTCATGGAAGGCAGGCAGCTCTTCCTTTCGCGTAAGCACATGGTCGAGCTCGGCGCGGATCGCGTGCCATTCATTTTCGATCGAACGAGTCCAGGGAAATAGTTTGTTGTCGTAGATCGACGGGTTGCCGACTTTGCTCAAAGCAAGATTGAGTTGTTCAGCCCATGCCACAATGGACATGAAAAAGCGTGTGACCAGGCTCGGCCGGTCCATCGGTTTGATGCCGGCGGTCCCGAATTTTTGCGCTGGATCTTGTTCGTGATTGGCCTGTTGCCTTGCGCCGCTACTCACAACCGAATTCCTCCAGACACCCTGTCACAAAATGTCAGCCGGACCGATTGCACGCAAGTTCCCACAACTCGCCGGATGGGCGGTGGCGAAGAGGCCCTGCCGGCGCTATCGTGTCGCTCCACGTCGGGTTGATTCATGAAACGAGCAGGCATCCTCTTAGGGCTCTTGTTTATCGGCATTTTGATGGCTGCCGTCCCGGCCGCTGCCGTCGACGGAAAGGCGCCGTCGTGGCGCTACAATGCGCATGGTCCTGATCTGCCATTCCCGCACAGCAGGCGGGCGGAGGCGGTTTGGGCCTCCGGTGCCTGCTGGTCCGAATGCGGCTCCTATTGCGCCTGGGGATTGGCCGGCTGCCTCAAGGAAGACCCGCAGGGCCGTTGCCTCAAGCTGACGGACAGATGCGACCGTTATTGCCAACGTCAATGCCGGACCTGGGGCGGCCCGTTACTTTCGATCGAATTCCCCTGGGATTAGCGGAAGCGGCGACCCGATCAGCGTTTTATAAAAAAGAGTGAACTACTGACTTTGTGGTGGAAAACCACTTTTCGCACGGCTGTGGCGCGATACCATTAGGGCATGGTCAAGGCGCCCACTGAGGCGGATCTCACTCGCCTCCGACAATTCCTGGAAAAGCTGGAATCCGACGCGCGGATCGCCGTCGGCGATATCGACGTTGACCGTCATGAGATCGAAATGCTGAAACATGAGATTGCCTATCTCGAGGACCTCAGGTCCAGGGCATTCCTGTTTCAGATCGAAATCAATTACGGGGCGCCGCGTTCAGCGTGATGCGGCCCGGTCCGCCGGCGCAGCGGCGTGAAGAATATATATTCAGTGATCGCGCGGTCATCGCCTCGAAAATTGATTGCACGAAACGACCACTCGTTTTCGCGCTTGATGGACAAACCAGCGAACTATTGACCTATATCAATGCTCGATTAAGCCACGCCTGCATTTTAGACATCGGTCCAAAGCGCGCGCCCTCTACTCCCTGAGGGTGGACCGGATGACTTGGGTCGGACTTGGGCCGGACCCTTCGCGGGGCGTAGGTGCCGTGGTCAAAACCGCCGATAAAAATGCAGGCTACTACTACAAGAAAGCACGCATAGCCAACGCGCGGGCCGCTAAGGCGTCAAGCGCTGAAGTCCGTAAAGTTTATTTGGAAACCGAAGCGCGGTGCCTTCGTCGCGCCGCGTCTTGCGAACATGCCGAGCGTCTCGCTGGTATCGTTGCAAGGCTAAGCGGCCTTCCCAAGATGCCATTTTGTCCTGCTTGTGACACCCCGATGCGACCAAACGGTGTTGGGCGCCGAGCTGGCCTGATGGAATGTCACTTTGAATGCGCCGCGTGCGAGGCGAAAAAGACCGTTATTGAACTAGACCGTACGACGGCTTCATAGGCGTTTTTGGGCAAGGGCAATGAAGGACCCAAACAACCAGACAGAGCGTGTTGTGGGCATTGGGCTCGTTTTGTTCATCATCGTGTTTTTCGTCACCTATGAGTTTCAGCCCCCATAGGCCGGGCATGTCCGCTTTCTCGATTGACTTCGTGGAGGGAGGAGACGTCTCATGACGCCCCTGCTCAAGGAAATTCGGCACAATCCATTGCTGTGGCTACTGGTTCTCGTGCCTGTGGTCCTGGCTACACAGATAATAAAGCCCGAAGCGCATACGCTTCTGTTTCTACTTTCCGTCGCAGCGATCGTCCCGTTGGCAGCCTTGCTCAGCCGTGCCACTGAGTCCGTGGCCGCCAAGACGGGCGACACGATTGGGGGGTTGCTCAACGCGACCCTGGGAAATCTGACTGAATTGCTTATCGCTCTGGCTGCGTTGCAAGCAGGGCAGTATGTGCTTGTGAAGGCTTCGATTGCGGGAGCAATTGTTACCAATGCATTGTTCATGTTGGGCGCATCATTTCTGGTTGGTGGCTTGACCCATCATATGCAGGAATACAATCGAAACGCCGCGCGGCTGCAGGCCGGTCTGCTTTTCGTGGCGACTATCGCGATGCTCGTTCCATCGGTGCTCGCCGATGCTGACGCAACTACAGCCTCTGTAAAGTCCACGCAAACTCTAAGTGCAGGGCTGTCTGTTCTGCTCATCGTCACGTATGGACTAGGCCTTTTCTTTTCACTGGGGACACATCGCGAAGTTTTCTCTGCTGTGCGCCATGCGGAGACAGACGAGGCAGAGTGGCCGCTCGGTCTAGCGTTGGCGACGTTGGCGGGCGTCACAGTACTGGTCGCTTTTGTCAGCGAGATTTTCGTTGAGTCTGTCCAGCAGGCATCAACCTCGCTCGGGCTGTCCCCCGCATTCGTCGGTTTCATCATCGTGGCTCTGGTAGGTGGTGCTGCCGAGATGGTTTCGGCGCTATCCGCCGCGCGCAAGGACAGGCTGGACTTGAGTGTGGGCATAGCGCTGGGAAGCGCCGTCCAAATTGCACTGTTTGTCGCGCCGGTGCTTGTTCTTCTCAGCTACGTAATTGGCCCAGCGCCGATGGATTTGCAATTCGGGCGAGGGGTTGTAGCGATGATGGTCATCGCAACGATGACCGCTTCGCTGGTGACAAATACCGGCCGCTCGGCATGGTTCATCGGAGCGCTGGTCGTGACCGTATACATGATTTTCGGGATGACGCTTTACCTATTGCCACCTCATGTTCAGTGAAAAGGGCTACAAGCTAAAGATCGGCATTTCTGGGGCGCATTTGAGGAGACATGCTAAGACAACTCTTGTTCGGCGGCACTATCAGTCTGATCAACATTGCGCTCCACGCGCTGGTAATGACAATTGTGATTAGGGTCGCGCAATCTGCGGGTGCCGCGAATAAATCCCAATCCGCTCTTTTTCTGATCGCGGTCATGATTCCGACCGTGTCGGTCTTGATGCTCGCGCACGCACTTGAGGTGATCGTCTGGTCGTTGGCGTATTCGATAGTCGATGCCGCACCTCCGGCTGCCAATCTCGTTTATTTTGCCTTCGTAAACTACACAACACTCGGCTACGGCGACGTTGTTCCGGTGGACCGTTGGCGTTTGCTCGGGCCCATAACGGCGATGAATGGAGTGTTGCTATTCGGGTGGTCGACCGCGGTTATTTTTGAGGTATTGCGAAAGACCTTGGTGCGTTTTGAACGATAAAGCGGGTTGTCGCTGAGTGTTCGGGCATGGTCCCTGGCAGACACGCCGCTCGAGCTCATGAATGTGCGCTGTTTCTTGTCGTCTATGAGATCCAGCGCACAAGGTTCATTTGCGGATTGAGGGCTTGAAATGAGCATGATCACACGCCGCGACAAGCTTGCACTGGTTGGGGTTACTGTTGGCTGGCTGATTGCCGGCGCCGGGATAACTTGGCTGATTTATTCCGTCTATTGGTAACGCATCGCTGTCGCGCTGCCAGCAAGGCGCAAGACAAAGCTGAAGCGCAGATCGAAGAATAGTTGAAATAGCAATGTCCGCTTGTGACCCAAAGCGAACGCTATGGGTCGGCCTATCTATTAAGCGCAACCTCTCAATCTGTTTTCGTCGAACCTGATCGCTGGTCCCGCTCCAGGCGGCGTCTTGCAGCTCTCAAGCGCTGTGTCTCTTTGTCGAGCGCGTCAATTTTCTCATCAAGCTGGGCCATCTTGGCTTTCGGCGCGTCTTTGCCGCGCAGCTTCTCGAGTGCCTGGCCGACGGAAAGTTTGGTTGTTTCAGCCATGGTAAGCGATCCATCACCTGCTGGTTTCTAGGCTGCTATTGCATGGATATCGTTATCCCACTCAAACTAAGAGAGGCTTCAAGACCAACCGCTGGTCCGCGCACCTTTATAACAACGCCGTTGGCGTTCTGAAGCGTCGCCACTCTTCCGCCACCCACAATTGCGAGCGCCGCAGAGCCCTGTGTATACGTACCAACGATGTCGGCCGCAGTTCGGAGATTGTGAGCGGTACCAGCCAGGTCCACCGCTGACGCTCCAATGGTGCCGACATTGATACCCCCGACGCTCAGCCGGTAAGTCCTGCCCTTGAAATTCAAAGTGCCGGAGCCGCCGCCGACGCCCACGATGAACCCGGCCTTGACGATATGAAAACGTACTGAGCCTGTCGCTGCATAGGACTGCGCCAGAGTGCCGATCAGCATGATCGCCGCCACCATAGTCGCGGCCCAAAATCGTGTTGAACGATAGAAATTGAGCATGAGTGCCTCCCGACCACGTTTCGTTAAAAAACTACTCAAACACGGTGGCTCAAAACTCTTTTGACAAAGATCAAAATCGGGGAGCGCTCCTGCTCTCTGCCCGCAAACTGAATGAATGTGGATGTCCGCTTATGGCCCTTATTTGAACGTTACGGTTTCGCCCATAAGCGCCTCAGAGTCGCGATTGAATCGCCGTGCGCGACATAGGCGCCGAACGCAGCCGACATACGCTAGTGTCCGCTGAAAACCAGCGTCTGGAATGGAAGTACCAATGCCTGCAACCGCAAGATAAGCGCGTGAACAAGGGCGAGGGCGTCCACACCATGAAGCAGAATGCCCCGGACGGTGCCGGTATCTTTTGACGCAATCACGTCATGATTGTTGGAATAGGCGTTGGCGATGCAGCTGCTGCCCGGCGTAACGCCTTCGAGCCCGCCTTTGTAGAGAGGCTCGAGAAAAACGAGCAGCGTGCCCGGGCGCGTCACTTGCTGTGCTTCAAGCAGTTGCTCGCCGCCGCGGAATTGACCTGCGGCGATGTAGTCCTGCACAGCGGTGACCACCATGGGAATAACTGTCCAGGGCTTGGAAACGCAGGTGACCTCAGCGACCATTCCAACCTTCATGATCTGGGCTTCGATCTGCCCGAAGCCGGCCTGGAGACTTTGCTGACCTGCGCCGTCAGGGATCAGAATCCCGGCCGGCCGCATCAATGGGTTGACGACGTCACCGACCCGCAGGAGAAACTGTTCGACGCGGCCGCTCACGCCGGCACGGACGACCGTCTTGTCGAGCTCGACCTGCGCCTGGTTCAACGCGGATTCGGCACTCGCCTTCTCGGCGGGCAGCAGCGTTGCGATCCGTATCTCGATGCTCTGCTTCGCGGCAGTCGCGGCAGCGATTGCGGCGAGATTTCCCTGAGCACGGACCTGCAATCTTTCGATTTCGCGGAAGGGGACGTTGCCCGGATTGCGCTTGTACAGCTCCTGCTTTGCCTCCAATTCGTCCACGGTCTGCTGGTGCGTGCTCTCTGCTTCCTTAAGCTGACCTTCGGCCTTTGCGATGTCCGCTCGCGTAACGGCCATTTGCG
This sequence comes from Pseudolabrys sp., assembly GCA_036496445.1. Taxonomy (GTDB): domain Bacteria; phylum Pseudomonadota; class Alphaproteobacteria; order Rhizobiales; family Xanthobacteraceae; genus Pseudolabrys. The sequence continues at coordinate 6,934 of DASXLC010000099.1, read as the reverse complement.
CCTCGACCTCGGCAATCTTGCGCCGGGCAGTCTCGACCGCAGCCTCCTGTTTCGAATTGTCCAGCCTGAAGATCGGCGCGCCCTTGGCGATGGTGCCGCTGTTGCCGATGAAGATCTCCGCGACCCGCCCGTTGGTTTCGGGAAGGATAGGGACCGTTCTGAAGAAAAGCGTAACGTTGGACGTTGACGGATGGTTGTAAAAAATCACGGTGATCAGGCTCACGGTGAGGATCAGGCACGCCGAAATGCCCCATCGCAGCTCGAACCACACCGAGTAAAAAGTGATCTCTTTGCCGAGCCGCCGGCCCTGGACATATCGGCGGTAGAGATAGTCAGGCAAAATGGTCAGCAGCGAGCAAAGAAGAAGCTCAAGCATGGCCGAGCTCCTTCCGCTTTGCCGGAGCGAGTCTTGTTCGCGCTACTGCTGCGCTATCATCTTGCCCGGCTCCATACGTCTCTGGCGAAGCTCTCGTTTCATGACTTCGTTCGGCTCCAACGACGACCTCGTCAGGTAAGTCGGTCAGTCCTTCACCAGGCTTCAGGCCCGCAACTTTTTCAGCTGAGCCCGCGATCCGCTTGAGCGACGTACCAAAGTCAGGAAAGTCGATCAGCGCCAGAAGGAGACCGGCCACCCAGAAAATATGCATGTGCGTGAAGAGCGCAATTAACCCCAAAACAGCGACAATCTCGAACTGAATCTTTTGCGATTTATGCGCCATTCGCTCCGGAAGGGTGTGCAGGCGAAGGAACACAATCCCGAACCCCAAGACCGCAAGTGCGAGGATTACACCCATGACGACCATGAGCACGTCCGTCTCGCCCGGCGCGGTGATGAATGACGGCATATGTTGAGACGCAGCCGGATGAATTGAATCAGCCATGCACCAACTCCAGTCGGCGAGAACAACCACTCATCCCGGCGTGCGACAGTCTGTCCTCGCCGGCGTCCCGCATTCGCGTATCAGATGGCTCATAGCGGTTTGGGTCAAGGCCCGACAGCAGTATGCGGAGGAGAAGTAGCTTAAGCCCGCCCACCAATCTCGTGTTTTGATCTTTATCAATGAATTGGCCTTGCCCCGGCTGGTACTGGGAAGCTGCTGATTTCGCGCGAACCCATTGCAGTCGTGCTAAAAGTGCTGATTCCGGAGATACGGAACAAAACGGATCTGGATGAATCAGTGGCCCCCGATCGCAAAAAACTATCCGGCTCCGATCAGACCACCACAATCGTAGAACTGGCGATCCGGCTAGGAGTTCTTGCCCTTCTGCTCTACTGGTCTTTTCTTCTTGTCGAGCCCTTCATTTCAATAGTGATCTGGAGCGCGGTGCTGGCCGTTGCTCTCTATCCCGTTTTTGCGTGGATTTCGTCTCGCCTCGGAGGACGCCGCCGATTGGCGGCAGCGCTGACGACTGTTTTAAGTCTGCTGATCGTCATCGGGCCCGCAACCTGGCTTGCCCTGGGTTTGATCGACAGTTTGCGAGTGATTTCCGACCAGCTCGACCCTTCGATGCTGACAATACCGCCGCCGTCGAACTCCGTGAAGGAGTGGCCATTGATCGGCGAGCCTATCTATCAATTCTGGGAGTTGGCATCGACCAACTTCAGTGCTGCCCTCGCCAAGATCATTCCTCAGCTGAAGCCACTCGGCAGCAGGCTGCTTCGTATCGGCGCGGATACCGGCCTGGGCATCATCAAATTCCTCGTCTCCATCATCATCGCGGGATTTCTGTTTTCGCCGGCGCCCGCGATAGCGGATACCGTCAAAAGATTTGCTCGCCGTCTCAATCCGGCGCGGGGCGAGGAGTTCGCCGATCAGGCGGCGGCAACCATCCGGGCTGTCTCACGCGGTGTCATCGGCATTTCAGTCCTTCAGGCTTTGCTCGCCGGAATAGGGCTGATGGCCGCCGGCATTCCACAAGCAAGCCTGATCACATTTGCCGTACTGATTTTCGGAATTATTCAGATTGGGCCATCGGTCATCCTGATCCCGGTCATCATCTGGAGTTGGACGCTGCTCGACACCACGTCGGCTCTGCTGTTCACGGTGTACATGGTGCCGGTCAATCTGCTCGACAATGTATTGAGGCCTATCGTCATGGGCCGCGGGCTGAAAACCCCGATGCTGGTCATTTTGGTCGGTGTCATCGGCGGCACCCTCGCTTATGGGATCACGGGACTTTTTCTTGGACCGATTGTGCTGGCAGTCATCTGGGAGCTTCTGATCGCCTGGATAAAAGGAAACGAAGCGTCGACAGGTGAACAAATTTCCACGGGCCAGCCTCGATGATAGGCTGACGTACGCGTACTCATCCCAACGAGCCGCGATCAATGGCGCGCCGCAACGACGACGTCGCGGAGGACTTTCATTTCGTCCTCCGATTCCTGCAGACGCAGCGCTAACGTGTCGCGAAGCGAAAGCATTCCCTGCACGTGTCCGCCATCGACCACGGGAAGGTGGCGGAAGTGGTTGATTCTCATCAGCTCCTGCGCACCCCGCATGGTGTCATCCGGCCCACAGGTCACAACCCGTGTCGTCATGACGTCGCGGGCCCGCATGTATTGCAGTTCGCCCAAGTCGGTTCTTGCAAAGACCCGAACGAGGTCGCGTTCAGAGATGATGCCGATCATGTGCTGCCCTGTTTCGCAGACGGGCATCGCGCCAATGCCATGCGCATAAAGCAGCTTGGCGACATCTGCCAGCGTATCGTCCGGTCGGCACGTCACAAGCCGCTGACGCGAGTGCTTGAGAAACTCACCAATCTTCATGGGGTCCCTCCTTAGTCTTTTAACGATACTCCCGCGAGATGGAGCTGAGCAAATCAGAATTGTTCCACGCTTGGATGTGCCCCAAAGGCCAATTGATCTCTAACCGTGTTGGCCGCCACCTCTGTGAGCAATTCAAGGACTGGAACTACCTGTCGTGTCGTCGACCTCACAAACGAACGTGACTTCATATCTCGACACCAAGGACAGCGGGCCTTCCGAGGAAACCGGCGACGCCGTGGGTGTATTGATGTGGTTCGGCGCACTGATGTTGCGCGCGGGAAATACCGCGACCCGGACGCGCGAATGGATCGACGTCATTGCCCGCCAAATGGGTTTTGCTGCTGTAGCGGTAAGCCTCTCACTCGACAGCATTACGGTTAGTGTTCGCCGCTCAGGTGAATGGGTCACAACAATGCGCGAGATCGGGCCGCCAGGGATCAACGCCTGGCGTATTGCCGAGCTGGAGCAACTTGCAAGGACCGTGGGACCCGGAGATATGCCGCGCGATATCGCGGCCAGACTTGCGAAGATCGAGTCCACGGCGCCTCGATATTCCACCGTGACGATTGCGACAGCTGTCGGTGCGGCTAGCGCCGGCTTTGCGTTTCTCAATGGCGCCGCCACACGGGAAATGATTGCAGCGGCAATCGGCGGCGGGATCGGCCAGTGGTTGCGACTGTTGATGTCGCACCGTCAGCTCAACCAATATGGTGCGGCGGCATTGTCTGCCATTGTGGCGTCGGGGATATACGTTCTGGCGGCAGCGCTCGCACGTTACGCCGGCTTCGGGTTCGCGCACTATCCGGCCGGTTTCATCGCCTCCGTGCTGTTTTTGATTCCCGGGTTCCCCCTGGTCGCAGGGCTGTTCGACTTGCTGCAATACCAAACCGTCGCGGCCATGAGCAGGCTGGCATACGGCGTGATGATTCTGCTCGCGGTCGCATTTGGGCTTAGCATCGTTGTCGAAGCCGCCGGAATTGACCTGTCGCGGCAGCCGTCGCTTGAACTTGCATATCCTCAGAAGCTCCTGCTGAGAGCCATCGCAAGCTTTGTCGCAGGCGGCGCCTTCGCAATGCTGTTCAGCAGCTCACCACAGACGATTTTGGCGGCGGGTATTTTGGCTCTGGGAGCAAACAGTCTGCGCTTGGTCTTGAATGACATAGGCATGATGCTCGCTCCGGCATCATATTTGGCCGCACTGGCCATCGGACTTGTGGCGGTAGTAGCCGACCAGCGTTTCAGCATACCGCGCATGGCGATGATTGTGGCGCCGACCATTATCATGATGCCGGGCTTGTACGCATTCGAGATGATCGTCTTGTTCAACCGCGGTAAAATGCTCGACGCGCTTCAGGCATCGGCTTCGTGCGCCTTCATTGTCGGCGCCCTGGCAATGGGTTTGGCCACAGCGCGCTTTTTCAGCAAGTGATAGAGCAGGACGTGAGCGGTGCATGTCGCGTGCTCGCGATCAGACCCTCACTGGATTTGACATACGTCAAAGACAATCCAGGCCACCCGGGCTTGCTCATAGGTTTGCAAAAATGGAGGTGATCATGCCCGCGCAGAGCACCATGCATTTCTATTTCAACTGGGCCAAAGAGCGGATCGACGAAATGGATGCCATATTGGCATCGCTCGAAGCGAAAGCCGGCGAAGTTCAGGCCGATTCGCGCGTGAGAGCCAATCAAATGATTTCCGACCTGCACAAAAAACGCGACGAATTTCAGGAAGCTGCCAGGAAACACGCGGATGCAGGCGAGGCAGCCTGGCTAGGCGCCAAAAGCCACCTGGAAGGCACGTGGAACGGCTTCGAGACAGAAGTCAAAAAATATGTCGAAACCTTTGGCAAGCAGATCCGGCAACCTCAGACGATGTTCCAGAATGCAGCCGCCGCTCAATTAAAAGCCTGGCGCGAAGCGGCGGAAAAGATTCATAGTGCTGCGGCAACGTTAGCCGTGGACAGGCGCTCCGACATCGATGTTGCCTTGACGCGGATGAAAGCTGACGCCTCGAAGGCGGAAGCAAATTTGCAGGAATTGAACCGCGCAGGTACGGAATCGTGGGCCGCTCTGAATGGCGCATTGGCAGAATCGCGCGCGGCTTTTGATCAGGCCAGTCGGGCCGCCTGGGATGCGTACAAGCGGGTCGCCAATCCCTGATGCGGGAGGGAGCGACCCGGGCGAGGTCGATTAGACCTCAGCCCGCCGTGGCGGCACGCACCTTGACGTACGAGCCAGGGGCATTCTCAATTGCCGCGAGTTTGCCGCAGCCTGGTTCGCGGGCCGAAACCTGTTCACCACCACCGTGACTCGCAAGCCACGCTGCCCAATCGGTCCACCATGACCCTTGGTGATATGTTGCAGCGTTGAGCCAGGTATCGGGCCCCGGTGACAAGGTATCATTGACCCAGTAGCCATACTTGTTCGCGGATGGCGGATTGATCACGCCGGCTACGTGGCCGGACGCGCCGAGGACAAAGCGGACAGGTCCCGACACCAATTGCGTACCTGCATAGGTCGAGCGCCACGGCGCAATATGATCCTCGCGAGTCGACAGAAAATAGAGAGGAACATCGATCTTCCGCAGATCGATGGGCACGTTGGCGAGCATAAGTGCGCCGGCGTCCTTCAGCACGTTCCGGTGATACATATTGCGGAGATAGTATGACTGCATCGTCGCCGGCATGCGCGTCGCATCGGAATTCCAGTACAGAATGTCGAACGCGGCCGGACTTCGGCCCAACAGATAGTTGTTTACGACGAAGAACCAGATCAGATCATTTTCACGCATGAGATTGAAAGCCTCGGCCATGTGGCGACCTTCAAGGTAGCCGAGACGATGCATGTGTTCGTCTGCGAGCTGTAACTGAGGTTCGTCAATGAACACCGAAATATCACCGACATCGGCAAAGTCGAGGAGTGTCGTGAGCAACGTGGCAGCGGCTATGCGTTTGTTGTTTGTAGCTGCCAGATAGGCGAGGGCGCTCGCAACCAGGGTCCCGCCGATGCAGTATCCAAGGGCGTTGATCTTGTCCTCTCCGGTCGCCCGTTTGATGGCTTCGATCGCCGCAAGGGGCCCTTCAAGCAGATAATCCGAAAACTGTTTGCCGGCGAGCTCGGCGCCGGGGTTGATCCACGAGATGACAAAAACCGTCTGACCTTGATCGACGCACCACTTGATGAACGAGTTTTTGGGCTTGAGATCCAAAATATAGAACTTGTTGATCCACGGCGGCACGATGAGCAGGGGACGACGTTGCACGGCCGTCGTCGAAGGCTCGTACTGAATGAGCTGTATAAGATCATTCTGGAAGACGACTTTCCCTGGCGTGTTCGCTATGTTTTCGCCAAAGTGAAAAGCCTCAACATCGCTCATCTTCAGACTTAGCCGTCCGCCCCCGCGTTCAAGATCTTCGACCAGATTCCTGAGCCCCTTGAGCAGATTCTCACCACGCGCCTCGATCGTCGCACTAAGGACAGCCGGGTTGGTCATGACAAAGTTAGTGGGTGACAACGCACTGACAAACTGGCGTGTAAAGAATTCTGTCTTGTGCTGGGTGTGTGGATCGATGCCATTGACGGCATGAACGGACGACTCAAAAAATCGCGACCACAGCAGATACCATTGCTTTGCATGGTCAAAGAACGGATTTTGTACCCAGAGTTCGTTCTTGAACCGCTTGTCTTGCTTCGCCGGCTCGATGACCGGCTCGACCGGAGTATTTGAAAGAACGCGGGCTGCCGTGCGTTGCCAGAGCAACCCCAAATCGGCCCAAAGTTCGCATTGCTGCTTGACCATCGATCCCGAGTCTATGGCAGCCTTCTGGAAGAACTCTTGAAACGTGGAGGCGACGGTCCGGGGGTCCATCACCTGATAACCGTCGTCGCTCTTGACCCGTTCGGTGTAGATTCGAAAAAGATTGATGCTGCGTTTGGCAATGTCGGCCAGCGTGTCGATGGCCGCCGCGGCTGATATTTCTGAGGACGCGTCCGGTTTCTTTGCTCCGGCCTCAGCCTTCGCATTAAGTGCCGCGTCAATGCTATGCTTGATCTGTTTGTTCATGCCCGGATTCTTGCCTTGTCTAATGTGACGCTGTCGTTCTGCTCACGGAGATGGGCGCGCGCCTCGTCGGCACTCTCGTAAATATGCGGCGCGACCGCGCGTCGA